>BNUX01000023.1 GCA_025997675.1 Spirochaetia bacterium | reverse complement strand
TCGGTAATGGATGCGTCTTGTGCCGTGGCGCAGTATAAATGTGTGTAGGCTATGGCTTTGTGGAAATCACCTATGGATAAATAGTCTTCGGGGCTCTTGAACTCCACTATGTTGGTCGTTTTGAATACTGTGGCGATGTTCTTTTCTATCACTACCGGCTTCCTCTTCTTTAAAATAAGCGCGTCGATGATTAAGGGGTCGGTGTTCAGTTGATGCTCGAACTCGAAGGTGAGGATGTCCAGGTAGTCCTCCAGCTCGAGGCGGATTGCGTCGTAGAAGGCGCCGTGCCAGTTTAGGTGGTCGTCGTTCATGGGTCGTAGTATACCACTACCCGAACCGAATATCTACCAAGGTGACATCGTCCGCTAGGGATGCGCCCCGTAGCGCGGCCCCGGGCTCTTCCCCTATCCAAAGGGCTATCTCCTTCTCCAGAAGTTCGCGAAGACGGGGCTGGGGAATCCTCTGGAACTTCTTTAATAGGGTAAAGGTCCGCTCCTCCCCGTAGCGCTCCCGGTGAATGTTGGTCATGTCCGTCAGGCCGTCGGAATAGGCGGTGAGCCGGAGACCCGGCCGGATGGGGATGGTCTGGCCGGTCTCCAGGGCCAGCTCTTCCTGGATGCCGAGGGGGGGAAGGCTTGGCTGGAGGACCTTGTAGGCGATCCGGGTGTCGCGGGGGGCAAAGATGAGCGCCGGGGAAAAACCGCAGTTGTGGATGGTCACGGTCCCGGTGGTGAAATCTACGTAGAATAATACGGCGGTGATGAAAAGCCCCGGAGGACTTACATCACGGACTAGGGAATTGATAAACCGGGTGATCTCCTCCGGGCATCCCTTAAAGGTGAGGAGTTCCAGGGCGGAAAAACAGGCCCCAAGGGACATGGTCGCCAGGGACCCGGAGATGTTCTTCCCCGCTACGTCAAAACACCCGATAAGGTAGCGGTCCCTGTCGCTCCGGAATACCCGGTAAAAATCACCCCCCAACTCATGGGCCATCTTGTTGTATAGCAGAACCCGGAACCGGGGATCGGTAACACGGGACTTGTCCAGGAGGTGCCTTTGTATCTCCCCCGCCTGGACAAGGTCCCGGACCCGCATGGTATTGGTATACTCAATTATCTTGCGGAGCCCCACCACCCCCAGGTAGGACTCCTTATGCAGAACCACAAACCAGCCGGCGCCATTCCCCGCTTCCCCCTTGATGTAGCGCGCCATCACCGCGTCAAGGGAGGTGAAGGCATCGACGATACCCAGGGGCGGAATCAGGTAGGCGGTCAGGTCCGGTAAGACCGTGCCGCCCCGGTTGAGGATCTTTTCCAGGGTACCGCAGGGGATAAGCCCAAAAAGCTTGCCCTTCCGGGCTACCAGAACCACCTCCCGGCCGGTTCTGACGGCAGAGAAGGCCCCGAGTACGCCGGATTCAACCGGGAAAAACGGGATGAGCTCTACAATGGAGCCAATCTGGAGGGGGGAAAAATACTGTCCCGGCGCTTTGACGGGGGCTATAGCGCTTTGTTCATCCATTTATACCCGGAGCATACCGTTTTAATGAGGATTGGACAATCCGGCGATACGGTGAAGGGGCTTCACTAAGGCTTGTAGAAGGATCGCTACAAGCTTGTAGCAGGATCGCTCCAAGCTTGTAGCAGGATCGCTCCAAGCTTGTTGTAGGATCGCTCCAAGCTTGTTGAAGGGTCTTGACCGTTTGGATATGACATGATACATTCTCCGTAACTGGTATTTTGCGTCGGGTGACCGGCGGAGAAGAAACCGCCCCTTGTGGGGAGGTTCATATAGAGGAAGGAGGCTTTTAAATGAAAAGCTTCAAAGTTTCAAGGGTCCTTATGGGCCTGCTCGTTGTTCTGGGTCTTAGTTTGGTGATGGCGGCTTGTGAATTCGGTACTTATGAGTATGAGGATACATCGTATCCTGGCATGACGGTGACAGTGAAGGCTGAGTTGTCATCCGGTAACAAGTATAAACTTACCGTATCCGCGTCCGGAGCCGGTATTCCGGCTGCAGTTCTGGCGGCGGCAACCATTACGGATGAAGGCACCTATACCAAGTCCGGGAACGACCTTACGTTTAAGTCAGACAAAGGCTATGGTAACTCAAAAGCTAAATTGTCATCTGACGGTAAAACACTTACGGTATCTGGTTATAGCTTAAAAAAGAAATCAGCTGACGGCGGGGAGGAATATTTCCTTTCTGATGGTGATGTTATCGAAGTCGAGTGGGTTGACTGACGGTACCATTCTTAGGCAGGGGGGAAGATTGGGCACTATGCCCCGGTCTTCCCCTTTTTTTGTGGGGGGGGCGGCCCTAGCCGTAGTACCGGGAGGTAACAATGGGAACGGTGTATGACGAAATCACCCTGAAAAACGTAGGTGATGTGATAGATGTGAGGCGAGGGTATATCAAAGAGTCGGAGGTTCGGGAAACGACCCTACAGGTTGTGGCGGATACGGGCGCCGATACGCTCGTCATCAACGAAGCCGTCCGGCAAGCCCTGGAACTGCGGATTACGGGAAGCGGTAGCGGCGATGATTGTCAAACAACGGACCCGGTAGAGGTACATTGGAAAGACCGATCCATGATCTGCCGGCCCCGGTTAATGCCCAACGCTCCGGAGGTCCTCCTGGGGGCAATCCCCCTGAAAGATATGGACATCATGGTGGACTGCAACCGACAGTGCCTGGTCGGTGTCCACGGCGACAAACAGATAGGGCGCGCCCTGTAGCGGGCCTCACCGTCCCGGCAGCCCCTTATCATGCTTCGCCATATTCATGTATACTCAGAGGCATGGATAAACGACCTGTCCGCTTTTTCAATACCACCGGCCCCTGCCGCCCGGAGATGCACTATATGCTGCCCCCGGAGGAACGGCTGGTAGGTTCCCAGCTGCACCGCTATATACGGGACCAGCTCTATTGGGTACTCCATGCCCCCCGGCAAACCGGAAAGACGACCTTCCTCCAAAGCTGGGCGCGGGAGATAAACGCCGCCGGCACTGCGGCTGCCTGTTATGTAACGGTGGAGCGTTGCCAGGGGGTGACCGAAGTGGAAAAGGCCATGCCGAACATATATGAAGCCATTTCGACGTATGCTGAATGGTATGGTCTGCCTGTCCCCAAAACCGATAGGGATACCCCTTCCAGTATGTTGAATAAGACCTTGACAAATTGGTCAAAGTTGACCGCTCCCAAACCCCTGATCGTCCTCTTTGACGAGGTTGATACCCTTACCGGAGAAGCCCTTATCAGCTTCCTCCGTCAGTTACGGGACGGGTTTGCCACCCGTGGGGTTGGCAAATTCCCCATCTCCATCGCCCTGGTAGGTATGCGGGACCTTAAGGACTACATCACCGCTGCCAAGGACGGTGTTGCCCCCAATCCCGGTTCTCCCTTCAACATTAAGGAAGACTCGGCAACCCTATCCAACTTTCAAAAGGATGGCATAACCCGCCTCTTTGCCCAGAGGACCAAGGAAAACGGCCAACAGATTACCCCGGAGGCCCTGGATTATGTTTACGAGCAGTCCAAGGGCCAGCCCTGGATAGTCAATTCCCTGTTCAAGCGGGCCACCATGAGGGTTCTGGATGAGGACAGCACTGAAACGGTAACGATTGACCATATCCTCTTAGCCCGCAAACAAATGATAGAGGCACGGGAAACCCACCTGGACGCCCTGGTGTACCGGATGGATGACAGCCGGGTTCGTAAGCTCATGGAAACCCTTATCACCGGTGAACCGGACCCCTTTATAGCGGAAGGGGAAGCGTTCCGGCTCTGCCTGGACCTGGGCCTGGTATCCGCCGAAACCGGCAAGAGCCCTACCATAGCGAACCCCATCTACCGGGAAGTGATAGCCCGGCAGCTCACCTACGGCGCTCAAATGGCCCTTACCGAGCCGGAGTGGCGGTGGCAAAAGCCGGACGGAACCCTGGACATGGACGCCCTGCTCCGTGAGTTCCAGGACTTTTGGCACACCAATTCCGAAGCCTGGGAAGTAATGATGAAGTACCCGGAGGCTTTCCCCCACCTGCTCCTGATGGCCTTCCTCCAGCGGGTTATCAACGGAAACGGCCGCATTGAGCGGGAGTACGCCGCAGGGCGGGGGCGGATGGACCTGGCGGTGGAATATAACGGCTCCTGGGATATTATCGAAGTAAAGCTCATCCGGCAGGGAAAGACCTTTGAAGGGGTCATGGCTGAGGGGAAAAAGCAGATACTCCGGTACCGGGACACCTTCGCCCCCACCCCGGGACGGCGCGCCCTCCGTTCCTCTGACGGCGGCCCCGCAGACTGCTACCTGGTTATCTTCGACCGCCGAGCCGATAAGCCCGCCTGGGAGGAACGGTTACAGTGGGTGGTGGATGGGGAAGTTACCGTGGTGGGGGGATGAGGCCGCTCTAGGTTACTCATCCCCCAGTGCGTAAAACTCCTCCCGCTCCCCGCTTTCCTCATCCACCACCACCCCCAGCTTTTTCAAGCCCCCGGCAGGGTCCTCCTCCAGCATTTCCGCGACCCGCCCGCTTATGAGGACACGGGTTTTATACCGGGAACATAGGGTGGAGAAAAGCCGGGCGGTAACCGCAGCGCGGCCTACGGCGCCAAGGCCGGCGGCAGGAGACCAGGAGAAACAACAAATACCGGTATCAATGGCAAAATGCCAGGACGCGGCCTGGGGGGGGCCATCTTTGATGGTGGTTACCACCAATTCTGCGGCCCGTGCCGCCGGGCTATTGGCGCCGGGACCGTCTACGTAGGGGTGGAGGGTCTTCATCTTCTTCATGGCCTGCCGCTCCTGGGGGGAGCCCAGGGCGAACATCGCCAGGTCCCCCTCGAAACCGGTCATCACCGCCCCGGCGCGGCCGGCAATGCGGAAAACCTCTTCCCGAAAGGCCGCTGCCGCACGGGCGGCTTCCCGGGGGCTGCTCCGGTTCTCTATGCCGCTCAGGTTGCCCTCCCGTACCGCCACTATGGCGGCATTGGCCGGCAGGGTCTCGGTGGGACGGGGGCCGCCCGCCCGGATAAGGCGGTTCAAATAGGCCGGGGCCATGCGGGAACCGTAGGCGCGGCGGAGTCGGGCGGCGGCGCGGCGCTTGGCAAGGAGGGCAAAGGCGAAGGAGAAGGATAGGCCCGCAAGGGCGGCGCTGAGGGGGATAAGGGGGTCCATCCAAATGGCGGTGAGGATAAAGTAATAGGAAAAGGCCGCCCCCAATACGGCGGTCAGGAGCAGGCCCACCCCCAGGGAAATCCAGGGACCGACTAACGCAATACCCGCCATGATGATGAACAGCCCCAGGAGGGACCAGCACAGGGTCCCCCGGTCATCACCGGGGTGGAGGGAAAAGCCTGAAAGGAGGGTGTTGGCCAGAAGGGCGGAGGTCTCTAGGTCCGGGTCCGGGGCGCCCATGATGCAGAAAGAGCCGGATAGGGTACGTTCCAGGTTTGCCCGCATCCCCATAAGTGCGGCATAGCGGTCCCGCAGGGTCCGGAAGGTCAGGATCAGCTCATTCCGTAAGGCGGTGATCCGCCGTATGCCCTCTACATCCAGGGACTCGGCGGCGATCAACTCCTCATATCCCCCTACCAACTTCGCCTCCGAGGGACCGGTGAAAAAGTCCTCCAGGGATTGGAGGTACTTTGCCCGGGCGTTAAGCCAGCGGACCTTCCTGTCCCCGTCGCCTTCCCGCAGCAGTTCCTCCCGCACATCCCGGGCATATTCGTAGAGATAGCCGGGGTAGTTTTCCGGGGTAAGCTCCGCATAGATGCCCTGGCTTTCGGCGGCGGTTAAAAGCCGGTAGAGCTCCCGGTCCGCCTCCTCGTACTCCAGAAACGCCGCCAGGGGAATCCGCCGGAAATCCCCCTCGGTCACCGGAACAAAGAACAGCGCCCCGGGCAGAGGCTCCGTTTCAAGGCGGTTTTTGAGGGCGGCATAGACGATATGCTCCAGCGGGGCAATACGGCGGATTTTGCCGTCCCAATCCGGCTGGGGCTTGAAATAAAGGTTCCCGCCGGGCAGCCATAGGCGGAGACCGGGGTCCGCCCTGTCCGGGCCAAAAACCGCAGAAGCCTGCTCCAGGGGGCTCCGGTTCTGCCTATCCTGGGGGAGCAGCACCCCCAGGAGCCGGTCCTTCCCCCGGGTGGTGATATTTACCAGCTCCCCCACATACCGTTCCGCCTCGGCGGGCAGGATAAACCCCAGCCTGATGGCTTCAAAGAGGTTCCTGATATTCCGTTCCACCAGGAAGAACTCCCCCTCAAACCGGAGGCGGAGTTCTTCCGGAGGCACAGAGCCGGGGTCTAACCCGGTCGAGGGCGCAAGCGGAGCCTGGATGACGAGGGAGGCGGCGTTCATCTCCGCCAGGGTCATCACCACCTGGGCCGCCACCGCAGGTTCCACAACCATATCCACGGGGGCGGCATCAATGGTCCCGGCGATATCGGGCTGGGGCAGCCGGGTTTCGATGAGCAGCAATTCTCCGGACACGGGGGCGCTTTCCATAAAGGTAAGGAGATAATCGTAGTGGGGACCCAGCCGCGGTCCCTTCAAGACCTCCCACGCCAGGGTCAATACGGCGGCGCCAAGGGAAAATGAAAGCATCAGCCGGACCAGGGCCTTTTTCCTGGAAATATATGCCACCATAGTATACTTTATTGTCGAACTTCTACCGATAATATTAAGGACTTTATCATTACTTGCATAAGCCAAGGGGATGATTTAGAATGTATGTATAGATTTTCAGGAGGATACAATTGAATAGCAGCAGAATGCCCCTTATGTTGATGGCCGTGCTGGCCCTGGCGGTGTTTCTTAGCGGGTGTGCCAAGGCCCCCACTACGGAGATGGATAATGCGGCGGAGGCCCTGGCCAGGGCGGAAAACGATCCCGACGCCGTAGCCTACGGAAGCCCCTCAATTATCCGCGCCCGGGACGCCCTGGCTACTATGCGGACCGAAGCGGCGGCCAAAAAGTACGATTCCGCAAAGACCTATGCCCAGGAAGTGGTAACCGCCTCCGAAAAAGCAATAGCGGACGGTAAGACCGGGGCTCAAAGGGCCCGGGACGAGGCAACGAACCTTCTAAACGGTGTGCGGACTATGGTGGAGGAAACCCAAAAGAACATCAATACCGCCAGGAGCAGAAACGTCCGGGTGGACTTTAACACTATCAACGGGGATTTTAACAACGCCCGGAGCCAGGTGGACCAGGCGCAAACCGCGCTTTCCGGCGCCGATTTCCGGGGCAGTATCGAAAAAAGCCAGTCCGCACGGGCCATTCTGGGGAGCATCGACAACAGGCTTACCCAGACCAGCATCGCGGCCTCACGGAAGAAATAGACCTACCGTACGGGTCGTACCACGGCTGGGTACGACCCGTGCAGTACCTGCGCGCACTCTTGAATGTTTCCTTTCCCCAAACTACAATGAATGTATACAAACTCAAGAAGGAAAAACAATGTCAGACAAACACATGGTTATGATTGACGGAAACACTGCGGCGGGTCAGGTGGCCCACGCGTTAAGCGAAGTAATTGCGATTTATCCGATTACCCCCTCCAGCCCTATGGGTGAGGTTGCCGATGAGCTCTCCGCCCAGGGCAAGAAGAATCTTTGGGGCACCATCCCCCAGGTGGTGGAAATGCAGAGTGAGGCCGGCGCGGCCGGGGCGGTCCACGGGGCCTTGACCACCGGGGCACTGTCCTCCACCTTTACCGCCTCCCAGGGGCTCCTCCTCATGATCCCCAACATGTACAAGATCGCCGGGGAGCTGACCTCCACGGTGTTCCATATCGCCGCACGGGCGCTGGCCACCAGTTCCCTGTCGATTTTCGGGGACCACCAGGACGTGATGGCCTGCCGCCAGACCGGCTGGGCCATGCTCAGCTCCAACAGCGTCCAGGAAGTGGCGGACCTGGCGGTTATTGCCCACGCCGCAACCCTCCGCTCCCGGATCCCCTTCCTCCACTTCTTTGACGGGTTCCGCACCAGCCACGAACTCCAAAAGGTTGAGGAGGTCGGCTTCGACACCCTGAAGCAGATGATCGACGACGACCTGGTCCGCTCGCACCGCCTCCGGGGCCTGACCCCGGAGAAGCCTCAAATTCGGGGTACCGCCCAGAACCCGGACACCTATTTCCAGGGCCGGGAGGGGGTCAACCAGTATTATGTTAAAGTTCCTTCTATAGTACAGGCCGAGATGGACAAGTACGCCGGGATTACCGGGCGGCAGTATCATATCTATGACTACTTCGGAGCCGCAGATGCGGAACGGGTGATCATCATCATGGGCAGCGGCGCGGAGACCTGCGAAGAGACGGTGGAGTATTTGAACAAGAAGGGTGAGAAGGTGGGGGTGCTCAAGGTGCGGCTCTACCGGCCCTTCGACGCTGCGGCCTTTGTAAAGGCCCTGCCCGCCACGGTCAAGGCTATCGCCGTGCTGGACCGGACCAAGGAACCCGGCTCATTAGGGGAGCCCCTCTATGAGGATGTGCGTACCGCCATCGGGGAAGTCCAGGCCGAGGGCAAGGCGCCCTTCAAGGATTACCCCCTGGTACTGGGCGGGCGCTACGGCTTGGGGTCCAAGGAATTCACCCCGGCTATGGTTAAGGGGGTCTTTGATAACCTGAGCGGGAAGAAGACCTCTAAGTTTATCGTGGGCATCAACGATGATGTGCTGGGCCGGAGCCTCCCCTACGACGAGCACTTCATCCTGGCCGAAGAGGGTATGAACGAAGCCATGTTCTACGGCCTCGGCTCCGACGGTACCGTGGGGGCCAACAAGAACTCCATCAAGATCATCGGGGACGCCAAGCCGGAACTCTCCGCCCAGGCCTACTTCGCCTACGACTCCAAGAAAAGCGGGGGCTTCACCGTATCCCACCTGCGCTTCGGCAAGGGCTCCATACGCCGCCCCTACCTGATCACCAAGGCGGACTTCCTGGCCTGCCACAAGTTCTCCTACATGGAGACCTTCGACTTCCTGGCGAACATCAGGGAAGGGGGCGTCTTCCTCCTCAACAGCCCCTACGGCGCCGCCGAAGTGTGGGCGGAAATCCCCGTGGAAGCTCAGAAGCGTATCATCGAAAAGAAGGTCAAGTTCTACGTGATAAACGCCGCAGAGATTGCCCGGAAAACCGGCATGGGGAACCGTATCAACACGGTGATGCAGGCCGCTTACTTTAAGCTGTCCGGGGTACTCCCCGAGGCCGACGCGGTCAAGTATATGAAGAAGTTTATCGAAAAGAGCTATGGCAAGAAGGGGTCGGACGTGGTCCAGAAGAACTACGCCACGGTGGACGCCTCCCTTAACGCGGTGGAGGAAGTGAAACACGGCGCAGCGGACAGCAAGCACCACATGAAGCAGCCCTTCGCCACCGCCAAGGACGCCTGGATACGGGATGTGCTGGGCGCGGTTTCCGTCCAGGAGGGGGACAAGCTCCCGGTGAGCAAGATTCCCGCGGACGGGACCTTCCCCACCGCCACCACCCAGTACGAGAAGCGGGCCATCGCCGAGCGGGTACCCGGTTGGGACCCGGAACTCTGTGTCCAGTGCGGCACCTGCTCTGCGGTCTGCTCCCACGCCTGTATCCGCATGAAGAACCTGAGCGATGCGGAAGTCGGCAAGGCCCCCAAGGGCTTCAAGACGGCGGCTATTAAACCCAAGCCGGTGGAGGGCAGGAAGACGACCCTCGTCATCTCCGCCGAGGACTGCATGGAATGCGGGGTCTGCATCAACGCCTGCCCCGGCAAATCCAAGGACGACCCCAACAGGAAGGCCCTAAGCTGGGTCAGCTATGCGGACAACCCGGAATACCACGCCGAACAAGCCGCCGCCTGGAACTATTTCCTTACGCTGCCGGAAGTTCCCACGGAGGAACTGAACCTGGGCGCCGTCAAGGGCCTGGCCTACAAGCGCCCCCTCTTCGAGTTCTCCGGCGCATGTGGCGGCTGCGGCGAGACCCCCTACGTCAAGCTCCTCTCCCAGCTCTACGGCGACCGGGCGGTTATCGCCAACGCCACGGGCTGCTCCTCCATCTACGGCGGGAACCTCCCCACCACCCCCTACGCCCAACGGAGCGACGGCCGGGGTCCCGCCTGGTCAAACAGCCTCTTTGAGGACGCCGCCGAGTTCGGCCTGGGCATGCGGCTCACCAGCGACAAGCTCGCCGAGTTTGCCCGGGAAGTGGCGGCGGAGGCCAAGGGTGAGGGCATTGCAACGGGGCTCCTCGACAAAATCCTGGCCAACCCCCAAAGTACGGACGCGGAGATTGAGGACCAGCGCAAACTGGTGGACCAGTTGAAGGACGCCCTGAAAAGCGACGCCAAGCCCCTTGCGAAGCAGCTTGCCTCCCTGGGGGATCACTTTGTGAAGCGCTCGGTGTGGATACTGGGCGGTGACGGCTGGGGCTACGACATCGGCTACGGCGGCCTGGACCATGTGCTGGCCAGCAACCGGAACATCAACGTCCTGTGTATGGACACCGAGGTGTACTCCAACACCGGCGGTCAGATGTCCAAGGCAACCCCGGTTGGGGCTATCGCCAAGTTCGCCGCCGCCGGCAAAGACATTACGAAGAAGGACCTGGGCGCTATGGCCATGAGCTACGGCTATGTATACGTGGCCCGTATCTCCCTGGGGGCCAACATCGCCCAGACCATCAAGGCCTTCCGTGAAGCGGAATCCTACCCCGGCGCCTCCCTCATCCTCGCCTACTCCCACTGCATCAACCACGGCATCGACATGAGTAAGGGCCTGGAACAGCAGAAAGCGGCGGTTACCTCCGGCCTCTGGCCCCTGTACCGCTACGACCCCCGGCTTAAAGCGGAGGGCAAGAACCCCTTCCAGCTTGATTCCAAGGAAGCGAGTACTAGCCTGGAGGACTTTATGTACAAGGAAGTGCGGTTCAAGAGCCTCAAGGCCGCGTCCCCGGACCGCGCCGACGCCCTCTTGGCGAAGGCGAAGGCCCAGGCGGAACGGGTATGGAAGGAATATAAGTACCTGGCGGATAGGCCCTTCTAGGGTAAAAACGTGAAAAGCCCGGAGGCGCATTCCTGCACCTCCGGGCTTTCGCTTGTCCCCACCGCCCTCTAGTCGAAATCTTGCGGCAGGTCCTCTTTGATCCGCGCCTGGCGGTTCCGCTTGAAAAGCCCGAACCGGTACCCCGCCGTTATGGACACCATAGCCGCCCTTTGGTATAAGGTGTCCGGCCGCTTCAACTCCCCTAAATCGGCGGAGTACCGGATGTCCATAAATATCGTCCCCCGGTTCCGCTCCTTCCCCAGGACCGCCCCTATTTCAAGGCCCGCCGTCAACCCAAGGGGCGGGTTGTAGGTAAAGTCACTTTCAATGGGGGTCCCCTCTCTATCCACTCCGGTAATCCTGCCCAGGGGCATCACAAAGTACATCCCGGCAAAGGGGTTCAGCACCAACCGGTCATACAGGTGGAAAGTCCCCTTAAACGTCAGGGGAATCATCATCGAATAGGACTCGTAGGTATCCGCAGTTTTGACCAAATCCAACTCATTGCTATCATAGTAACTGAAGGGCACGGCATCACCGGTGAACAGGAGTTCCCCCTGAACAGCCAGGAACCGCAGTATCTGGAAGGACACCTGAATGCCCGCCTCAAAACTGTGCCCCGGAGGGCTAAGGCCTTTTTCGATACGCAGGGCCTTATCCCCTATGAGCAGGTATCGCCGGACCGAATAGCCTCCCCGGAACCCCACATACAGACGGTATTCGGGAAACCCCAGCACCCGCACCGGGGGAGGGATCTCTACCTCCCGCTCTAAGGTGGTGATGTATTTATGCAGCGGCGCGTTTGCCATGAGCTGGTAGATAACCGTCAGGTTCCAGTCGGCCATATCATCCACCGCCGTGTAGGCCATGGAATTGCTAATAATCAGGGAATCGGTCGCGGTGGCATAGAGCTCTGCGGTAATCACCTCGTCACCGTATTCCTCATCATGTTCCAGATTAAAGAGGATATAAAAGTCCGAGCTCGCCCTTGAATCGGCCAGTTGGTACCCGGAGCCTCTTACTTCCTCCGGCATGTTAAAGTCAAAGTACTCCCGCTCCGCCGCCGTACCGCCTGAGACCGGGTCTACCCAGACCTTCACATTCGCTATCCTGCTGGCATTTATCGTTTCTTCCTCAGACTGCGCAAACAGGGGCGCGCGCAACAATACTCCTGCCGATACGAAGAAAATCAACCACACCTTATGCTTCATCTCTTCACGCTCCTTCCCGCAGCCGTTTCCCTATCGCTCCGTTATGGGTTATTCCGGAAACGCGAGGGGCGCAGTATTTACGTACCCGCTGGAGTCCGGCACATGTCCCAGGTAATACTCATACAAGAACCCGCTCACCCCATCGGGGAGAACGGCAACGCCCTTCGTTCCACCGCCGACCACGGAAAACATGGTCCGCTGCACACATTGCCCCTCCGGGGGGTTATGGGAGATAGCGTTCGCCATAGCTTCATGGAGCGCCCGAAGAGGCTCGGACCCCTTAGTATATAGAGGAGACTTCTCTATAGCCGCCAACATCCCTTCTATCTCACCCGCCGCCTTCTTAAACGCCGCCGCCCGTGCAGTCACGGCGCCCAGCCAGGCAATACGATTAGGGGTCACCATGTTCCCCGCCGCATCCTTAGGCCAGTACCGGTGAATAACGATGTTTCCATTGCCGGAGGGGTTCCCGTTGTCCAGTTTCCCGCCGGAGTTAAAAACCTCAAAGGGCGCACCCTCCACCGGCGCCAGCCCCGTGCCACTCTTATCATAGAAGGGCCGGGGGTCAATGACCCGGATATACTCCCGCCATGTATCGAGGGCACCCTGCGTCACCTCGTTGAGGGCACTATCATTGTACTCCGCGTCCTGGAGTAACCTTCCCGACGCCCGCTTCCACTCCAGCTTATACTGATGGGCCCCATCCTCCTCCTGGGAGAGGGTGGCATAGGGCAGTTCCGGCGGTAGGGGGATAGAGTCCACATAGTCGGGGTTCTTGAGGAAATCGCACCCGGCCAGGGCACAACCCAGGAGCAGGGCGATACCCACCCCTGCCGCAATAGAGAAAAAACGAGATTTGTTCATAGTAACACCTCCTAAATATGTTTTGAGATAATGAATAGCTCTATACGAATCGTCACCGGATTTGGTATCCTTCAACATACGGAACCCTCCTGCTTCTATTTTATACTACATCGGCATATCGGGGATAGACCTACATTAGAGTATATCCTGGGGCTAGGAAAAAAGCAAATGATTTGATGGCTTTTTATGCGTTTATCCGATGTCCGGGGAAAGAACCTTGCATTATAGAAAGAACCGGCGTATGCTGTTATGAACGGCGCCAAAGAGGAGGCTATTATGCCTATACAACAAACCATCGATATACCGGCCCATCCGGAGGGTGAGAAGCTCCGGCTGACCATTGATGTACCACGGGAAGTCCCGGCGGGTCCGGTTATTCTTACCTTTACTCAGGCGGTGGCGAAGGAGCCCCTACCCAGCCCCAGCGTGGAAGAACGGATTGCCGCCCTTAATCACTTAGTAGGGATTGCGGCCAACAATCCGATGACCCTTGAAGAAATAAGAGATGAAAGGTTGTCCAGACAATGAAGGTATTGTTGGATACCAATATAATTCTCGATATTGTTGAAAAGCGGGAACCCCATTACCATGATTCCTATGAAGTATTTCTATTGGCGGCAAAAAAGGTGGTGGACGCTATAGTCGGCGCCGGTTCAATTACCGATATTTACTATATAAACAGAAAGAGTTGTTCAGATTCGGAACAAGCGCTCAATTCGATTGTTAATCTGCTGAAAGTAATTATTCCTGTTGATACAAAAGCAGATGATATCCGTACCGCAATTGGTCTTGGCTTTCCTGATTTTGAAGACGCCGTGATCTGCGCTACCGCAATACGAGAACAAGCCGGCTATATCATTACCAGAAACATTGACGACTTTAGCGCCTCCCCGGTACAAGCGGTGACCCCTGAACAGTTCCTTGCATTGCCTGGATAGCCTGCCCCCCCTCCCGTTTGCTATTTTCCCTTGTATTACAGAAAGGCCCGGCGTATACTGGAAGGGAAGGGGAAACGTGGGATGCGGTCGGTGAACAGATACCTCTCTATGGCGATGCTCCTCTTTGCTGTCCTCCTTTCCGGCTGCGATGTCTTCAATGAACCTATAGAACCCTTTGTCCGGGGCCAGACCGGGCTGATCCGGATGGCGGGGGGGGTTGACGGTGACACCGTCTTCCCGGTGGTTGAATCTACCCTGATGGTGCCCTTGGTGAATGGCTTGGCTTCTCCGCTAAGGGTTTTGGTGCTGAGTAATGGGGCGCCCGTCGACCCGGCGAGGATTTGGGCGGATGATCCGGTGGTGGAGGACCGGGTGGTGCTTCATATCAGAGGGGCGGCGGTGGGGGAGGTCTTCAACCTTACCCTCAGGCTGTGGGCCGAGGGGAGTAACCGTGTCTTTGACGACCTGGTGGTTCCCCCTATCAGGTGTATCCCGAAGCCCCTGATTACCTCATTCGGCATTACCAGCCCGGTAACTGCTTCGGGGACCGTGGCCGTGACCGGGGCGGGATTTACCGTTAATGTGCCCTATGGGACTGCCGTAACCGCTATGACGGCGGTTGTTACCTACACCGGGACATCCATTACCGGCGGCGGAACGACCCTGACCACATCACCGGCAATATTCACCGGCGTGAACTTCACCAACCCGGTTCCGTTCACGGTAACGACGGAGGATGGCTCATCCCAAACCTATACGGTGACCGTCACCCGCGGAAACCTCACGGCAGCCATCGGCGGAACCCTACGGGTAGGCCAAACCCTGACGGCAATCCCCGCCGTCGTCGACCCCGGGGTAACCCTATCCTACCAATGGGAGCGGAACAGTGGCAGCGGGTTTGCGGACATTCCCGGTGCAACCGGGTTAACCTACGTGCCGGCAAACGAAGATTTGGACAACTATCTCAGAGTAACAATAAGATATGGCGGCAACAGCATAACCAGCGCGGCAACCGGCAAAGTGAAATATGTCATAGTCAATCCGGCAAGCCAGGACCTCACGATAAAGTTCGGTATGAGCCCAATGGTGGGATACACCTTTACCAGCCTGCACCAACTGATTTCCGACCCGGAGCCGGGTGAAAGCGTTACCTTGAATATCGCCCTTGGCGACTATATCGACCTGCCCGCCCTCACCGTTACGGGCTATCCCACTGACACCACTGCAGATGGCAGTATCAACGCAACCGACCAGGCAATAGGCACCGGCCGGCTCCTGCGGCTTATCGTGGTGGGAATCAACACCTACAGCGGCATAAACGGCAATGGAACCAACCCCCATGTGGTGTTCCAGTTCCAGAACTTGGCGGGTCAGCACCGGATGAACCCCAGCTCCATTGGCAGCGTGGGCGGCTACAAGGATAGCGAAATGCGGGCCTACCTTATCGGCAACTTCCTGCCGGGGCTTATTAACGCGGGCGTACCGAGTAAGGTCCTCTGGGCGCCGAACCGCAAGGTGTGGAACGGAGACAAGTCGGGCGTGACCTTCCCAAATAATCCGACAGTGGATACGATAACTGACTTGCTCTGGCTCCCCACCGAAGGGGAGATGACTACTAGTTCTACCATAGCCTCGCTTAAAGAGTACGCGGCGGGGCAGGTAACGCTGCCCTACTACAACACATCAACCTCCCGCAATAAACGCATTATAGGCGGTGGTAGCCAGGACTACTGGTTAGCCTCACCCGCATCTCTTGCAAATAATCGTTTCTGTTATGTCACCTCCTCTTCTAGTATCGGCTATAACTCAGCAGCGAGTGGGTATTACTGCGCCCCCGCTTTCTGTGTAAAATAGCTTGCATTGTAGAAAGACCTGGGGTATACTGGAGGGAAATGCGGTCGGTGAACAGATACCTCTCTATGGCGATACTCCTCTTTGTCGTCCTCCTTTCCGGCTGCGACATCTTCAATGAACCAATAGAACCCTTTGTCCAGGGCCAGACCGGGCTGATCCGGATGGCGGGGGGTATTGACGGTGACACCGTCTTCCCGGTGGTTGAATCTACCCTGATGGTGCCCCTGGTGAATGGCACGGCTTCTCCGCTAAGGGTTTTGGTGCTGAGTAATGGGGCGCCCGTCGACCCGGCGAGGATTTGGGCGGATGATCCGGTGGTGGAGGACCGGGTGGTGCTTCATATCAGAGGAGCGGTGGTGGGGGAGGTCTTCAACCTTACCCTCAGGCTGTGGGCCGAGGGGAGTAACCGCGTTTTTGACGACCTGGTGGTTCCCCCTATCAGGTGTATCCCGAACCCCCTGATTACCTCATTCGGCATTACCAGCCCGGTAACTGCTTCGGGGACCGTGACCGGGGCGGGATATACCGTTAATGTGCCCTATGGGACTGCCCTATCCGCTATGACGGCGGTTGTTACCTACACCGGGACATCCATTACCGGCGGCGGAACGACCCTGACCACATCACCGGCAACATTCACCGGCGTGAACTTCACCGCCCCGGTTCCGTTCACGGTAACGGCGGAGGATGGCTCACTGGAAACCTATGCGGTGACCGTCACCCCCGGAGCCCTCACGGCAGCCATCGGCGGAACCCCACGGGTAGGCCAAACCCTGACGGCAATCCCCGCCCCCATCGGCCCCGGGGTAACCCTATCCTACCAATGGGAGCGGAGCAATGGCAGCGGGTTTGCGCCCATTCCCGGTGCAACCGGTTTAACCTACGTGTTGAAAGGCGACGATTTGGACAACTATCTCAGAGTAGCAATAAGCCATGCCGGGAACAGCATAACCAGCGCGGTAACCGGCCAAGTGACTTATGGCATAGTCGTTCCGGCAAGCCCGGACCTCACGATAAAGTTCGGTATCCGCGGCTCGGCGGGCGTTCCCCTTACCAAACCAATGGTGGAGAACACCTTTACCAGCCTGCACCAACTGATTTCCACCCCGGCGCCGGGTGAAAGCGTTACCTCGAAGATCGCCCTTGGCAACTATATCGACCTGCCTTCATTGACCATTACGGGGTCCGGTACGATACTCGACCAGGATATAGGTAGTCCCGGTCCCTCCTATCGTGACCGGCTCCTGCGGCTTATCGTGGTGGGCATCAATTCATATAAGACCGGCGGCGCGGCTGCTAATAATATCGGGGCGCCGGACCATGTGGTGTTCCAGTTCCGGAATGGTCCGGTTCTCCGCAGGATGAACAGCTCCGCTACCAACGTGGGCGGCTACGCGGGAAGCGAAATGCAGAGCTACCTTACCACCTACTTCCTGCCGGGGCTTATAGACGCGGGCGTACCGGAGAACGTCCTCTGGGCGCCGAAACGCAGGGTGTGGAACGGATTCTTTTCGGGCGAAGGCGGCTCGGGCTCATCAAATGATCTGGTGGATACGATAGAGAAAAAGCTCTGGCTCCCCACTGTAGCGGAGATGAGCGGTGGTTCTGCAAGCAGTCTTGCAAATTATGAGGCGACGGGTCAGGCAGCGCTGGGCTACTACACCGATCCTATCTCCCGCAAAAAAGGCACTATTGGCGGCATTACTGAGGGCATATACTGGTTAGCCTCACCCTATAAGACGAGTTGCGAGCTGTTCTGTTATGTCACCGCCAACGGGGTTTTCACCGGCGCGGGAGCTAATCAGTCTCTTGGCGTCGCCCCCGCTTTCTGTGTCAAATAACCGAATAGTGCTGATTTTCTGTAAATACTTGTAGCATCTTTTAATCAGGTGTGTTATACTGGGCGGAACACCGTTTTAAATGGCGTATCGCTATCTGTTCTAAAAGGCAAAAATCATGACTATCGTGAACACCGTCTTTGAGACCCTCCCTCGGGTCCACGCTAAGCTGTATCCTTCCTACCTACCGGGTCAGGAAACCACCTTCCTCGCCCGTGACGACGACGAAGCGTCCCTCTCCATTGAGGAGACCTGTGCCGCCCTTATTAACCGCGGGGGCTACCCGGGCAAACTTGACGAACTGGTGTCGGCTGTCAAACAGTTCATCCAGGAACTGGTCTACCAGCTCTGCTCAGGCTTTTCGGTGAATACCGGCTTCTTCTCCATTCACCTCAAGATTGGCGGCTCCTGGGCAAATGTCAGCGAACCCTTTGACCCGATCAAACATCCCATAGGTTTGACCCTCTACACCCATCACGCCCTCCGGGAGATCCTCAAGCACATTACGGTGGAAATCGATGGCTTAGCCCCGATGTCGGCCTGGATAGCCGAAGTTATCGATGCCGACACCGGCTCGGTAAACAGCGGACTAAACCCCGACGGAGACTTTATCATCAAAGGCCATAACATCAAAGTCACCAAAGAAGAAACGGGCTGCGGCCTCTTCCTCCTTGGCCCGATACTCCCGGACACCGTGCTGGATGAAACCCCCGTCACCAGGTTTGCCGAGAACACCGCAGGCAAGGTCATAGCCCGCACCCCGTCCTGGACGGCCCCCGGCGAGTACAAGCTGGTAATCAGGACAAAGTTCTCCGGCGGCGTAAACCTCAAAGAAATGCGAACGATTGAAGCCCCCTTTACCCTTACCATACTGTAAGGGTCTTCACTAAGGCTTGTTGAAGATCTTCAACAAGCTTGTAGAAGGATCGCTACAAGCTTGTAGAGGGATCGCTACAAGCTTGTAGAGGGATCGCTCCAAGCTTGCCCCCTCCCGATTTGCTATTTTGCTACCGATACTGTAGTATAGTAGGCGAAAGTGGAAAGAAAGCAGAAAAAGGCCAGGCCGGAGATCACGGTGCGCCGCCCCATCGGCGTCACGCTGGTCTCTATTATCACCATCCTCCTTCTTACCTCCCTGGGGGCTATTACCGCCCTGATGTCCTACATGGTTTCCGAGGACCTGCGTATTAATGCGGAGGATACAAACTTCGCTATAAACCGGCGTTCCGCTGCGGAGACCGATAGGGTCCTCCGTACGGCCCGTTCCAATGCCCTGCTCCTCCTGGATACCCTTTCCACCCCGGGCAGCCGGTTCCAGAGCCTCTTCTTTGAGCAGCACCCCGAAATAGCCGCCGTCGTCCCGAACGGGAGGATGCCCATAACCAATGAGGGCTTCTTCCGGGATAACGAACTTGACCCCTATCTGGTATGGCAGTTCATGGAAAACGCCGTGGAGGCCCGGAATAGGGCACGGATGGGGGAAACGGTACTCCTCAACGCCGCCCCGGCATTCGGTGTCCCCCTCCTGGCCATGTTCATTCCCTCGGCGGGAATCTTCTTTACCTCCGATGAGCTGACCGACGACTTCGGCAGAACGATAAATATTTCCTTCCTGATTAACGATGCCGGGGAAATCCTCATCCACCCGGATAATCAGTTGGTTATGGCGGGGGTAGATATCGGGTCATCCCCCCTGGCAGAGCAGGTCCGCTCCGGAAGGGAGCAGAACTTCCAGATCCTCTATGAAGACGCCGGGGGAAGGGAGTATCTGGGGGCCTTTCGGAAGCTGTCCCTGGGGGGAGCGGCGGTGCTTACCACGGTGGAATACCGGCTCATCTTTGAAAGCATTACGGCAACCACCCGGCGGAACATCTTCCTCACTCTGGCGGTACTGTTTACCGCCATCATCATCATCTGGTTCTTCTCCAAGGGTATCAGCAAGCCCCTGATGCATCTTACCGAAACCGCCGGCATGATTGAGAAGGGGGATTTTGAGGTACGGCTGCCGCAAACCAGGGGCGACGAAATCGGCGTCCTGGGGGATAGCTTTGTACGGATGGGGAAGGCCCTGACGAGCCTGAGCTACTTTACCAACCAGGAAATTACCCGGAAGGCCATGCAGGGGAACCTGTCCCTGGGGGGGGAGCCCCGGATGGTCACCCTCCTCTTTACGGATATCCGTTCCTTTACCATGATATCGGAGATGCTGGAGCCCGCCGAGGTGGTGGAGTTCCTCAACGCCTACATGACCCGGATGATTGTCTGTATAGAACAGACCGGGGGATCGGTGGATAAGTTCATGGGGGATGCCATTATGGCCCACTGGGGGGCGGTTAGCATCACGGAAAGCCCTGCGGAGAATGCCTTAAACGGGGTCAAGGCGGCCCTGGCCATGCGAAGCGCCCTGCGGGACTTCAACGCGGGCCGGGACGGGAGCATCAAACAGCCCCGGATTCGGATTGGCTGCGGGCTCAACTCAGGTCCGGTGGTGGCCGGGCAGGTCGGGTCCAACACCCGGATGGAATACACGGTTATCGGCGATACGGTAAACCTGGCCAGCCGGACCGAGGGGCTGAACAAGGACTTCATGACGGATATCCTTATCACGGAGAACACCTGGGACCTTATCAAGGAGGATATCATCGCCGAGGAGATGCTGTCGACGAAGGTTAAGGGGAAGAAGGACCCGGTACGGTTGTTTGCGGTGATAAACCTGCGGGCAAAGCCCGGAGAAAAGCAGAAGCGGCCGGTGAACCTGACGGAGGTGCGGACCATGCTGGGGCTTAGGGCGCCGGACCTGAAACGGCTTATTCTCCAGATGGAAGCGGACGAGAGGAAGTAATGCGGGTGAAACGGGAATGGGACCTGCGGGATTACCTGGTGGTTATCCTCGGTCTCCTGGGGACGCTGTTCTTTATCCTGCTGTTCTGGCTTGACCTTAACCAGGCCTTTGCCCGGTTCTCCGATGAGCCCGTGGGGTCCATTACCGGGAAGTACCGGGTTGCCCAGCGGCGCTTTGCGGACCAGGGGCTTTGGTCCCGGCTGCAGGAGGGGTCCCCGATTTATAACGGGGACTTTATCCGTACGGCGGCGGAGTCCGAGGCCACTATCCAGTTCCTTGACGGGGTACGCCTCGACATAGGGGAAAACTGTTTGGTCCAGATCTTCGCCACGGATGCGAGCCCCCGTATTCACCTTACCCAGGGGAGCATGAGCGTGGATGCCAGCGCCTCAACAAAGGATGTGGCCCTGATGATGGGCGCCCGGGACCAGGGTGTCCGGATTGCCGGGGGAGCGGTGCTGGATGCCCGGCTTAGCGAGAATGAGAACTTTAACCTGCGCCTTAGCGAAGGCCATGCGGACTTTGACCGTAACGGTACCATCCGGAGCCTTACTTCCGGGGAAGTTCTTTCCATAGACGCTCTGGGTGCTATCCTGGTGGAAGCCCGGACGGTGATGGTCTCCCCCCGGCCCGGCCTCCGCCTGTTCTTACGGGATGGTCCCGGAGGGGCCTCCGTACCGGTGGACTTTGTCTGGAAGGGGGTCCTCTATGCCCCGGGGGAGCGTACCCGGCTGGAGATTGCGGCGGATCGGAACTTTAAAAGGATTGCCCATACCCGGAACGGGGGGACGGATGGGGAGACCCGGATAAGTCTGGCCCCCGGGGTCTGGTTTTGGCGGGCCTACCCGGTAAGCGCCGAAGGGACGGCCACCGAAGCGACGGTGGCAAATGCGGCCATAGGGCGCGTAACCGTGAATACGGCGCCGGTGTTCCGGGGGCTTAATCCCCAGGAGGGAGACCGGTACCGCTACCGGAACCGGCCGCCGGATATCCGGTATCAATGGACCTCCTCGGCGGAAGTGGCCCACTACGTGGTGGAAGTGGCGGACAACCCCCGTTTCGAGAACCCCGTGATACAAACCACGGTACGGGGCGGCAGCGGGGAGACCGGCTCCCTGACCGATTCAAGCTTGGGCCAGGGACGCTGGTACTGGCGGGTACGGCCCATTCTGGGAAGCGAATACCAGGACACCCTTGCCCCTTCGGCCCCCCTCTCCTTTACCATCACCCAAGGCGGCGAACTCCCGGCCCCTACCCTGGTGAGTCCTCCGGCGGGCTTCCCCATCAACACCCTTAAAACGGCGGAGGTCAATTTCTCCTGGCAAAACGAGGCCGAGGCAGTCTCCTATACCCTGCTGGTTTCCGCCTCCCCGGACTTACAGAACCCGGTAATTACCCGGCGGGTGGAGGTCAATTATTACCGGCACAGCGGCCTTCCGGAAGGGCGCTATTACTGGGGGGTCTACCAAAGCGCCGCCGACGGAACCGTCTCGGCCATTTCGCCGTCCCGTTCCTTTACCCTTATGGCGGGGGAATTGGGTGCCCTCTTCCCCCCGGACAATTACACCATGCCCCAGGGCCCGCTGCCGGAGTTTACCTGGAAGACGGACCTTCCCTATCCCCTGCGCTTCCAGGTTTCGGATACCCCCTGGTTTACCCGGCTCCGGGTAGACCGGAGCGTAGCCGGGGGCTCATTCCGCCCCCCCGCCCTGGAAGCCGGACAGTGGTATTGGCGTATCAGCGCCCAAACCGAGGGGGGGAATGTACAAACCGAGGCCAGAAGTTTCCAGGTGGTCCCGGACCTGGCGCCGCCGCCGATAACCGATCTCCCGGGGGAAGGCGGCCCCGGCCAAACCCGCCGGGTCCTGGTGAACCGGGGCGTCCCGACGGCCTTTACCTGGCAGAGCGTACCCGGGGCGGATTACTATACCTTCAACCTCTATGCCGGCAACAGCCCCAGGGGGAATCCGGTATACAGCGCGTCCACGGTTCCCGGGACCCGGCTGGAGGCGTCCCTGGAGCAGTTTCCGGAAGGCCGGTATACCTGGACCGTAACGGCCGCCGCCGAAGAAACCCTCCGGAGCGCCCGGCGAACCGGCACGGCAGGAAGCGCCCGGTTTGAACTGCGGAAGGCGCCGGTTCCCCTGTTGCCGGAACCGGCGCAACGGCGGCCCGCAAACGGCTACGTCCTGGGACCGGACCAATTGAAGGTATCCCGCAGGATTACCTTTACCTGGAATGTGGTTCCCGGGGCAAACCGGTACACCTTTACCCTCTACCGGGAAACCGGGAATAACCGCACCCTGATACGGCGCCAGGAAAGCGCACCCCAGACATCCTACACCCTGGATGATGCGGGCATCCTGGAAAACGGCCGCTTTGTCTGGCAAGTGGAGGCCCTCCGCATTGCGGATGACGGGTATCTTGAGCAGCGGGGAACCCCCGGTGAAAACCGTTTTACCCTGAACGTTCCCGTACCGGAACGGTATACGCCGCCGGAGCCGGGCATACTCTATGGCGAATAGGAAGGGCTGTTTTATACTCACCCTGCTCCTTACGTGCCTTTCCCTTGGGGCACAGGAACCGGCGTCCGGCGGGGTGGGCTTTTTTATCGAACAGACCGGGGACAGCCGGCAGTTTATCCAGCGCCTGTCCTGGCCCCGGGACCCTGCGGTACTCCGGTATGAGGTGTTCCTTGAAGAGGCAGCGGACACGGGATACCGGGAGCTGCAACGGAAATCGACGGAAGAGAACTTCCTGCAAGTTTCCTTACGCCCCGGCGCGTACCGGTACCGGTTAGGGGTCTACAATTTCCTGGACCGCCTTGCCTATACCACGGAATGGGTAAACTTCGAGGTTTTAAAGGCCATCCAACCGGCCATACGCAGTTTTACCCCCCCGGAGTTCTTCCTTGAAAACGGAATCTCCTGGCAAATTACGGTACTTGGACGGGATATCGCTCCGGATGCGGACGCCATGCTCCGTCCTCCGGGCGGGGCCGGGCAGGACATCCGCCCTCTCAGCAGGGAGTTTACGGAAAACGCCCTTCGGCTTACCTTCAACAAAGAGCAGCTTTCGCCGGGTTCATACGAGATACGTATCATGAACCCCGGAGGACTGGAGGACTCCCGGGGAACCTTTACCATCCATCCTGAAAAAACCCCGGAAGAGCGGGCGCGGGAAGAACGGCAGCGGTTGGAGGAGCAACGGCGGCTGGATGAGCTGCGGCGGCTGGAGGAGCAGCGGCGGCTGGAAGGGCTGCGGCAGCTGGATGAGCAGCGGCGGCTGGAAGAGCAGCGGCGGCTGGAGGAGCTGCGGCGGCTGGAGGAACAGCGGCGGCTGGAAGAAGAGCGGCGGCTGGAAGAAGAGCGGCGGCGGCTGGAAGAAGAGCGGCGGCTGGAAGAAGAGCGGCGGCTGGAAGAAGAGCGGCGGCGGGAAGAGCAGCGGCGGCTGGAGGAGCAACGGCGGCTGGAGGAACGTCAACGGCTGGAGGAGCAGCGGCGGCTGGAGGAGCAACGGCGGCTGGAGGAGCAACGGAAGCTGGAAGAACAACGGCGGCTGGAGGAGCAGCGGCGGGTGGCGGAGCAACGGCGGCTGGAGGAACGTCGACAGCTGGAGGAGCGGCGGCGGCTGGAGAAGGAACGGCGGCTGGAGGAACGTCGACAGCTGGAGGAGCGGCGGCGGCTGGCAGCGCAGCGGCGGCGGGAAGAACGACAAACAGGGAGGGAACGCCGGGAGCGGGAGTACTTACAGAATATCGAAGACCGTTCCCAAAGGCCCGACTTTGTTGTTTCGGCGGGATATGCCCCCCTCCTACCCCTGTATGGACGGCTATTTCAGGAGGATGCCTTTACCAGCCCATTCTTTCCCCTGGGCGCCGCCATCCGGGTAGGGGTACTCCCCCTAAAGCGGGACTGGGGGTATTTAGGGGCGGAATTGGGCGCATCCTGGTTTACCATGAAAGACCAAACGGAACAGTATACCGTATCGGCCCATGTACCGGAGACGCAGGTGGACCTGCTGTATCAGCTATGGCTGCCGAAGCACATCATGGCCTTTAACTTCCGCCTGGGGGCAGGGATAACCGTCCTAACCAATTTCCTCTATGACTACGGCGAGGCCAGTGATCCCCCCATGACCGCCCTCTATCTATCCCTGAACGCGGGCATTTCCCTCCGGTGGCATATCATAGGCCCCTTCTTTATCGACGCCGGTGCGGATTTTACCCACGTGCTGTCCAACGGCGCCCTCCTTCCGGAGGGCTTGGGGTATCTCCGCCCGGCCTTGAACCTCAGCTGGCAGTTCTGACCGTGACTTGACATTATTGGATGATTCTATCTATACTTAATAGACTATGGGAGGGGAAAGGGGTTTTTTATGAAGAAGCTCGTTCCCGTGATGGTAATGTTCCTCTTTTCTTTTGTCATAGCGGCGTACTCACAAGCGCCCTTACTAAACCAGAATCCCAACATCTACATGGGATTCCTGTCCTTTGACGGTGGTGTCCACGAACTGCTCAATCCCGACGGTACCAGGGACAGCAACTTCATTGAGCTGAACCTTGGGAGTAACGAAGAGACCATCCTCAGGGCTATCGATACCTACAGCAAGACCGGGCAGGACAAAGATAATGGCGCCGCCCTGTTTTACGCCGTCCATTGGGCGCTCGACGACCTAGTCAAGGCGGGCAAAAACGGCCGGATACCCGAGACGGTTGATTCGGTCTACATAGTGACTATCACCGACAGCTACGACAATGCTTCCGCCGCCGGTACCCTGCGCACAGACACCTTCGAGGCGGAACTGAGCATTGAGCCGGCGGACCGCCGGAACGAGCTCAAGTATTCCGAGTTTATCAAGCAAAAGCTCCTCGAAACTAAGATAAGCGACCGGGAGCTGCCGATAAGGGCGTATTCCCTTGGCTTAGGCATGGACACCGCCGGGCGGCCGCACCTCAATGTTATCTCCAGCAACCCGGCAAACGAGTATGTTAAAAACGGGAGACTGGAGGACTTTAAAAGAAACCTGTCGGCTATTACCCAAAGAATCAACCGGGTAGACAATCCCCATGAGACCCTCCTTACCGCCGTGTTCACCCCCCCCTTTGACGGTACCCGGTTCAGGTTTCAAGTCGATGAACGGCAGCCGGATTACTACATTGACGGTACCGTGGTCTACCGGGAAAACGAGAATTGGTCTATCACGAACATTACCTCCGTGCCGGAAACCCTGTACAAACCGGGAAGTATAAAGCCCGTATACGAAGGGGCAGGAAAAGAGTACTTCAGCGTCGATTTTACCATCAACGGGAGGAACTTCTCCGACGGGCAACGGGGAAAGATGTACCGCATCAATGAGCTCAGAAACGGGCTGGCTTTTTCGGAGAATACGGACGCCCAAGTGTACGTACACAAGGACCCCATCGCAGAAAGGAAGTCGGTGCTAGTCTATTTTCTCCTGGACGACAGCAAATCAATGGAAGTTTACAAAAAGGATATTAAGGAAAGCCTTATCAGGAGTATCGAGTACTTCAAGGTGGGAAGCAACCCTCAGTAACCCCTGGTTCACCCGGTGGTGACCCAGGGGGGAAATACCTTGATGTACAAACAGTGATCACCCAATGGCAGCGTTTTATTGCCGAGGATCGCCGGAGCTTCCCCCATCTGGAGAACCGTTTATTCAGGTGGGACTTCTTCTCCACCCGCGCCCCGGATACCGGGGATTATTGGGTACAGATAAGTCTTTTTAACGGGAGTAAAAAGCAAGAAGCGGATGAACTGTTTCGGGCGCTTAAAAGACACATACCCGACTTACCCGATTCCGGTTTAGCGGACAGAAACTATAACCAGGGACGGTATGCTGTTCGCATCGGCCCATTCAGTGACGAATGGGAAGCCTGGAGGGTTGCCCGGGATATAAAGACCACCCGGTAACTCTCCGGCCACCCCTTTTATCCCCGGACCAGTTTCTTGCCGGTTTCCCTGGTGACGTTTCGCAGGCTTTCCCCGTAGGCTATATTGGTGGACCACCGGCCGGAAAGGTCGGAGATCAACGGGGCGGACCCGTGGAAGATGTTGTAGTACCGGGGATCCACCCGGGCCTGGGCCAGGGGTTCCTTTGTGGCGTACCCTTTCAGGTGTTGTATCTGCGCCCGCACTCCTATCAATGTCGAAGGAAACAGCACACCCCGGTTCTGATCGTCGATCACCCCGATGCCGCCGAAATTGTTCGATTCCCTGGTCACCAGACCATCGAACTTAAAGAAGTTCGTTTCCACGCACATCTGGGAAAAGGCAATGTCGTGGTTGACCCCCTCGGCAGCCGCCTCGGTGATGTACATCTGGGAAAAATCCCTGGCAAACCCTTTATCCAGCGCCGGATTCTCCGCGAGCAAAACATCGGCCAACTGCACCCTGGTCAGTTGGCCCTTCCCCATAATGGCGCCGGAGGAGGGTATGGCCGCCACTAGATTCGACTTAGGCGATTCAGACGCAAAACCCTGAACCGCGACCCCTGCTAGAGCAACCACCAGGGTTGCAAGTGTTAATTTACGCATATTCCAATTTTCGGCATCCCGCATCGGGACTTTAGGTAAAACTAGTTCTTTGCCCCCGCAATAAGCTTTTCCAATTCACCGATGGCGGCATCTATGGCGGCCGTATCTTTACTCTTGAGCAACTTCTTCGCTCCCGTGATCGACTTCGTGAAGGGCTTCTTGTTTTTCTTTAACCACGACTTATCCCCATTCCGCACCATGCCCTCCGCCTCTCCTATTACTGTTTGCAGTTTCTCCTGAATGTTCACCGGGGGAGTAACCGGAGGGGCTATC
Organism: Spirochaetia bacterium; assembly: GCA_025997675.1. Taxonomy (GTDB): domain Bacteria; phylum Spirochaetota; class Spirochaetia; order Treponematales; family Breznakiellaceae; genus Termitinema. The sequence goes on along the minus strand of BNUX01000023.1, from coordinate 9,876 downwards.
TCCTCCGGAGGGGCTGTTTCCTCCGGTTCACCTATTTCCACCGGAGGAGGCGGCGGAGCTATTTCCTCTTTTATCCGGCTGCCGGAAAGGTTTATTTCCACCACATCATTACTCGTTATTTCTTTAATGGCAGCCAAAAGATACGGCCTGCCCGGTGCGATTACGGTATAAACATGACCACCATACTCTACTTTTTGGAGCTTATTCCTACCCTGGGAAGTTGCCAGACCATACCCTCTACCGGTCGGAAAAAAATAAAGTAGTCTTGATCTGTCTATCGTTTTCTCGCTCCCAAAATAAATCCCCAACCCGCCACCGGGCAGGATAACCCCTACCCTACCGGGTAATCCAAGGGTAAAGACTATTTCCTCCCCGCGAATCTTATTTTCAATGGTAAGTTCCCCCCCTGCTTCAACACTGGCGAGGGTATCCGTAGGTATAAACCTTTTTAAGACAAACCCTACACTGGTATAAACTTGAATATCCTCCTTTTGTTTATAGGAGAGATGCGCGAGATCCCCTGCCGTAACAGGCCGCTTGTTGTCTTCCGCAAAGACGGCGGTAACCATAACGCCCGCTAGTAATGCCCAAACCAATCCGATGCGCTTCATGTACATTTCTCCTTGTTCCTTTTACTGCCGCTGGCGTTTCCGGGCTTCCTCAAGCCCTTTCTTAGCTTCTTCGTTTTTGGGGTCCAGCTTCAGTGCCTGGGTATAGTCAATAACCGCCTGCCTATAATCTCCCTTCATATAATACGCATTGCCACGGTTGTTATAGGCCGGGACAAGTTTGCTGTCCATGCTGAGCGCCCGGGTATAGTCCGCTATCGCCTGGTCATACTCGCGCTTATCCCTATACGCCGTACCACGATTGTTATAGGCGGCGGTATAATTGGGGTCAATCCTGATTGCCTGGGTATAATCCGCTATCGCCCGGTCCATACCGCTCTCCTTATTCTGATTCTGATAGGCAAGAGCGCGATTGTAATAGGCAGCCGTATCATCGGGATCAATTCTGATGGTTTCCGTGTAGTCCGCTATGGCATTTTCTATATCGCCCTTGTAGTCATAGGTATACCCGCGATTGTAATACGCGGCGGCATTACCGGGATCAATCCTGATTGCCTGGGTGTAATCCGCTATCGCCCGGTCTGAATCGCCCCTGGCATTATATGCATTACCACGATTCCTATAGGCGCGGGCATCATCGGGATTAAGTCTGATTGCCTGGGTGTAGTCCGCCAGGGCCCTGTCTATCTCACCCTTGTTATGATACGCAACGCCGCGATTATTATAGGCAAGAAAATCCTTGGGGTTAATCTTGATTGCCTGGTCGTAGTCCGCTATGGCCCGGTCTATTTCACCCTTGTCAAAATACGTAGCGCCGCGATTACCGTAGGCCTTGCCATTATTAGCGGTAACTCTGATTCCCTCCGCGTACGCCGTCAAAGCCCATTCATAATTGCCATTGTCGTAATGCGCATCCCCCTGAGTGGTATAGGCCTTGATAGTATTGGTATTGATTCTAATTGCCTGGGTATAGTCCGCCAACGCATTGTCTAACCGGCCTTTGTTATGATACGCAAAAGCGCGATTGTAATAGGCTTGGGCATCATTGGCATTAATCCTGAGCGCCTGGTTACAGTCCGCTATGGCCTTATCATAATCGCCCTTGTCGTTATACGCTGCGCTCCGATTGTTATAGGCCGCAACATAAGCGGGATCAATTCTGATGGCCGCCGTGTAGTCCGCTATCGCCCGGTCTATATCGCCCTTGTTATGATAGGTGTTACCCCGGTTGGTATAGACAGCGGCATCATCGGGACTAATTCTGATGGCCGCCGTGTAATCCGCTATGGCCAAATCATAATTTCCCTGGTCATTATATGCACTGCCGCGGTTACTATAGGGACGGGCATCCTTGGAATTAATGCCGATTGCCCGGGTATAATCCGCTATGGCCTGGTCTAATTCACCCTTGTGATTATAGGCACTGCCGCGATTATGATAGGCAAGAAAATGAACGGGATTAATACCGATGGCCCGGGTGTAGTTCACTATCGCCTGGTCATAATTCCCCTTGCTGGAATACGCATTACCACGGTTATAATACCCGGAGGCAAGATTGGGGTTAAGCCGTATAGCCTGCTCGAAATCCAGAGCGGCCTTGTCATAATCGCCCTTGGTATAATACGCGTCCCCCCGGATGGTATAAGCCCAGACGTACTGGGGGCCAAGTTCGACTGCCTTGGTGTAATCCACCAGGGCCATGTCTATATCGCCCTTGGCATAATACGCATCCCCCCTCAGGTTAACGGCAGCCTCATAATCAGGGTCAATGATGATGGCCCGGGTGTAATCCCCTATTGCCCTATCATAATCGCCCTTAATATGGTACGCAACGCCGCGAAAAAAAGAAACATACTTATTGTCCGGCTTATCCCTGAGAGACTGGGTGTAGTCCGCTATGGCCTTTTCATAGTCACCATTGTTGAAATAGGCGTCCCCCCGGTTAACATAGGCATCGGCGTCAAGTCCGAGCGCCCGGGTATAGTCCGCTATGGCCTTATCATAATCGCCCTTGTTGGAGTACGCATTACCACGGTTGACATAGACGGCGGCATTACTGGGATCAATACTGACCGCCCAGGTGTAATGCGCTATCGCCTGATCATAATTGCCCTTTTCGTAATACGAATTACCGGTATTCACCAGTAAATCCTGGGCATTCCCTTTAGCATCGTCTGCCGCATGGGCCGTAAAGAGCAGCGAGAATAGCACTGCCGCCATCACCATTTTCTTCATAGTTCCACCTCTATGCGGGCGCCCCCCTCCCTAATACCCCCGTGTATTCCGTGCATTTTCAAGATTCTGTTTCGCAATGGCATTATTGGGATCAAGTTCGAGTGCTTTGGTAAAGTCTTCTATGGCCTTGTCATAATTGCCCTTGTTGTAATACGCAGTACCACGGCTGGCATAGGCCACCGCGTTATCGGGAATAATTTTGATTACCAGGGTATCATCCAAAATAGCCTTGTCATAATCGCCCTTGGCATAATACGCATTACCCCGATTGTAATAGGCGGCGGCATAATCGGGACTAATACTGATTACCTTGGTGTAGTCATTTATAGCCTTGTCATAATCGCCCTTGGCATAATACGCATTACCCCGGCTGTAATAGGCAGGGGTAGAATTGGGATAAATCTTGATTACCTTGGTAAAATCCTTTACAGCCTTGGCATAGGCGCCCCTATTGATATACGCGTTACCACGGCTGGTATAGGCACCGGCAGGGTTGGGCTCGAGGCGGATTACCTTGGTATAGTCCTTTATGGCCTTGTCGTAATCGCCCCTATAGGTATACGCAAGACCACGCTGGTTATACGCAGCGGTAAACCCGCGGTAAAGCCTAATGGCTTCGGTATAGGCCGCTATTGCCGTATCAAAATCCTGCCTTGAGGCAAAGGAAGTGCCGCGGTCCAACAGCAAAGCGGCGTCCCCTTTGACCCTGCTTGTCACACAGGCTCCACACAACAGCATTACTAAGGCTACCGCTATTAAAATCTTTTTCATCCCTAACCTCCAATTAAACCCGAACCATCCCCGTACGGGATAGTTCAGGTAAACCATCCCACTTATTCACTTACCGGCTCACTGCTTACCGCCGGGCTTACGGTGGGCTTCAAGGTGTTTCTCCCCACACGCTGATCCTGCAGGTGTTGTTCCATCTCTATAGCCGCTTTCTTCATTTCCGGCTTATACAAATACGGATCCTCAATTGGCGGAGGAGGCTCAGGGGATTCTGTATCCAGGGTGACAACAACCCACCAGGTACCGTCGGACACTCTTTGCCGCTTCACCACCTTTGCGGACCGTAATGAGGTTTCGACAGACTGCAGTCCTACGATGCTGTCTTCGAAGGCTTCCAATGTATCCTGAGACTTGCCTTTAGTAGCATCGTAGGTTTTTGCGTAATCCATGATCTCAGCCTTAATCAGGGCATCCCTCTGGAAAGCAATATCCTGGCGGGCACGGGCTTCGGCCATTTGGATTGCCTGATAATCCCTTGTACTTTTCGCGCTTCCTATGCCGACAAATATCGTTTCCTTTTCCTCACCCCCCGTGGCAAGTACCTTCCGAAGCGTGTCCTGATTAGTTACCCACTTGGGCATTTTAGTAATCGGATCATCCTCATCCAGGGCAGCCTGCATCTCCTCTTTCCATTTCTTCTGAGCATCCGCCAAGTCCTTTTCAGCCTGCGCCTGGGCAATCCTCTCCTGCTCCACCGTGTCCTTGTCCTGCTCAATCTTCTCCTGGTCAGCCGCAATCCTGTCCTGTTCGGCTTTCAAGTCAGCTTCTTTCTTTTCAATCTCTGCCCGTTCGGCACTCAGCTCATCCTGGGCCCGTTCCTTTGCAGCCCGCTCCTTTTCAATCTGTACCCGTGCGGCATCAGCCTGCTGTTGAGCGTTATTCTGCTTCGTCTTCGCGTCTCTAATCTGCCGCTGAGCTTCCTCAAGCGCCATCTCCGCATCTTGAGCCCTCTGCTGAGCTACCTCAAGCTCCGTTAAACCTGCCGACTCATCGGTCCCCGCATCCCAGTCTTCAAAATCCTGGGCGGTCACAGAAACCGCACTAAGCAGCATCCCTAACGCCGCCGCTATTAAAATCTTTTTCATCATGAATCTCCATAAATACCGTTTTGGCCCCGGACAAAAGTCCGGGGAACCCTCCGCTTATGCCCGCTTAGTCGTTGAGCATTCCGCTTATCGCCTCACTTCCCACTTCGGTTGTTGCGGGGCTTACCGTAGTAGACCTAATCTTGTTTCTCTCCAGACGTTGATCCATCAGCCTGACCGCTTCCATAGCACTTGGAACATACGGGCCTTCTTCCACCGTTGCCCGGCGTTCCGGTACCTTCGTCGCAGTAACAACAACCCACCAGGCGCCTTTGATCTTTTCTCGTATCTGCACCTTTACGGGGGTTAATTCCATGTCGATCGACTGCTGCGCTACAATGTAGTCTTCCGCAGCATTCGATAAACCACCCTTCGTGCTCGTCATATTTTTCGAGTAATCGGTTATCTCGGCTTTGACCAGGGCTTGCTGCTGGAATGCGAGATCCTGACGGGCACGGGCTTCGGCCATTTGAATCGCCTGGCTATCCGCAGCGTTTGTCGCGCTTCCGATGCCGACATATACATCCTTAAGGCTGAATTCGTTACCGGCAACTTTCTTGGCATTTTCATCGCCCTCTGTATTTTCCTTAATGGCGTCTCTAATCAACGTTTCCAGGGAATATGGATCTGATACCCACGCCGGATACTCCTTGTCCGGATCTAATTTTTTGGGACCATCCTTAAGAGGTTCCGGCTCTTTTTGAACAATCAGCCCGGTAGCGTCGGTCCCGGTGAAGCCGACGTCGGGCTTACCGTCAAGGCCGACCGTCACCGTTTCCAGTTGCGGCGCAATAGCCGTCGTCGGGCTTTGCGCTATGGCGGCCCCGCCGAGATCCTGTGAAGGCGGCGCAAGCGGCGGTACCTGTTGCAGGTCTTCCGCAGCCTTCGCTGCCTTCAACTGGTCATACTTAGTCTGGTCCCTTGTTGACAGCTTACCCTTTTTCGCCAGGGTTTGCTCCAGCTTGGTTAACTGTTTCTCGTCCTTATCCGACAGTGCGAAAAGGTCTGAAGAGACGACTAAAAACAACGCGGCTGCAAGGGGAAGCAGCCATAGGAAAGAATTTTTCTTCATCAGATACTCCTTGATCGATATTTGCAGTTCCCCTATGGGAACTTAGAACCCGGTTCCACATTTCGATCAAATACCCTTCCCCTTAAATGATCACAAATTACAATATAGCAAGCGCGGAGGTAAACGTCAAGGTTTCCGTAAAGGTTTTTTTTCGTATGCCGATACTCAGAATAGAGGCCAATATGACGCAGTTGGGCCATCTTCATCCTCCTTGACTTTCCCCAATACAGGTTTCGGCATATTCCGCCTGAAACTTTAGTTTTTTTTGCTAAAAACGGGTTTTTTTATCCGGTAAACGTGGTATCCCGCTTTTCCGCCGACCGTTCCTTTTCGTTTACGTCCTTCGCCTTTTCCTTTTCCTTGATAATCTTGGCGTCCAGTTTGCCCATGAGCTTGTCAATCGCCGGGTTAAGCTCAAAATCCGTCTCCTTGAGGTGGACCGAGACCCCCCAGCGGAAGTTGACCTTGGCTTCGGCGGAAAAGTCCTTGGCTTCCTTGGTCAGGGTGATAAGCAGATCGACAATCATATTTTCCGCATTGGGAATCCGGGCGATTTTCCGGTCCAGATACTCCCGCCCGTCATCCCGCAGGGTAAAATGGACTGCTTTAACTTCTGTGTTCATATTTTCTCCTCTATATACTCTTTTCTACCGGGTATACGACGATCCCAGGTCCAGTTCATTGCGATATTTTGTCACGGTACGCCTGGCCAGGGGGATTCCCCTCCCGGCAAGGAGTTCGGTTATCTCCTTATCAGAAAAATGCCGTTCCTCTGCGGTGATAAGCTCCCTTATTATGGCCTTAACCCCCTCTTTTGAATAGTGGGAACCCCCGGAACCGGCGCCGCTGATGGAATTGGTAAAGAAATGGCGGATTTCAAAGATGCCCCACTCGGTTCCCATGTATTTGCCCCGGGCGGCCCGGGAAATGGTGGATTCGTTGAGGCCCAACTCCCGGGCTATGTCCCGCAGGGTCAGGGGGGCGATGTGCTTGGGGCCATCCACAAAAAACGGCCGCTGAAATGCCACGATTGCCCGGGTGACCCGGAGCAGGGTGTGGTTCCGCTCGTTGATCGACTGGATAAACCACCGGGCTTCCTTGATGTTCTCCTTGGCAAAGTCCCGGACGGGCTTATCATCCCGCCTTCGCCCGTATTGGGTGCCGGGATACCCGGCAATCTGCATGAAAAACGGGTTGATCCCCAGAACCGGAATCTCCTCATCGTTGAGGATGATGACAAACTCCCCCTCCTTTTTGATCACCTGCACATCGGGAACCACATACCGGATGGAATCCGCAGCCGAGGCCGGCGCAAAGCGTCGGCCCGGGAAGGGGGAAAGCTCCCTGATACGGGAAAAACAAGCGCGAACCTCATCTTCGCTGCGGCCCACTTTCCGGGCAACCTCCGCAATTTTGCCCCGCTCCAGGCCTTCAAGGTAATCCAACAGGTCGGTGAGAAGCGGGGGCGCCCCGGGAAGAAGCGCCGCCTGGACCCGCAGGGATTCCCGGTAATCGGTGGTACAACAGCCCACCGGGTCCAGGGAGCGGATCAGGGAGAGGGTCGCCGCAATATGGGCGGGGCTTTCATTTTTGAGAAGCAGGGCCACCGGTTCCTTGTGGAAACCGTCTTCGTTCAGGTTCTGGATGAGGAGTTCCCCCAGCCGGCGGATCCTATCATCCACGGGCTCCAGTTTCAGCTGCCAGAGGAGGTGTTCCTGGAGGGTTTCAGGTCGGGACAGGGCGCCCTCAAGGAACTTATGCCGTTCCGCCGTTTCCTTGTCCCCCCCCTTCCGAACATAGTCCGAGCCGGTATCAAAATACTCGTAGTCATCCTTCTCCTTCTGTGACCCGGTATAGGCGTCATCCAGGGAGAGGACGGTATGGTCCTCCAGAACTTCCAGGGCGGGGTTCCGTTCTATCTCTTCCTCTATTTTTTCCCGCAAATCGACAACAGGAAGGCCCATCAGCTTAATGGACTGAATTTGCCGAGCACTCAGCCTGAGGCGCTGTTCCTGAACTAAGGATGGACGCTGAAGTTGCACGAATTCCCCTCCCCCTCTATAACTATTGTTCCGGGAGGGCTCTTTGTCAAGGCACCACGGGTACGCGGCGTCTATTGGTATGGTTTTCCCCACTGGTATAAAGGTCTTTTTCATGCCATACTTTCCCTATGGTTATGAGAAAAATGGTTGAAATTCCGGCTAACCACCGGCTTACCCTGGAAATTCCGCCGGAAATCCCAGCCGGAAGAGGTATACTCACCTTTACCCCTGCCCCGGACGACGACCCATTTGCGGATTTGGGGGCTTATCTTAGGGCAAATACCCCCGCCACCATTGAGGAAGCCAAAAAGGAGGCCGCGGCAAAGCTTGCCGACCCCAACCGCAAGCCTTTTTCCCGGCATTTCGGAGCTCTCAAAGGAGCCTTCGGCGATGGGATGGAATACCAAAGGAAGTTGCGCGATGAATGGGACTAAGGTCTCTGGGACTAAATATGTATATGATACCTGTGCTGCCAAGGGATTTATACATACCCTGTATCAGCTCCGGCTCTGGTATCACCTTTAAACTACCGCTTACTATTTCTCAGCTTGTGAGCTGCATAGAAAAGCAAGCCGCTTGACACCAAAAGAGCTATTGTTAGAATAATCTGCCACATCATACACTTATCCCCCTAGCCATGTTTTAATAACATCAATGACCGATAAAATACCCAGAATACCTACACCGGTTGCTGCCCCCACAAGTATCCTCGAAGTCGGCGAGGGCGGTTTGGCAATGGATTCGAGAAGATCAATAATCTTGTCAAGCCGTTCGGTTATTCCATCCATGATTTAACTGTACGCCTTTGAGAGGAATTGAGCAAGGCATGCTCTCCAAAAAGCAACCCCGCCAATAAAAAGCCGCCCCCGGTTTCCCGGAAGCGGTCTGCTCTTAGGGAGCACTATTTGACCCGGAACGCGGGGGCGCGTGGAGCCTCACGAGCACCGCGTTAAGCTCAACGAGCGCCGCGTTAGGCGCAACGAGCAGCGCGTTGCGCCTAACGAGTACCGCGTTGCGCTTAACGAGCACCGCGTTGGGCTTAACGAGCACCGCGTTGGGCCTAACGAGCACCGCGTTGAGCCTAACGAGCACCGCGTTGAGCCTAACGAGCACCGCAGGGAACACGGTGTTACGAAGCGATAAGCAAGGAGCATTATCATGTCAGGTACCCATAAGAAAAATATTTGACAAAACCGCACCTCTATGATACTATAGGCGATCATGGTAGCTCAAAAACAACTGATACGTAAAATAGAGACGCTTTCGACTGATTATTTTGATGAAGTATTTGATTTTATCAGATATTTGAAGGCAAAACCTGCTGTTTCGGCAGGACTTGATACAAGGGTACGTCCGGAAAAAACCCCTGCCCAAAAAAACATCGAATGGCTAAAACATCCATGGAAAATGGATAGCTTTACTCCCTTAACACGGGATGAGATTTATGACAGAACATGAGTTTTTTGACTCGAATATAATTTTGTACGCTCAAATTGATGATTCCTCACTGATAGAGTTGTAAATGGCGATACCGGACAGATTATTGAAGATGTGCTGGAAGTAAAAAATCCTTTTATCAGGTAATACCAGAGCCGAAGCGGCGGCTGTCGGCTTGCAAAGAACCAATAAAACAGCGTACAGTACGGGTATGGGGGCTTTCATGGACGATTCGGAGGGACGGCTTGCGGCATTGGGTACGGCGATTCCTGAAATAAGCCTTCCCCGGAAGGATGTGGATTTGCAAAAATGGGCGGTGATTGCCTGTGACCAATTTACCCAGGACCCGGCTTATTGGGAGGATGTCGCGAAAACGGTCGGCACATCCCCTTCAACCTTCCATATAATACTCCCCGAACGGTACCTGGATGATAAGCGCCCGGACCGGATCGAGGGCATCCACCGGACTATGGCATCCTACCTTGCGGAAGGGGTTTTAGCCCCGCCTATGCGGGTACGTGTCGATATTGCGAGCAATAATTCATTATGTAGGTGGTGTCGGTTACGGGTCAAATCCAGTGATCTGTATGACTGCTATTAGTTGTATGGTTTGAAAATGTAGAACAGATTTAAAATCAGGGTTTTAC
>BNUX01000022.1 GCA_025997675.1 Spirochaetia bacterium | reverse complement strand
AGCGATCCCGCCATCCGGCCGCTGAATCAAATAGGCGGCGGAAGCAATACTAGGGGAACTGAACCATCTAAGTACCCTGGGAACAGAAATCAATGAGATTCCGAGAGTAGCGGCGAGCGAAATTGGAAGAGCCTAAACCGTCCATTAGGACGGGGTTGTAGGGCCGCTTTGGGGTAACCCGCGGAGTAAGAAATGTTCAGTATAGCGGAACGGTTTTGGGAAAGCCGGACAAAGAGGGTGAAATCCCCGTACGCGACATGCTGGACACTCCGTGGAGCGGTACCTGAGTACGGCGAGGCACGAGAAACCTTGTCGGAATCCTGGTCGACCACGATCAAAGGCTAAATACTCCATGACTACCGATAGAGAATTAGTACCGTGAGGGAAAGGCGAAAAGAACCCCGGTGAGGGGAGTGAAAGAGAACCTGAAACCTTAAACCCACAACAGGTCAGAGCCGCAGTAATGTGGTGATGGCGTGCCTTTTGTAGAATGAGCCTGCGAGTTACGATAGCGAGCGAGGTTAAGGCGTTGAAGCGCCGGAGCCGGAGGGAAACCGAGTCTGAATAGGGCGAATGAGTTCGTTGTCGTAGACCCGAAGCCAAGTGATCTAGATATGAGCAGGTTGAAAGTCAGGTAAAACTGAGTGGAGGACCGAACCCTAGTCTGTTAAAAAAGGCAGGGATGACTTGTGTCTCGGAGCGAAAGACTAAACAAACTTGGAAATAGCTGGCTCTCCCCGAAATGCCTTGAGGGACAGCCTCATCCAAAAGTAATGAAGGTAGAGCACTGGATGGACTAGGGGGCTTCATCGCCTACCAAACCCAATCAAACTCCGAATGTCATTACTCAACGGATGGGAGTGAGACTGCGGGCGACAAGGTTCGTAGTCGAGAGGGAAACAGCCCAGACCGTTAGCTAAGGTCCCTAAATACCGCTAAGTGTAAAATGATGTGTGATGGCGAAGACAGCCAGGAGGTTGGCTTAGAAGCAGCCATTCCTTAAAAGAGTGCGTAATAGCTCACTGGTCGAGTCATGATGCGCAGATAATGTAACGGGGCTAAGCGGTATACCGAAGCTACGGAATCTACTAGCAATAGTAGGTTGGTAGGGGAGCATTCCACGGACCGATGAAGGTGCACTGAGAAGTGAGCTGGAGGGGGTGGAAGAGAGAATGCAGGTATAAGTACACGAAAAGACGGGTGAGATCCCCGTCCGCCGAAAGCCTAAGGATTCCTGGGTAAAGGTCATCTGCCCAGGGTAAGTCGGCCCCTAAGGCGAGGACGAAAGTCGTAGTCGATGGGAAACTGGTTCAGATTCCAGTACCTTCCTTAGTTTTGATGGGATGACGCATGAGGTGAAACCCGGCCGGGCGACGGTTGTCCCGGTCGAAGTGGTAAGCTATTGGGGGTGTAGGCAAATCCGCCATCTTAGGTGAGCCATGACAGCGAGTGGAGCTATGGCAAAGCGAAGCGGGCGTAATCAAGGTGCCAAGAAATAATCCCTAAAGCTAGGCTGAGGAAGACCGTACCGTAAACCGACACAGGTAGGCGGGATGAGCAATCTAAGGCGCTCGAGAGAACTCGCGTTAAGGAACTCGGCAAAATGCATACGTAACTTCGGGAGAAGTATGACCTCATACGGGAGTATGGGGTGACACAAAGCAGTCCCAGGCGACTGTTTATCAAAAACACAGGCCTCTGCGAATCAGCAATGAGACGTATAGGGGCTGACACCTGCCCGGTGCCGGAAGGTTAAGGGGAGCGGTTATCCGTAAGGAGAAGCTGTGAACTGAAGCCCCGGTAAACGGCGGCCGTAACTATAACGGTCCTAAGGTAGCGAAATTCCTTGTCGGGTAAGTTCCGACCCGCACGAAAGGTGTAACGATCTGGGAGCTGTCTCAACGCGAGACTCGGTGAAATTTATGTACCGGTAAAGAAGCCGGTTACCCGTGGTTAGACGGAAAGACCCCGTGAACCTTCACTGTAACTTATCATGGGGACTTGATGCGGCATGTGTAGGATAGGTGGGAGACTATGAAGCATGGGCGTTAGCTTGTGTGGAGTCGCCGGTGAAATACCACCCTTGTTGGATTAGGTTTCTAACCTGCGCCATGAAGCTGGTGTGGGGACAATGATAGGCGGGCAGTTTGACTGGGGCGGTCGCCTCCCAAAGAGTAACGGAGGTGCGCGAAGGTCTCCTCGCCTTGGTTGGAAATCAAGGTATGAGTGTAAAGGCACAAGGAGGCTTGACTGCGAGACTGACAGGTCGAGCAGGTACGAAAGTAGGTCTTAGTGATCTGGCGGTAGCGAGTGGAAGCGCCGTCACTTAACGGATAAAAGGTACTCCGGGGATAACAGGCTGATCTTCCCCAAGAGTTCACATCGACGGGAAGGTTTGGCACCTCGATGTCGGCTCATCGCATCCTGGGGCTGAAGCAGGTCCCAAGGGTTTGGCTGTTCGCCAATTAAAGCGGTACGTGAGCTGGGTTCAGAACGTCGCGAGACAGTTCGGTCCCTATCTGCCATGGGCGTTGGAAAGTTGAGAGGAGCTGTTTTTAGTACGAGAGGACCGAAATGGACGAACCTCTGGTGTATCTGTTGTCCTGCCAAGGGCACGTGCAGAGTAGCTACGTTCGGAAGGGATAACCGCTGAAGGCATCTAAGTGGGAAGCCCACCTCAAGATTAACTTTCCCCGGGGGTTTAACCCCCCTGAAGGTACCAGGAAGACTACCTGGTCGATAGGGTGGCGGTCCAAGCACGGTAACGTGTTCAGCCGACCACTACTAATCTACCGTGAGGCTTGACCATATTATTGTTCCTATAAACATACCCAATCCCGCAATAGCAATTGTAATTAATTGTCTGGTGATTATGGTGGAGGTGTTATACCCGTTCCCTTTTCGAACACGGAAGTCAAGCCCTCTTACGCCGATGATACTGCCCCTCAAGGGGTGGGAAAGTAGGTCATTGCCAGACTTTTTTTATTGGTTCAGTTCCGCCAGATCCCGGTGCACTAATGCTGTCAGTTCTTCCGCCGCCGCCTTAAGTTCCACCAGGCGGTTGTCCTTTTCACTGCGTCCCTTAATTTCCACCCTGGGGTTCTCCCCGGCGAGGTTCTTGTCACCGACCACCACCCGGTAGGGTATGCCGGTAAGGTCGGCGTCATTGAACTTGACCCCGGGCCGTTCGTTCCGGTCATCCAGCAGTACTTCTACGCCCTGCTTTTCCAAGTCCGCAGTAATACTATCCGCAGCAGCTTTAACGGCGCCGTCGTATTTGATGGGGACGATGATCACATGGAAGGGCGCTATGGTGATGGGCCAGATAATGCCCGCCTCGTCGTGGTGTTCCTCAATGGCCGATGCCAGGGTCCGGTCCAGGCCTATACCGTAACAGCCCATGGTAGGGGTGTGGCTTTTGCCGTTCACGTCCAGGTAACTGACCTTCATGGTCTTGGTGTACTTGTATCCCAGCTTGAAGATATGGCCCAGTTCGTTGCCTTTTTTTTCGTAAAGCTCCCCCCCGCAGACCGGGCAGCGGTCCCCGGCAACAACGGTGCGGACATCGGTGACTAGCCATGGTGTAAAGTCCCTGCCGTATGCAACATGGGTGTAGTGGAGGTCTTTGGCTAAGGCTCCGGCCACCGCATCGGTCATGGCGGTCACCGTTTCGTCGGCAATGACCGGGACACTGGTAAGGCCAACAGGCCCGGCGAATCCTACAGGCGCCCCGGTGATACGCTCCACATCGGTATCGGCGGCGAGCACTACTTCTGCGGCCTTGAGGATGGCGGCGAGTTTAACTTCGTTTACATCCAGGTCGCCCCGGATGGTTACGGCAAAAAATGCTTCGGGGTATACCGGGGGCGCGTCGGGGGCGGGTTTACGCTGTACAAGTTTGGCGCAGCCCGGAGCGGCGGACAGGTCCAGTTCCACATTGACCGCTTTGTAGATCAGGGTCTTGATGAATTGCCTGGCGTCGGTTTTGAGGAAGCTACAAAGTTCTTCAATGGTTCTGACATGGGGGGTGTCGATCTTTTCCACATGAGGGGTCTCAACTGAAGCAGGGGCAGTATAGTCCGGTTTGCAGCCGGCCTTTTCTACGTTGGCGGCGTAATCGCAGGCTTTGCAGAGAAGGAGGGTGTTGTCCCCAATCTCGCTTTCCACCATAAACTCTTCCGAACCTGTGCCGCCCATTGCGCCGGAGTCGGCCCGGACGGGGATTACCGTGAGGCCGCAGCGCTTAAAGATTCGCCGGTAGGCGCGGCCCATTTTCTGATAGGTCTCGTCCAGGCTCGCCTCATCGGTGTGGAAGGAATAGGCGTCCTTCATCACAAATTCCCGGCCCCGCATGACCCCATAGCGGGGGCGTACTTCATCCCGGTACTTGGTATTGATCTGGTAGAGGGTCAGGGGGAGTTGGCGGTAGCTGGAAAGTTCGTCACGAACCAGCGCGGTAAAGGCTTCCTCCGCCGTGGGGGACACCACAAAGTCTGAGCCCACCCGGTTTTTTACCCGCAAAAGGGCGTCCCCCATGGAGTCCCAGCGGCCGGATTCCTTCCAGAGTTCCCCGGGGACCACCACGGTTGGCTTTATCTCCAGGGCGCCTGCGGCATCCATCTCTTCACGAATTATGCGCTCAACCTTTCTGAAGGAGCGTAGGCCCAGGGGGAGATAGGCAAAGAGGCCGTTGGAGAGTTTTCGGATCAGGGCGGCCCGGAGCATCAGGCGGTGGCTTACGATGACCGCATCGCCGGGGACTTCCCGAAGGGTGGGGATAAATGTTTCTGAAACTTTCATGGTGTATTCCTTTATGTTTTATCAGTATACCGGTATTAGAGCCAGAGGTACACCCGGTGGAGTTGGACGCAGATGATCCAGGTGCCGGCTGCCAGGAGGGCCAGACCGGGCAGGGGAGTAATCCAGGTATCGGCAGTGAGGAGCACCGAGCGTCCCAGGAAGGCGAGGAGAGAACCGATGCCGATGAAGATATACTCATTGGAGCCCCGGGAGTGGGCGGAGATGAAAAAGCTGAGTGCGGTAATCAGGCCGATCACCACCTCCACCATTTTCAGCATGTCGGTATAGCCGGAGACCATCATCAGACTGCTGTCCCAGGCAAGGCCGTCTATGGGGACCCCCAGGGCGATGATCATGGCGGCTATGGCGATGATGAAGACGATGTTGCCCTGCTTTTGCTCCCCCAGCCCCGCCGCATAGACGCTGGCGGCAAAGAGGGAAAAGACCCCGAAGTACCGGGCAATGAGCAATACCCGGGAGGACATTACCAGATAGACGCTGGGTAGATTGTCCACCGCCGCCAGGGGGACCATGACCCGCAGGGCCTCAAAGGCAAAGGACGCCGCAAAGAGGGCAAAGAAGAGGATCTCCGGAGACTGGGTTTTCTCAAAAAAATAATAGATGAGGATCATGGTGATAAATGCGTACAGGACCGAACTTAGCATGGTTACAAAGGATATATAGGGGGAGGCGAAGGTACGGGAAATCAGGGACTGAAACAGGTCCGCAGACTGGATGGCGGCGGCCCCAACCTGGGGATAGACCGAAAAGACGATAAAGGACAGGGACAGGGCAGTCACCAGGGTCAGCACGGAAAGGCTTATGCCGACCCGGAAATAGATGTTGCGGACTGAAATGGTCATGGGATCAGCATAAAACATCCCGGCCTTGGGCTCAAGGGTCCGTACACCGGCGTCCATTTTTTACGGTTTTCTATACAAAATACAATAATTATGATGGAAAATTTGCCGTTTTGAATGTATAATAAAATATGCACTGATGCAATTGCGTAGAAAAAATATATTTTTCGTTTGACTTTTTTATGGGCATAGAGTACCCTCGATAGGATATAAAAGGAGCATTTGGTTGACAAGGCGCGATTTCCCGAAGATCCATTTTTATGATCAGGATTTTGTTGATATATATGATAAAACCTGGGCTTGGCTCCAGGATTGTTGGCAGGGTGAAGGGGAAAAGGGGGCCATTGAAGGGAAATTCTTTTCCTACCCCGGCAGCCCCGTGATTCAGCAGATGGACGCCATCTTTTCCTCCTTTTTTTTGGTTTACTCCAACCGGATCTACCAGGCCTTTCCGACCCTGGATGTTTTTTATGAGCGGCAGGAACCGAATGGGGCCATCCGCTGCTCCTACAGTATTGAAACCGGGGCGCCCGTGGTGGAAAAGGATAACCCTGAAGGCCTGGGGCTGCCCCTCTTCGCCTGGGCGGAGTTTAACCTCTACCACAAGTCGGGGAACAAGAAACGGGTTAAGGACGTGCTTCCTATCCTGGACCGGTATACCAACTGGGTGGACTCGGTGTTTAAGCGGCCCAACGGCCTCTACGAGGTTCCCCTGGCGGCCACGGGGATGGTCAACGCTCCCCGGGAGAATGCGGCATACCCCGTTGATTTTAACACCATGATGGCCATCAATGCGCTCTACCTGTCCGCTATGGCGGACATCCTGAACGACAAGGAGGCCAGTTTTCAGTATAAGCGGCAGTACTTTTCCCTGAAAACCCGGCTTAATACCCTGATGTGGGATAACGATGATGGTTTCTACTATGATATTGATATACACGAAAACCGGCTCAAGGTAAAAACCATTGCCTCCTACTGGCCCCTCTTAGCGGAGATCTCCAACGATGATAAGGCGGAGCGGATCATCGATAAGCTTTCTGACCCCGCTTTTTTCGGGGCGGTTCACCCCTTCCCCACGGTTGCGGTATCGGAACCCAGCTTTGACGAATCAGGCTGTGGGTTCCGGGGTTCCGTGTATCCCCACCTGACCTTTATGGTGATCAAGGGCCTGGAGCGGTACCAGCGTTGGGACCTGGCCCGGGAATGCGCCATCCGTCACCTCTACTTTGTGCTGGACTCCATGAACCCCGAGGGGAACCACCACAAGGGGAACCTCTGGGAGGCCTACCTGCCCCTAAAAGAAGGCCCCGCCCAGTGGCCGGACAAGCCGGGATTTCCCCGGTCCCAGTACCTCACCTACGATGCCCTGTCCACCATCTGCCTTACCATCGAAAACATCGTGGGTCTCTTCATCTCCCTACCCCGTAAGACCGTGGACTGGATCATCCCCAATCTGGAAATCATGGGGATAGAAAACCTTTCCCTCAAGAAGAACATGATCACCATACTTTCCAATAAGAGCGGCCGGGGCTGGGAAATCCACATGGAAAGTGAAAAGCTGTACTACTTTACGATTAATATCCTGGGAAAGAAGAAGAAAACCCTGCCCATCCCTTCGGGGAAGTGTTCGATGCTTATAGATAAGCTCTGATCGATTAAGGTCTTACGGTCCTTTCTGCGGGCCGAATCTCCAACGCGGGACATTGCCCGCAAGTTGTAGGCAATGTCCCGCAAGTTGTGGGCAATGCTCCGCGAGTTGTGGGCAATGCGCCGCAGGTTGCGGGCAATGCGCTGCGAGTTGCGGGCAATGCTCCGCAGGTTGCGGGCGATGCTCCGCAGGTTGCGGGCAATGCTCCGCAGGTTGCGGGCAATGCTCCGCAACTTACGGAATGAGCGCCTCATCGGCCCGTTTGGTAAACCAGGACAGGATTGCGGCGGCGCGGTTAGCAAAGGACCTGCCCGCCCGTTCGTTCAGCCACGGGGAGGAGGCGGCCTTTGCCATACTCACTACGTACACCAACAGGGAATCCCCGGCGTCCAGTACCGCTACCACCGACCGGAGTTGGTTCTTCTTCACCACCCTAATAAGCCCCACATTCATGACGGTGAGGTTTTCCTGCACAAAGACAAGACTGTCCGGGCGGGCATAGTAGGTATACCGGTACAAATTATCCCCAAAGGTAAGGTCCTTCTGCCGGGCATAGATAGTTAGTTCCGCCGGGGGCGTAGTATAGGCAGGGTCCGGGCGGGGGCGCTTGGTATCCGGACCGTCAATCACCGTAGAAGTTTCATAGAAGGTACGCATACGGTTACGGCTTGCGGAAAAGTACTCGATCCCCTCAAGGGTACTTATGGCCAAAGTCGCGTTGTAGAGGGCGTTCCGTTCCGCCTCGGTCCATGCTCCCGGGGCAGGTTTTTGATACCGGTAGAGGCTTTCCACAAAAAACGTGGGCTCCAGGGTGCGCATAGCATCGCTGATTAAGCGCCGAAGTTCCCCATTCCGGGGTATAAGCCGGGGCTGGGGGTTTTTGTATTGAACTTCGGTGATGGGATTGGCGGCAGCCAACTCCGTTACCCGGTCAAGGCCGATAAGCTCCTCCAAAGTGGCGGAGGAGCTTGTTCCGGCAATGACAAGGAACAGAATTATGGTGAGAAGATTTTTAACCCGCAAGGATGTCTCGCTCAAGGAACTTGAAACCCTTGGAGGGGCATTTTTCCGCGCAGGTGCCGCAGGAAGTGCACTTGGCGTAATCCACCACCGGGAGACCGTTCACCAGGGTTATGGCCTGTTCCGGGCAGTTCTTTTCGCAGCTCCCGCATTTGAGGCACCCAACCTTGCAGGTTTTTTTCACGGCGCCCTTGACCAGATTCCGGTTGGAGCAGAGGAGGAATGCGCCCTTGCCATCCCTGGGCACCGCTTTAAGGACGCCCTGGGGACATTCGGCAATGCAGACCTTGCAGCCCGTACATTTGCTGATGTCCACTTTCGGGAGGCCGTTTTCGCCCATGCTGAGTGCGCCGAACTGGCAGACCAGGGTGCAGTCGCCGTAGCCCAGGCAGCCGTAGATACAGAGCTTGGTCCCACCGGCGGAGAGCTTGGCCCCCCGGCAGGTTTGCAGGCCCGTGTAGGCGCCCTTTGCGCCGGCCTTATCCGGCGAGCCCTGGCAGACAGGAACTGCCACCACCGGGATCATTGCCCCGGCGTTTGAGCCAACGAGGGCGGCTAGTTTTTCCGCCACCGCCTGCCCGCCAACGGTACACTTGTTGGTTTCGGCGGTTTTGGCGGCCACCGCGGCGGCGTAGCCGTCACAGCCCGGGAATCCGCAGCCGCCGCAGTTCGCGCCGGGAAGGATTTCACGGGCCTGACCTTTCAGGGGGTCTTCTTCAACATGGAAGATGTCCTTGAAAAAGCCCAGGAGAACACCTAACACAAAGGCCAGAATGGCGGCAAATACCGCCGTTATTAAAACAATATTCATATCTCGGCCTCCTATTTAACCAAGCCGGAGAAGCCCATGAAGGCTATGGATAAAAGGCCCGACGATACGAACAGTATAGGAGCCCCCTTGAGGAACGCGGGAATCGGGCTGGTCCTGATTCGCCGGCGGACCCCCGCAAGGAGAAGCAGGGCCAGGAGGAAACCTGCGGCAACCCCTATGGCGTATACCACGGATTGCACAAAGGTGTAGGGCTGGCCGGTGAAGGTACACACGTTGTTAATCACGTCCAGGGTAACCGCCAGGATGGCGCAGTTGGTGGTGATCAGCGCAAGGTAGATTCCCATGGAGGCATAGAGGGCCGGGGCGGATTTCTTCAGGTAGAATTCCACCAACTGAACCAGGGAGGCGATAACCAGGATGAACACCAGAAGCTGGAGGAACACCATACCCGCCGGTTCCAGAATGTACCGGTAGATAGGCCAGGTAACACAGGTTGCGATGACCGTTACAAAGGTTACGGCCAGACCCATACCGAAGGATTTGTCCTCATCGGTACTCATCCCTATGAAGGGACAGAGGGCGATGAAGCGCAACAACACTACGTTGTTAATGAGAAAGGCGGAGATGAATATCTTGAAGAGGATCATGCCCGTGCCTCCTTATTCTTGGACTTGAGAAACGCATTGAAACTCATGACAAGCGCGAAGACGATGAACCCGCCGGGGGGCAGGACGAAAAACAGTATTGGGGTGTAGCCGTCACCGAAGATGGACAAACCAAGGATGCTGCCGTTCCCCAGAAGTTCCCTGATAAGGGAAATAGCCACCAGTACCCAGGTGTAACCCACGCCCATGCCCAGGGAGTCGAAGATGCAGTCCCCCACGGACTGTTTGGACGCAAACCCTTCCACCCGGCCCATGATGATACAATTCACCACGATAAGGGGGATGAAGACGCCCATTGCCTTGGACAGGTCCGGGAAATACGCCTTGAGCATATAGTCTACGATGGTGGTAAAGGCGGCGATAACGATGATGAATATGGGGATACGGACAGACTCGGGGATGAGCTTCCGGAAGACGCTTATCACCACCTCCGACATAAGGAGCACGAAGGTCATGGAAAGGCCCATGCCGATACCGTTGGCCACCGAGGTGGTAACCGCCAGGGATGAACAGAGACCGATCATCAGGACCAGCAAAGGGTTTTCCTTTACCAGGCCGTTGACAAATATTTTAACGTACTTCATTAGTTAGCCCCTCCTTGTTCCAGCCATGCCTTGCCGGCGGTTCCGGCGGTCTTTACGATCAGGGTTATAGCGGTGCTGGTGATGGTGGATGCGGTGATGGCGGTCACATCGCCCTTTACCTCAAAGCGGTCGCTCACGGATTTCCCGGCGAACTGCCCGTAGAAGGTTGTTCCCGCAGCCTTATTTACAAAATAGCTGTCGGATACGGCGTTTGCCCCCAGTCCGGGGGTGTCGGAGATCTCCATTATTTTAACCCTGGTGATCTTTCCGCCGGTGTCCACACCAACCAGAACCGTAGCCGGCCCGCCGTAACTGCCGCTTGAGGCGGTGATAGCGGCGCCGATGACGCTGCCGCCCTTTAGGGCCTTGTATTCTGAGCCGAAGGTAACCGCCGCCTCGGTGCTTTTAATGGCGCCGTTAAGATCGTCGAAACTATCCGCCTCGGGGAACAGTTCCGACAGAGCGGCCTTCAAATCCGCCGCCGAACGCTCTTCGATAACCGTTTTTGTGCCGGAATACACAAAGGCAAGGCCGACGCACGCCACGGTTGCAAAAAGCATCAGGGCAATGCCCAGTTTTAAGATATTGCCAACGTTTGTTTTCATTTCGTGGCCCCCTTAGGTTTGGCTACCGTGCCGTATTTCTTTGGTAATAGGCGGTTGAGGAAGGGTGTGGCGGCGTTCATTATCAGAATGCCGTAGCTCACCCCTTCGGGATATGCCCCGAACTTTCTAATCAGCACCGCGATAATCCCTGCGCCGCACCCGAAGATAAGTTTCCCCGTGGGGGTGAGGGGGGCGGATACATAGTCGGTGGCCATAAAGACCGCGCCGAAGATGAGCCCGCCGGAGAGCAGGCTGAACAGGGGGTCCAGACCTAAAACGAGCGACAGGATACACGCTCCAACCACCATGGAGACCGGCGCACGCCAGTCGATGGTTTTAGTGATCAGCAGGAAGATACAGCCGATGAGAATCAGTAATATAGAAGATTCTCCGATACAGCCCCCGTGTTTGCCGATAAAGAGGGCCTGCAAAAGCGCCCCGTAATCGGCGGAAGCAGCCAGCCCGTTGGCGGCAAAGTCCTTGCCAACCTCCGCTATGCTGCCGGTCAGTTTGAAGATACCCAGGGGGGTGGGGCCGGTTACCGCGTCGGTAAAGGAGTGTGCAAAGCCCGTAGGCCGCGCCCAACTGGTGATTGCCGCCGGGAAGCTCATGAGGAGGAATGCCCGGCCAATGAGGGCGGGGTTAAACACGTTAGCCCCCAGGCCGCCGAAGAACTCCTTCGCCACCACCACCGCGAAGACGGCGCCTAAGGCGGTCATCCAGAGGGGGGTTGTGGGGGGGAGTACCAGGGCTAAGAGCAGCCCGGTTACCACGGCGGAAAGGTCCTTTGCCCGGACGTCCTGTTTGGTGATGCACCGGAACAGGGATTCCCCGACTACTGCCGATACAATGCTCACCACGATATTTAAGAGGGCGGGAAGCCCGAAGATGACCACCCCGAACACCGTCACCGGCGCCAGGGCAATCAGCACATTGCACATTAGGGCCTTGGCGGGAACCTTGGACGCAATGTGGGGGCTTGAGGAGAGAAAAAGCTCCTGAGATAGGGATTCGATTTGTGCCATTACGGTTCTCCTTAATTTGCGGGGGCGGGCTGTTTCGCCGCCTCTGCCGGTGTCTGCTGCGCAGCCAATGCCTTCGCTGCCGCTTGGGCCGCCGCCTGCTTGATCCGCAGGCGCCCCTTCCCAATCCGGAACCGCTGTACCAGCTTAATCCGGGCGGGACACATGTAGGAACAGCTGCCGCATTCGATACAATCCATCAGTCCCACCGCAACCGCTTCGTCCAAATCACCCGCCTCCAGGGCGTTGTTGGTGATTACCGGGGAAAGCCGTATGGGACAGTTCCTGACACACCGGCCGCAGCGGATACAGGGGCCTTCCAGCTCCGCAATGGTTTCCGCTCCCGTCATAAAGACGATGCCCGAGGTGTTTTTCTGTATCGGTATGTTCAGGTTCGGCACCGCGTTCCCCATCATGGGGCCGCCGAAGAGGATCTTCTGCACCTTATCGTACTCAACGTCCATATATGCCGTGGGCAGTTCCCCCAGCAGGGTACCGATAGGAGCCCGGATGTTCTTCGGGGTCTTGCAGGCCCCGCCGGTTACCGTCAGGTCCCGGTCAATCAGGGGCTTGCCAATCTTAAAGGCTTCGGCAATGGCCACCACGGTGCCCACATTTTGAACGATGCAGCCCACGTCCATGGGCATCCCCCCGGTGGGAACTTCCCGGCCGGTCAGGGCGGTGATAAGCAGCTTTTCGCCCCCCTGGGGATAGCGGGTCTTACACAGGCCGACGGTGATTTCCCCCGCCGAGGCCGCCTTATCGTTCTTTTGTATCGCCGCTTCAAGCATGGGGATGAGCTGGGCCTTGTTGTCCTCCATCCCGATGATGGCCTTTTTGACCCCGGTGATGTGCATGATGATGGTCATCCCAAGTATCAGCATATAGGGCTTTTCTTCGATAACCGCCTCATCGGTGGTAAGGTAGGGCTCACATTCGGCGCCGTCAACGATAATGGTGTCGATGGTTTTGTTGGGGGGCGGATTAAGCTTTATGTGGGTGGGAAACCCCGCGCCCCCCATACCCATGATACCCGCTTCCCGTATCCGCGCCAGCGCCTCCTCCTTGGTACAGGTGAAGGGGTCCAGGATGGGGAGGGCTTGGAAAACATCCTTGCCGGGCCCTTCCCCTTCTCCTATCGCCTCGATAATCACGCAGATCCCCTCACCGTTGTTTTGCTGGGTCCGGGGCTCGATTTTCTTCACCACGCCGGTAATAGACGCATGAACCGGCACGGTCATGGGTCCCGGAGCCGCCGCATCGGCGATCTTCTGCCCGCGCTTGACCTTGTCCCCCACATTGACCAGACACTTATTCGGTGCGCCGAGATGCTGGTTAATGGGGATCACCACCTGTTTTAATAGGGGGGTCCACTCTACGGGTTTCCCCTCGGTTGCTTCCTTCCGCGTCGATGGAAAACGCAACCCTCTCTTAAACGTACTTACCGCCATCAGGGGCTTCTCCTTTGTAAAAATTTACCTAAGACTACATGAATATTCCATGATAGTATCAAAAGGGGGAGCCGTCAAGTTTATTTCATATAAATAAATTTATATAGATATAGAAAGGATGATTACCGGGCTTAGACTTAGTTTTTCTGTGCCACATGCTTGAACTTATCTGAGACTAAACAAAAGAGGCCAACCAAACCGGGGTCGAACCGGGTTCCCGTTCCCTCGGCAATAATCTGTACCGCCTGTTCATGGGGAAGGGGCGCTTTATAGGGCCTGACCGATACGAGGGCGTCGTATACATCGGCGATGGCCATTAAACGGCCCTCCAGGGGGATAGTCTCCCCCGCTAAACCGTAGGGGTAGCCCGTACCGTCCCATCGTTCATGGTGGGTGCCGGCCATTATCTTGGCATGGGTTAGAAAGCTGCTTTTTGGTACGCCTTTTTCAATTTCCTCTATAATCTGGACACCAAAGACGGTGTGTTTCTTCATGACGCTGAATTCCTCGCCGGTTAGTTTGCCGGGCTTGAGCAGGATATTGTCCCGGATGAAGATTTTGCCCACATCATGGAGCTGGGATGACTGGAGGAAAAAATCCCGGTCCCAGTCCGGGGGGGCAGTCATGGCGTCCAACAGAATCTCCAGGTACGCATGGACCCGCTCTATGTGTCCCCCGGTAACCTCGTCACGGTATTCCACCAGGTTCGCCACGGTTTTTACCACCGAGTTTTGCATGGCCAGCACGGCCTTGGTTTTTTCCTTAACCAGGTGTTGGAGGTTATTATTAAACTCCCACAACCGTTTGGTCTGGGTGAGTACCAGGAGGTGGAGCTCTATTCGCTTAAGGAGCAGGGGGGGCGAAAAAGGCTTGGAGATATAATCAATGGCCCCCAGTTTCAGGCCCTCCAGCTCGCTCGCCGGGTCCGCCCGGGAGGTTAGAAAAATGACCGGGATGCCCGCATGCTTCGGGCTTGCCTTGAGCTTTTTCAACACCCCATAGCCGTTCATGCCGGGCATTTCAACGTCCAGCAAAATTAAATCGGGCTGTGCTTTTTCAAGGAATACAAAGAGCTTTTCCCCGGAAGGGATGGTGACAATATCATACTTTGGAGCAAGGATGCTTTTCCCCAGGGCAAGGCTGGTAACGTCGTCATCGACCAATACGATTTTCGCAGGAACGAGAGCTTTCGTGTCCATTACTGCCCCTTTTGAAAATAATACCACACTCCGGGATAAAGTCAACGCCCCTGTGGGAGTTAAGAAGCGGCTCTTCATGGGGGGACCATCCCGGCCTCCCCGGAGCCGTTCTTGAAAGCTACGCTGATATCCACCACCTTGCCGATATTGAGTACCGGCTCTGCAGGCGGCGTGGTCCACCTGGGTAGCGTGGCCCCTATCGTTGATCTTGGCATAGGCGTTTGGTATCCGAGTTCTTTTTCTTCCATACAAGTCCTCCTTCATTTGTCTCAAAATTGCTTCAGGGAACGATTCCCCAGCACGGGGAACGATTCCCCAGCATGGGGAACGATTCCCCAGCATGGGGAACGATTCCCCAGCATGGGGAACGATTCCCCAGCATGGGGAACGATTCCCCAGCTCAGGGAACGATTCCCCAGCACGGGGAACGATTCCCCAGCTCAGGGAACGATTCCCCGCCTTAAACATTGGTAATATCCTGGGAGACTTAAGACCGGTTGATCTCTAAGCCGTTGACCGGACCGCCGGGCTTTTTTAAGGGCCGCCGGTTAAGGATTATTTTAGCAATTCTCCGCCCTCATTCCAGTTCGTTGAGGTAGTCATCGCCGTGAATGCCAATGAGACAGCCTTTGGAAGGGTCGGGCATAATGTCAAGCAGTTCCATGGCGGTGATTGAAAACAGGTTACTTGCTCCTGAGGGCGCGATGGCGGCGTCCATATCAATTCTGCGGTCGTGCCAGATGATTTGCATTGGGCTGGATATGTCCATGCGGGCGCTCTGCCCACCCGCCAGCTTGAACGTCTGTTCGCCTGTCTTGCAAAGTCCTAATCGCTCAAAAACATCTCTGGTGATAACGTTCCGGTGTGCTCCGGTATCAGCCTTGAAATGCACGATCGTTTGGCGTATTTCCGATTCTTTGATGCGCCCCCGGCGGAAATCAGATACATCGTCTGAGTTCCTGACTACTAAATCTTCATAAACAGTCATATTGTCCCCTTCATAATGCCAGTATACCACACAACCGAGGTAAAGTCCTGCCGCCAATAAAAAGCCGCCCCCGGTTTCCCGGAAGCGGCCTGCTCTTAGGGAGCGCTTTTGACCCGGAACTCCCCGGACGCTTCCCTATTCCTGCGGGTTTGAAAAGGCTGGTCTGGCGCCATCCCCCACCGCGACAAACTTCCCGTTGCCGTAGGTTACTCCATTGATTTGATAACTACTAGTAAACCCGGTGGTCGTAACTGCCGACCAGGTTGCACCATCGGCGGATGCCGCCATTTTGCCGTTCTGCCCTACCGCGACAAACTTCCCGCCGCCGTAGGTTACTCCATTGATGTAATTAGTACCAAACCCGGACGAGGTGGTCGTAGCCGCTGTCCAGTTTGCACCGTTATCGCCGGAATAGGCTATTTTGCCGTTCTGCCCCACCGCGACAAACTTCCCGTTGCCGTAGGTTACTCCATAGATGTAATCACTATCACCAAACCCGCCGTTAGTCGTAGCCGCTGTCCAGTTTGCACCGTTATCGACGGAATAGGCTATTTTGCCGCTTTGCCCCACCGCGACAAACGTTGTGCCGCCGTAGGCTACTCCCATGATGGAACTAGTACTAAACCCGGACAAGGTGGTCGTAGCCTCCGCCCAGTTTGCGCCGTTATCGGAGGATATCCCTATTTTGCCGGATTTCCCCACCGCGACAAACTTCCCGTTGCCGTAAGTTACTCCATAGATGGAATCATTACTAGTAGTACCAAACGCGGGGGATACTGTAGCCGCCGCCCAGTTTGCGCCGTTATTGGAGGATGTCCCTATTTTGCCGTCCCCCACCGCAACAAACGTTGTGCCGCCGTAGGTTACTCCCCTGATGGCACTAGTAAGCACGGTTTGCGAAACCGCCGTCCAGTTTGCGCCGTTATCGGTGGATCTCCCTATGTTGCCGCTTTGCCCCACCACGACAACCGTCTCGTTGCCGTAGGCTACTCCAAAGGGCGTATTACCACTAAGCAACATGGGTGTGATCGCCGTAAAGGTCAGGCCTCCATGCAGGGTTATGGGTTTCGTCCCGCTTGCGATACCGTCCTTGGTGATGGACACGGTGGCGGCTCCCAGTGTGGGATTGGTAAGGGCCAGGCTCCAGTTTGTTCCGCTTCCGGTGAGTGCTCCCTTGGTTGCCCCGGCTATGGTGATGTCATCGGCGGTAAGTCCGGTAACGGCGGCGGCGAACACAAAGTCGATTTTAGTCGATGCGGTAACCACATCGCCGTCCGCTGCGGCGGTGTAGGTGATGTCGGGGCCGATGTCGAGGGGTTCGGGGTCGAGGGGTTCAGGGCCGGGGACGGTGGGGACGGGGATGGTGGGGGTGGAGGTGTCAGGGTCGTCATCTCCGGTAGTCTTGGGACAGCCGGTAAAGGCCAGCGCCCCTGCCAGCATGAGGGCGAGTACCGCCGTCATCAAATTATATCTTTTCATCTTGTATTCCCTCCTTAGAATGGAATATAAAAGAGAAGCCCCGTCGCATACCGTTTATCGAACAACGTCCGATAGTCCTGGCAGACACCGGTTATGAGGCGGGGCTTCTTTGTTTCTTTGTTTCGGAGAGAGTTATATCCTAGTGACCCAATCGGAATTGGGGGGGGGGGGGGGGGGTAAAAGTCGACAGTGCTTGGTACAAGTTTTGCGCTTTCATAGTCATGGCATGATCATACTCCCCTTTCTTTTAAAAACGCAAGGGGAAAACCATACCAATTATGCTCTCAAAACGCCTGTTTTTGCTGTCCTGGGGGAAAAACGGGGGGTACGGGACTATCAGGAAAAAAATTTGATAATAGCCCTTGCTACCAATTCATTAATATCACTATGGCGGGGGACTTGCGTAGAGACATTTGTCCGGGGATTTTCATAAATATCATGGGTTGCCCCATGACGCACAAAGACGGCTCCCCGCTTAACTATTTCCTTGAGCAGTTTTTGCCGCTTCACGCGGGAACCTGCAAACCCTTGGTTTGAAGGTTCAGAATACCGGATTTCCGCTTTTGAGCCAGTCGTTTTTCTTCTTCCTGCCGGATTTGGTAGACATCGGCAAGCATTTCTTCCAGTTCGGCAAGGTCATGCCCCTGGGTAAGATGATCTGGATAGGCGTTCAAATAACCAACAAACCAACCGTCATCGCCTTCCCAATAGGTATACGAAACTTCCATATATGCTCCTGTCCTTTACTCTATTGGAACCACCGGCTGTTTACAAGTCCCCGCATAACCCCACGTAAAATCTAACCATGATGGGCTTATCTATCAATTTTCTCTATTTTCCTCTATAGTACCCCCTATGGATTCCAAGCAGCTGTTCCGGGAAAACGTGACCCAGGTCACGGTCATAGTTCTGGTATTTACCCTGATGGTTGTATCAAGCAACTCCTTTACCAGTTCCATCGTGGAGCGGCAAATTGCCCAGGGCGCCGAAGAGATGGTGCTTACCACGGAGGCGAAAGTTCAGGCGTGGCTCCAGGAAGCCCATGTCAGCCTTGTCCAGGATGCCATTTCCGTGGTTGACCGGGTAGAAATGGGCCAGACACCGCAGCAAATTGAAGATTATTTTGTCTCACTGTACGAGGCTATCCATCAGGACCCGGCAATTTTATCGGGCTTCCTCGATATTTACGGCCGCGTTAACGGTGAATATATTGACGGCAGCGGCTGGCAGCCCCCTCCGGGGTATGATCCCCGGGAACGGCCCTGGTATATCAACGCCCTGGGGAACCGGGGCAAGGTGGTCATTACCGACCCCTATGTTGACGCCGAATTAGACATCCTGGTGGTTACCCTTTCCCTGACCCTTGAGGGGGATGCGGGGGAAGACCTCGGGGTTATCGGCATTGATGTGGACCTGGGCAAAATTGCCGGTTATGTTACCTCCATGCAGTATTCCCGGGGCGGCTATGGGCTGCTGGTAAGCCCGGACTTAACCTTTTTGGCCCATCCGAATACCTCTTATATCGGCCGGCCCCTTGAGTCTCTGGGGGGACCCTATAAAGAGTTGGCGGATGAGATGAGGGACAAGCCCGAAACAATCACCGAGTTTACCATGCGGAACAGCGAAGGGATTGTGGTGATTGTTTTTTACCGGCAGATGTACAATGGCTGGTATATCGGTATCGCCAGTCCCCGGTCCAGCTATTTCCAGGACGTGCGTACCATGTCCTTTGCCCTGGCGTTTATCGGCGTCATCATGATGGTGGTGTTGAGCGCCTTTTCGATCCGCATAAACGTGGCCCGGTACCGTTCCGACGAGGAAAACAAGGCCAAGTCCTCCTTCCTGGCCCGGGTGAGCCACGAGATACGCACCCCCATGAATTCCATCCTGGGGATGGCGGAAATCATTTTACGGAAGGATATTTCCGAAGAGGTCTATGAATATGCGTCGGTTATCAAACAGGCGGGGAACACCCTTCTTTCCATCATCAACGACATCCTTGACTTTTCAAAAATAGAGTCCGGCCGGGTGGCGATAGAATCCCGGAAGTATCATCCCGCTTCCCTGATAAACGATGTGGTCAATGTTATCCGTATCCAGGTGGCGGAAAAGCCCATCGACTTCTTCGTAAACCTGGACGGCTCCATCCCTGCGGAGATGCTGGGGGATGATGTCCGGATACGGCAGATACTGATCAATATCCTCAATAACGCGGTAAAATATACCCGGCAGGGCTATATAACCCTGAGTGTACAGATGAAACGGCTTGGGCCTGATACCTTGAAGCTGTTTTTTATCGTTGAGGACAGCGGTATCGGCATCAGCGCCGGGGATATGAAACAGCTGTTCAAGGAATTTACCCGGGTAGACCGGGAGACCAATAGGGGGATAGAGGGGGTAGGCTTGGGGCTTACCATTGCCAACTCATTCTGCCGGGCTATGGGGGGTGAAATTACCGTGGAAAGCACCTACGGCAAGGGTTCAACCTTTACCGCCACGGTGGTCCAGCGCTTCGAGGATGCGCTGCCCCTTGCCCGGGTAGAGGATGCCGGGACGAAACGGGTTTTGGTCTATGAACGGCGGCCCAAGCATGCCGCCACGCTTCTGGAGGCCTTTTGGAGTATCGGTATCCACCCGGCAATGGCCGGGGAACCGGAGGATTTTATGAGGGGCCTGGAAGGAACGAAGTATGACTATGCCTTTGTTTCTTCCACCTATGCTGCGGAATGTATCAGCCACTGGAACAAGGTCTTTTCCTCCACCCAGCTTATTATCATGATAGAGCTGGGGGAGACCTCCGCGTACCGGGATACGGGCAGCGTCCACATGCCCATCTATTCCGGCGTTCTTGCCAACGTTCTGAACGACATCAATACTACCGCCCTGACCCACGGGGATGAGTGGATTTCCTTTACCGCCCCCGCCGCCCGTGTGCTGATAGTGGATGATATGGCCACCAATATCCGGGTTGCCGCAGAACTGATGGCCCCCTACAAGATGCAAATCGACACCTGTCTTTCCGGCGGGGAAGCACTCAAACTGGTACGGGAGAACCGGTATGACATCCTGTTTATGGACCACATGATGCCCGAAATGGACGGTATAAGCGCTGTCGTAGGGATACGCGCCCTGGGCGAAGATGACCCCTATTACCGGGATTTACCCGTGGTTATGCTGACCGCGAACGCCGTTTCCGGACAAAAGGACCTGTTCCTGAAGAGCGGGCTCAATGATTTTCTGGCGAAACCCATTGGGGTACAGAAACTGGACGAAATCCTGCGGACCTGGCTGCCGGAAGAAAAACAAATCGCCGCTTCCGGGTCCCTAAGGGAATCCGGGGAGGATACGGAAGCCCTCAGCATTCCGGGGGTGGATACCACACTAGGTCTGGCCCTTGCCGGGGGTTCTGCGGCGGCTTACCGGAAGATCCTCGCCGTATTTTGCGATGATGTGGGGGAACGGCTGCCCCGGATAAAGGCGGAGGCGGTACATGCCGATTTGTCACCCTACACCATTACGGTGCATGCCCTCAAAGGGGCTGCCCGCAGCATCGGCGCCGCAGAAACCGGGGAATTGGCGGCGGAGCTTGAAGAGGCCGGGAAAGCCGGCAACCGGTTGGTGATAGCGGAGAAAACCGGGGCCTTTCTGGAGCGGCTTGAACTGCTCAGGTCCCGTATTTCCGCGGCCCTGGAACTTCGTTCCCTGAGTCCCGGTTACGCTTCCCTTGACCTGGGGCCATTGAGCGAGGCGCTGAAAGCAATGGATACCGAATCGGTGAACACACTGTTACTGAGCTATAGTGCCTTGCCGCTGGACAGTAACGTTAAGACCCTTATCAGTGAAATTGAACAGTATGTTTTGCTCTTTGAGTATGATAAGGCGGTGGAACGGATAGACGCCTTGAAAAACGAATAAAGGAGTTATTGCACGATATGGAACGGGTCATCAGTTTTCTCAGCGCAGCCTCTCCCCTGGAGCTTGCGCTTATCTTTTTCGCCAAGATTATAGAGGTTTCCCTAGCCACGCTGCGGCAGATCCTTATCAACAAGGGCTACCGCCGGGTGGGGACCATCCTTTCGTTTTTTGAGATACTCCTCTGGACCTTTGTGGCCTCCCGGGTAATCATCGGGATTGCCGAAGCGCCGGTTAAGGGCATTGTGTACAGCATCGGCTTCTCCCTGGGGGTATACATCGGCTCCCGGATAGAGAACTTTATCGCTCTGGGGAAGGTGCTGGTTCAGACCATCGTATCCAGGGAAAATAGCGGCACGGTGACAAGCCTTTTGCGGAGCAAGGGCTATGCGGTTACCACTATGGATGCCTGCGGCCGGGACTCCGACAAGACGGTGCTGATGATTTTTGCCAACCGCAGGGGCAAGGAGGAGATTATCCGGGAGATATACCGCATTGATGGTACCGCCATGATTATCACCAATGATATTTCGGGTCTCCACGGAGGGACCATCTCTGTTTCACGGAAGCTGTTCAAGTAACAGTATTACTGCCCTGCTAACTCCGAAAGAGGAATAGGCTTGGGTGTATCCACTTCGCCCTCAACTTTAGCCAGCTCTTCCATCAGTTCCCGTCCCCGTTTGGAGAGCTTGGCGGGTATCTGTACGATAACCTTGATGTAGAGACAGCCTCTCCGGCCGCCGGAGGGGACGCCCTCATCACGGATACGCAGGAGTTTGCCGTTTTGGATGCCCGGGGGGATCTTCACCTTGATGGTTTTGCCGTCCAGGGTGGGTACCTGTATGTCCGCCCCGAGGCTCGCCTGGGTTACGGAGATGGGAACTGCGCAGTAAAGGTCCTCCCCCTGGCGTTCAAAGTACTCGTGGGCTTTAACCCGGATAAACACGTAGAGGTCTCCCGGCGGGCCGCCGTTGGGGCCGACATCCCCCTGCTGACGGATGACCACCCGCCTGCCGTTTTCCACCCCCGGTGGGATGGTAACCATGATCTTTTGCCGCTTTTTCTGGGCGCCTGACCCGCCGCAATCCTTACAGGGGTGCTCAATAATGTACCCCTCCCCGCCGCAGGAATGGCAGGTACTGGCCACGGAAAAGAAGCCCTGGCTGTGACGGACTTGCCCCGAACCTTGACAGGTGGGGCAGACCTTTTTTCCGGTCCCTCCCGCCGCTCCGGAGCCTTTGCAGGTGGGGCAGCTTTCGTTCCGGGAATACTGGATTTCGACCTTGGAGCCAAAAACCGCATCCTTAAAGGGTATTTCGATATCGTAACGGAGGTTCGCGCCCTGCCTGACACTGCTATGCTGCCCGCCGCTTGAGCCGCGATGCCCGCCGAAGAAGGTCTCGAAGATGCCGCCCAAATCGCCGCCGAAAATATCCTCGAAACCCCGGAAGGCCTGGGAGAAATCCTGGCCGCCACCCATACCCTCAACCCCGGCATGGCCGAACTGGTCATAGGCCGGGCGTTTCTGGTCATCCGAGAGGACCTCGTAGGCCTCACTGGCTTCCTTGAATTTTTCTTCCGCTTCCTTATTCCCCGGGTTCTTATCGGGATGATACTGTATGGCAAGCTTCCGATAGGCCTTTTTTATATCATCCTTGGAAGCGTCTTTCTGAACGCCCAAGACTTCGTAGTAATCACGCTTAGCCACATCTTCACCCTTTAATCACCAGGAATTTAGAAATGAGGGATTAGGAATATTGTTGATAATCACCCCTAACCCCTCATTCTGCATTGTTTATTTGTTGTCGTCCACCACTTCGTAATCCGCGTCTTCCGCACTCTTGGTGTTGTTTCCGGGGCCGGAAGAATCGCCGTCATCGGGACCCGCAGAGGGGCCGCCGCCTTGATCGCCTTGCTGGGCCGCTTGTTGCTTGTACAGCTCTTCGGCAATCTTGTAGGACACCTGCTTCAGGGCTTCGGTCTTGTCCTTGATGGTCTGGATGTCCCCCTCTTCCAAGACACGGCGCAGTTCCGCAATGGCTTCCTCGGTCTTGGACTTGTCCTCGGCGCTTATCTTGTCGCCCAGGTCCTTGATGTTCTTTTCGGTGCTGTAGATCATGGTGTCCGCTTCGTTGCGAACCTCCGCCTTCTCCCGTTCCTTCTTGTCTTCCTCGGCGTGGAGTTCCGCTTCCTTAACCATCCGCTCAATCTCCTGGTCGTTCAGGCCCGAGGAGCTTTCGATACGGATCTTCTGCTCCTTGCCGGTACCCAGGTCCTTGGCGGATACGTGCACAATGCCGTTGGCGTCGATGTCGAAGGCGACCTCAATCTGGGGAACGCCCCGGGGCGCCGGGGGCAGACCCACCAGGTCGAAGCGGCCCAGGGTGCGGTTCTGGTTGGCCATCTCCCGCTCACCTTGCAGCACGTTGATACTCACCGCGTTCTGTCCATCCGCTGCAGTGGAGAAGATCTGGCTCTTCCGGGTGGGGATGGTGGTGTTCCGGGGGATGAGCTTGGTCATGACCCCGCCCAGGGTTTCGATGCCCAGGGAAAGGGGCGTCACATCCAGGAGCAGCACGTCCTTCACATCGCCCCCCAGGATACCACCCTGGATTGCCGCGCCGATAGCCACCGCTTCGTCGGGGTTGACCCCCTTGTTCGGGTCCTTCTTAAACAGGTCTTTTACGATCTGCTGCACCGCAGGGATACGGGTGGAGCCTCCCACCAGGATTACCTCGTCAATTTTGTCCGCATCGAGACCCGCATCGGCCAGGGCTTTCTTACAGGGTTCCTTAGACCGTTCCAGCAGGTCCGACACCATCTGTTCAAACTTAGCCCGGCTCAGGGATTTTTGAAGGTGCTTGGGTCCCGACTGATCCGCCGTAATAAATGGAAGGTTTACCTCCGTGGTCTGCATGGCGGAAAGCTCTATCTTGGCTTTTTCCGCCGATTCCCGGAGCCTTTGTAGGGCCATGCGGTCCTTACTCAGGTCGATCCCCGAATCCTGCTTGAATTCCTGGATGAGCCATTCCATGATACGGCGGTCAAAATCGTCGCCCCCCAGGTGGGTATCGCCGTTGGTGGACTTAACCTCAAAGACCCCTTCCCCCAGTTCCAGGATGGACACGTCAAAGGTACCGCCCCCTAAGTCGTAGACGGCGATGGTCTTTTCCTTCTTCTGATCCTTGTTGAACCCGAATGCCAGGGAGGCTGCGGTGGGTTCATTGATGATCCGCTTAACATCCAGGCCGGCGATCTTCCCCGCGTCCTTGGTGGCCTGGCGCTGGGCGTCGTTAAAGTAGGCCGGGACGGTGATGACCGCTTCGGTAACCGCCTCGCCCAAATAGTCCTCGGCGGTCTTCTTCATCTTTTGCAGCACGAAGGCGGAAATCTCCTGGGGAGAGTATTTTTTCCCGTCGATGTCCACCCGCACGTCATC
The DNA here is from genome assembly GCA_025997675.1 of Spirochaetia bacterium. Taxonomy (GTDB): domain Bacteria; phylum Spirochaetota; class Spirochaetia; order Treponematales; family Breznakiellaceae; genus Termitinema. Next base: position 13,065 of record BNUX01000022.1, on the reverse strand, counting down.
GCCCTGTTCCGCCACCTTGTAGGGAACCAGCTCCATTTCCTTGGTAACCTCGGAAAACCGGCGGCCCATGAACCGCTTTATGGAAAAAATGGTGTTTTCGGGGTTGGTGATCATCTGGTTTTTCGCGGGCTGACCTACCACTCGCTCACCCTTGCTGGTAAACCCAACAATGGAGGGGGTCGTCCGGCCGCCCTCAGAATTCTGGATAACCACCGGTTCGCCGCCCTCAAGAACGGCCACACAGGAATTGGTGGTTCCCAAGTCAATACCTATAATTTTGCCCATTATACCGACTCCTTTATACTAATATACTTAATTTTCCTGCCGCGGGGGTTCCTCGGGCATTAAAACTTTTACCTTTGCACTTCGTACCACCCGGTCTTTCAGGGTATAGCCCGGGAGGAAGTCCTCCTGAACCACAGGTTCAGCAATATCCGGGGATTTCTCCATCATAATAGCCTCATGCCGGTTCGGGTCAAAGCTTTCCCCGGCGGAATCAAAGCGCCTGAGCCCCCACTTGTTTTCCAACTGGGAGACAAGCCGCTTTTCGATCAGGGTGATGCCTTCGTAAAAGCTGTCAAATGAGGGAGCGGCCATGCTTTCCGCCGATTTGATAGCCCGGTCAAAATCGTCAATTATCAGGATAAGGTCCTGGAGCAGGCTCTGGTTGGCAAAGTCGATGGCGGCCTGCTTTTCCTGATTCATCCGCTTCCGGAAATTTTCAAAGTCCGCCGCCTTGCGGAGGTATTGATCCTTGGCTTCTTTGAGCTTATTTTCCAGATCGGCGATCTGCTCTTCAAGGGAAAGCGGGGCTTCTACCGGGTCTCCGGATTCGGCTTCGTCCTGCTCCGAGGCTGCCGTTTCTTCTTCGGCTTTTTCGTCATTCTTCATTGGTTATATCCTGGTTTTTCTAAGTTACATTAAAAAATACTTATACCAGGAGAAAAGGTCAAGGAAATTATTTTTAATAGGGAAGAAATGAAGGCGCGAAACGGGCCTCTTTTCCCGTTCCGCGCCCCGTCCTAACCGCTTATTTGAAGTACCGCTTCAGGAGACCGGCAAAACCGGAGCCGTGGCGGGCTTCGTCACGGGCCATTTCGTGGACCGTGTCGTGGATCGCGTCGTAGTTCCGTTCCTTGGCGCGTTTGGCCAGGTCGGTCTTGCCGGCGCAGGCCCCGTGTTCCGCTTCCGCCCGGAGTTCCAGGTTCTTCTTGGTGCAGTCGGTGATGACTTCACCCAGAAGCTCCGCAAACCGGGAGGCGTGGTCCGCTTCCTCAAAGGCATAGCGCTTGAAGGTTTCGGCAATTTCAGGATAGCCTTCCCGGTCGGCGACACGGGCCATGGCCAGATACATGCCAACTTCGGTGCATTCGCCGTTAAAGTTGGCCCGCAGGTCGGTCAGGATGTCCTCTTCCACGCCCTTGGCAACACCAACGGTGTGAACCGCGGCATAGTTGGCCCCCTCTTTCTGTTCGGTGAACTTGGACGCCGGCGCCTTACACTGGGGGCAAACATCGGGGGCCTTATCCCCGGTAAAAACATACCCGCAAACGGTACATACCCATTTTTTCATAACCACACACTCCTCTCAAAAATATTTCCAACGGCTCAAGCCGCAGTTTTCACTTCTTCTCGGCGAATTTAGACGCCGGAGCCTTACATTGGGGACAGATCTCAGGGGGCTTATCCCCGGTGGCAATGTACCCGCAGATTACACATATCCAACTCTTCATAATCATACTCTCCTTTCAAAAATATTTGCAACGGCTCAAGCCGTGCTTTTGCACGCATTGGGAGCAGAGGCCGTTGAACACGGTCTTGCGGTAATCAATGACAAAGCCTGCATCCTGCCGGCCATCCCCCTGGGTATCCGTCACGTCTTTCAGCATTTCCATAACCTTGGAAAACTGGGGCGGCAGGTCCGGGGCATCGTAATCTATGACCCGGCCGCAGCAGCCGCAGACAAAGTGGGGGTGGGGTTCCACCCGGCCGTCAAACCGTTCTTCCCCGTCAACGACCCCAACGGATGCTACCGCCCCTTCCTGCCGGAACAGGTTGATATTCCGGTATACCGTGGCCAGGGAAAGGCCGGGGATTTCCGACTTGAGCTCATCGTATATCCACTGGGCGCCGGGATGGGAGTCGGTGGACTGGACCATTGCCAGGATCGCATCCCGTTTTTTGCTATGCTTTCTGTCGACTCTGGGTATTGACATAAACCTTTGCTCCAATAATAATAACTATTATTAATATAGTTCCTTAGCTCCAAAAAAGCAAGAGGTTTTTTATTTAATAATGAATTTTTATCGGATGTAGCCAGAAATGGGTTCTATTGAGTCAAATTGACGATCTTGGTATGATTGTCTCGTATTTTTGAGGGGTTGTATGCAGTCTTTAGGAATTAATATCGGTTCCACCAGTTTGAAGATGGTGTTGGCTGAAAATGGGCAGGAGAACGTCCAAGTTATATGGAGTGCGGCGGTTCCCCACGAGGGGGATTTCGGCGCGGCGGTACGGAAGCTTTTGAGCGAGGGCAAGGTTCCCCAGGGGGTTCCCACCCTGGTTACCGGCAATGAGGGCCGGTTTATGTTTGACGCGGCGGGGACCCTGGAGCCCCTCTGCGTGGAGGCAGCGCTCCGGGCGCTCGATTTGAAGGCCGATGCGGTGGTCAGTATGGGGGGGGAAGACTTGGTGGTGTATTCCCTGGACAAAAACGGGAAGATCATCAACAACTTTTCCGGGAATAAGTGCGCCAGCGGCACCGGGGAGTTCCTTAAACAGCAGCTTGCCCGGATGGACATGAAGCTGGAGGATATCAACAAGGTAAGCGATGACGCCAAGGTCTACGCCCTTTCAACCCGCTGTTCGGTGTTCATGAAGAGCGACTGTACCCACCGGCTGAATAAGCGGGAGGCCACCAAGGATGATATCGTCCTGTCCCTTTCCGATGTGATGGCGGTGAAGGTTATCGACTTCCTGAAACGGGCGAAGATCCGCTCCGGGCGGGTGGTTCTGGCCGGGGGTATCACCCTGAACCGGCACATCATCCGGTTTATCCGGGAGAAGGCCCCCCACATTGAGTTTATCATCCCTCCTACGGCCTCGGTGTTTGAGGCTCTGGGCGCGGCGGTGCTGGCTCCCCAGTCCGGGAGTCCTCTGCCGGGTGTTGAGCAGCTCCTTAAGCCCAACGAGATACGTTTCGGCGCATTGAGCGCCCTGAAAGACTGGACCGGTAAGGTAAAGACCTTTGACAAGCCCGACGGCAAGGTGCAGGCGGGGCGCCGCTACATCCTGGGGGTGGACGGCGGCTCAACCACCACCAAGGCATGCCTGGTGGATGCCGAGACCGACGAGATCGTGGCGAGCCACTACGGGCGTACCCACGGGGATCCGGTTAAGGCCCTGAAGGAATGTCTGGGGATCATCCAGGAGAAGGTTGTCGCCGATACGGGGAGCAAGCAGGTCGATATCCGGCTGGTGTCTACCACCGGCTCCTCACGGGAGATCCTGGGGGTGTTCCTGGAAACCCCCGGTGTGTATAACGAAATTATCGCCCATGCCGTGGGGACCACCTACTTTGATCCTGAGGTGGAGACCATCTTCGAGATTGGGGGGCAGGACGCCAAGTATGTGCTCCTCAAGAACGGGGTGCCCATTGATTACGCCATGAACGAAGCCTGTTCCGCCGGAACCGGGTCGTTCCTGGAGGAATCCGCTTCTGGGGATCTTTCCATACACAGCGCCAAAGACATTGGCCCCATCGCCCTTAACGCCGACGCTCCCCTCAAGTTCGGGGAGCACTGTTCAGCCTTCATCAATTCCGACATACGTAAGGCGGTCCAGCAGGGGGCCACCAAGGAAAATATCACCGCAGGGATCATCGGTTCTATAGTAGCAAATTACCTGAACCGGGTGGTGGGGAACCGTACCATCGGCGGGAAGATATTCCTCCAGGGCGGGGTGGCCAAGAATGTCGCCGTGCCCCTGGCCTTTGCCATGATGCTGGACAAGGAAATCCTGGTTCCCCCTTCTCCGGAACTCATGGGCTGCTTCGGGGTGGCCCTCCTGGCGAAGCGCAAGAACGCCGACGGCCTCCTGGACGAAAAGCCCGTGGTCATCGACGACCTCCTGACCCGTGTCATTGGCTACGAGCGGGTCTTTACCTGTCAGTCCTGCGATAACCGCTGCCCCATCCAGGTGCTGACGGTGGGCGGTGAAAGCGGCCGTAAGTACATGTTCGGGGGCCGGTGTAACAAATACACCAATATGCGCAAAAAGGTTAAGGATGTGCCGGTATTTGATTACGTGGAGAAGCGGCAGAAACTGCTCTTTGAGGAATGTGCCGCCCCGGTATCGTCTGAGGCGAGCTACAAACGCAGTTTTGTGGTGGGGATTCCCCGCGCCTTCTCGGTCCACACCCTCTATCCCCTGTACTCCTGGTTCTTCCACGAACTGGGCATCCGGACCTTCCTCTCCACCGAAGTGGCCCACGCCGGCCTTGCCCGTGCGGAATCCACCTATTGCTTCCCTGCGGAAATTGCCCACGGGGCGGTGCAGGACTGCCTGGATAAGGGCGCCGACTATGTCCTGCTCCCCCATTTCCGGGACATGCCCAGCTATGATGAGAAGGTACACGCCAACTTCTGCCCCATCACCCAGGCCCTGCCCTATTATATAGAAAAGGCCTTCCCCGATGTGGACAAAAAGAAGTTCCTCCCCCTGGTGGTGAGCTTTAAGTTTGGCGAAGGCAAGGCACTGGAACTCTTTACGGTGATGACCGATTTGCTCGGTATCGATGCGGCGGAAACGAAAGCCGCCTTCGACAAGGCCTTGCAGAAACAGTATGACTATTTTTCCGCTATAAAGAAACTCGGCGAGGAAGCGATCAGGGATGCCCGCAAGGCGGACCGCCCGGTGATCGCCATCCTGGGGCGGCCCTACAACGCCTTTACGGCGGAGGCTAATATGGGCATACCCCGGAAGTTTACCACCCGGGGTTTCTCCATCATCCCCTTCGATATTCTGCCCTTTGAGGGTGAGGATATATTCTCCAACATGTACTGGTACTACGGCCAGCAGGATGTGAAGTCCGCAGCGTTACTAAAGAAGGAAGACAACATCTATGTTACCTACATCACCAACTTTTCCTGCGCGCCGGACTCCTTCATCCTCCATTACCTGAAATGGTTCATGGGCCAGAAACCCTTCCTGGTGCTGGAACTGGATTCCCACTCCGCAGACGCCGGGGTGGACACCCGGGTGGAGGCCTTCCTGGACATCATCGACGGGTACCGGGCGAAGAAGGACGCGATTGAGGGTGAGCGGTACAGCAACGGCTGGCGCTTTGTGGCGGAGAGGACCGGGGGGAAAAATTTTGACCTCCGTATCGACAACGATAAGACCGGGGAGAAGGTCCCCATTGTGGGCAATAAACGGGTCAAGGTGCTGCTCTCCAATATGGGCAACATCTCTACGGAGTATATGAGCGCCGCATTGCGGCATCAGGGGATCAACGCCGAAACCATGCCGGTGGCTACCGGTAAAACGATTCAGGTAGCCCGTGCCCACGCGTCGGGTAAGGAATGTGTGCCCAGCCATTTGGTATTGGGCGGCGCCCTGCAGTTCCTCTTTGGTGAAAAGTACCGCAAGGACGAGCTCTACCTTCTCTTTGTGCCTATTACTACCGGTCCCTGCCGGACGGGACAGTATTACGTGTACTACGAAAATCTCTTCAAGGATCTGCGGCTGGAAAATGTGGTGATCTTCATCCTTTCTGCGGATAATTCCTACGGCGAACTGGGCAGTGACTTTGTTAAGGGGATTTGGCGGGGCTTTGTCCTGGCGGATTACCTCAAGGATATCCAGACCAGCCTTAAGGCGGTGGCGGTTGATCCGGAGCGGGCCCTGGCGGCTTTTGAAAAGTCCTGGCGCAGGGTCATGCACGCGGTAGAATTCAAGCCTAATACAATCTGGACGGAACTGGAGCAGGTTGCCCGGGATGTCAAAAGGATTCCCCTTAAGCGTAGGGTTGTGGACTGCCCCAAGGTCCTGGTGGTGGGTGAGATCTACGTGCGCCGTGATGACTTTGCGGTGGGGGAGCTTACGGACCTGATGAGCGAACGGGGTATCGTAGTAAAGGTAGCGGGCATTGCCGAATGGATTCACTACCTGGACTTTGTCCGGGAGTACTCGTTAAAGAAACTCATAAACTTAAGGAAACCCGGAAGGCGGCTGTTCTCCAAACCCTGGAATGATTTGAAGAAACTGGAAATAGAGGAATGGTGGAAACACTCGATAGAGAAAAAGGTGCTCTCCATCCTTGGCCCCACGGGGCTTATCCCGGACACCCCCCAGGATATGCACGAGATCATGAAATACACCCAGGAACACTTTGTAAACCTGGAGCTCAATTCGGAGATCGCCGTTTCCTCCGGGGCGGCGGCGGCGGCCATGGATCACGGCTATTCGGGGATCGTGAACATCAGCCCCTTCGCCTGCCTTATCGGCCGGGTCATTGAGGGGCTCTTTACCCCCTGGGCCCGGGAACGGAACTACCCCATCCTCTCGGTGGAGGTGGACGGCAACCTTCTGCCCCCGAATATCGTGAACAAGCTTAACATCTTCATGGTTAACGTCCTGCGCTTCAAGGGCAGCAACGATCTTTCCAGCCTGGTGGACAAGGCGGGGAGCCACAACAAGCGCTTCGATATCTACGGCGGGACCAACGACGAAAATGGCAACGGTACCGCAGGTACCGACGGTCGGATTGACAAGGCGGTGAGTTAGTCTACAAGCTATCCAGCGCCTCAAGTATCGCTTCAATCTCCGCTTCCGTTGTCCCGCTCCCAAAGCTGAAGCGGACTGTCCCGCCCGGGAATGTCCCGGCGGTCTTGTGCGCCAAAGGGGAGCAGTGCAGTCCGCTGCGGGTAATGATGCCGTGGTTCTCAAACAGTAATCGTGAAACCTCTCCGGCATCGTATCCCCTTACTTCAACCGAAACGACCGATACGCAGCGATCCGGATCGAGGGTTCCGCAGACGTGAATCTTTTTTATTTCGCGCAGTCCCGCTATAAAGCGCGCCGTGTGTCCGCGCTCACGTTCCCGTATCTTTTCAACACCGGCGCTTAAAATCTCCTCCACCGATGCCGCAAGGCTCAGTATACCGATGGTGTTTTGCGTGCCCGGCTCGAACCGGTCCGGCATGAACTCCGGCATGTCAAGGGAGTGGGACACGCTGCCGGTGCCTCCGCTTATCCAGGGGCGCATCCGCTCTGCAATGGATTCCCCAACCGCGAACCCGCCTCCGCCTGCAAGCGCGCCAAGCCCCTTATGGCCTGCAAACACAATGACGTCAGCGTAATCCTCCATGATAAACGGCAGGACGCCCCCGGTCTGTGCCATGTCCAGGATAGTAAGGACGCCGTATTCATGGGCAATCCTGAAACATTCCGTTACGGGCAATATCGTGCCAAGGACATTTGACGCATGGGTCATAACGAGCAGTTTTGTGTTTTTCCGTATTGCATTGCGGACTGTGCCGGGGTCCAGCGAACCATCCGGCCGGCACCGGAGCCAGTCAAGTTCTATCACGCCGCTTTTACGAAGCAGGTCAAGGGGGCGGGCTGTTGCGTTGTGTTCCACACCGGTGGCCAGCACATGATCCCCCGGCCTTACAAGGCCGTTTATAACCATGTTCAGCGATTGTGTGGCGCCGCTTGAGAACAGTACCCGTAAGGGATCGGCCACGCCAAAAAGCTTTCCCACCGCCCGGCGTGCCCGCAGGGCAATGGCCCCCGTTTCCAGTCCCTCAAAATTCCGCCCGGCGTTGAGGTGTGTCCCCCCCAGGTATTCGCGCAGTTCGCCGGATACCGCCGGCGACAATGCAGGGGTCGTGGCGGCGTAATTTGCGTATATCGTCACAGGGTGATAACGCCGGATGCCTGTGCCAACGTATTCGTTATCTTCATCATGTCAACGATGCTGCCCACGGCGAGGCGCTCGGTCAATTTATAGTAATTGGCGCAGGTCCCGCAGGTATAGATGTTTGTACCCTTCTCCTCCAGCGCCTTGAGGTCGGGCACGGTGTTTGCCCCCTCGGTTGTCAGGTGCGCCCCGCCGTTCAAAAAGATAAGGGCCTCAGGCAGGGGGTTTAGTTGGGTCAGCGAGAATATGAACCCCTTGATGAGCAGCTTTCCAAGATCCTCCGCCCCCCTGCCCATGCTGTCCGCAGTGATGAGCGCCACCAGCCCCTTCTTCCCGTCTCCCCTTGTTTCGGCGGTTGTCGGCAAAGCCTTCGCGGGGTCTTTGGTGATGGTCACCTTGTAGAGCGATGCCCCCTCGTCATTATACGAAAAACCGCAGCCGGTGCCCTTCGCCATCTTTTCCAGGTTCTGCACCGCGACAAAATTGTCCACCAGGACCACCACGCCATCCGCGCCCTCTTCGGCAAGGGCCTTCTGCGCGTTTACCACGGGAATCGGGCAGGGATTTCCCCGCATATCCAATGTTTTCATATACACTCCTTTGCTATCATATTTGTTATGAAGTTCCAATACCTCTGCCAGGGCTTCTTCAACTGAAACGCCCCAGGAAATAACCCCCTCATCATGCCCGGCAAGCACGATACTTCCGTGAGGTTTCCCCCACTGTTCTACCGCAGCGATAATCGCACGGGCCATCTCCGGCGTCCCGTAGGCGGCGGTCTTTGGGGTGGACAAACAATTATCCCGCAGCATCCCCTCAAAAATAGCTTTGCTGTGGATGTGGATCACGGCGGCGGCTTCCCAAGAGGCGCGGTAAATTGCGCTGTGGCTCATGGATTCCGATGACGCCAGGATGGGGCCGTAGGACCGTACCCGGTTCCCGTCGATGTCGCAGGAAGTTACCAGGCAATACTCGTCCGGGCTCAGTTCCCGCTTGGCTCCGGTGGCGGTGCCGCTTATGAGAAACCGGTTCCCCGCAATGCAGATACTCAGGTTGCCGAAGCCGACCCCGTTGGGATACATCCCGATTAAGCCTAAATCGTAAAGCCGCGTCCGGGCATTGTTCAGCACCGGCAGCAAGGGGTGCTCCATCGCCAAGCCCTGGGTATGCTCTGCGGTGTACTTTACATAACCTTCGTCAGACATGGCTCTGCTCCGGGTACAGGCCGAGTATCCCCTGCTCCGAGGCGGCGCAGATTCCCCGCTCGCTTATGAGGCCTGAGATATACCGCGCCGGGGTAACGTCAAAGCCCCAATTCCGCGCAGGGGTACTGTCGGGGCAGAGCTGCACGGTTTCTATCGCGCCGCTAAGAGTCTTGCCGCTTATGTACCGCACTTCCGCTGCGTCCCGCTCTTCGATGGGGATCTCCGCCAAACCGTCCCGCATGGTAAAATCGAAGGTTGATGAGGGGAGGGCCACGTAAAAGGGTACGCCCGATTCCTTTGCCGCCACCGCCTTGAGATAGGTGCCGATTTTGTTTGCCGCATCGCCTGCGCGGGTTACCCGGTCTGCGCCGGTGATTACCATGTCTACCATGCCGTGCTGCATCAGGTGGCCCCCGGCGTTGTCGGGGATAAGGTCGTGGGGTACCCCGTGCTGCCCAAGTTCCCAGGCGGTAAGGCTTGCCCCTTGGTTGCGGGGGCGGGTCTCGTCAACCCACACATGGACGGGGATACCGGCGTCAAAGGCGGCGTACACCGGGGACAATGCCGTACCGTAATCCACAAAGGCAAGCCAGCCGGCGTTGCAGTGGGTAAGGATGTTAACCGGCTCACCGCCCTTCTTCGCCGCAATAGCTTTAATAATGTCCAGCCCGTGAAGGCCGATGCGGCGGCAATAGTCCGCGTCATCATCGGCGATTGCCTGTGCGGCAAGGCGGGCGGTTTCCTGTTTTTGCGCCGGGTTCATGGCCGCGGCGCCCGCTAACTTTGCCAGCATAGAGTCCACCGCCCAGGCAAGGTTACTCGCGGTGGGACGGGTGTCCTTCAGTATCGCTGCGGAGCGGAGGAGATCCCCCTCGAAGGTGGCAAGGTACATGCCGTAGGCCGCCGTTGCACCGATAAGGCCCGCCCCCCGTACATACATGTCCTTGATGGCCCGGCGGATATCCTCCACGGTTCGCAGTTCCCGTATTTCAAAACTATGGGGCAGGGTCAGCTGATTGATAATCCGCACAACCTTGTTGTCCGTTTCCTTGAGCCAAATAGTTCGGTAATGCTGTCCGTTAACGTTCATCGGATTTACCTGTCCGCCTTCGCGCCCTTCTGCATCAGCGCCCGTACCAGGATTGGGAGGCCGTAGAGGCGGATGAAACCCTTGGCGTCGGCGTGGTTGTAGAGCTCGCCGGTGGTGAAGCTGGCGATGTCGGTGTTGTAGAGGGAATAGGGGGAGCTGACCCCCGCCGCGCTGATGCCGCCCTTGTAGAGCTTGAGTTTCACCTTGCCGGTGACGGTCTTTTGGGTGCTGTCCACAAAACCGGAGAGGGCTTCCCGGAGGGGGGTGAACCAGAGGCCGCCGTAGATCACCTCACCCAGCTTTTGGCCGACCTGCTGCTTGAAGGCGTAGGTCTGGCGGTCGAGGCATATGTGTTCCAGTTCCTGGTGGGCGTAGTAGAGGATAGTGCCACCGGGGGTTTCGTAGATCCCGCGGCTCTTCATCCCCACCACCCGGTTTTCCACCAGGTCGATAAGGCCCACCCCGTGTGCGCCGCCGATTTTGTTCAGGGTATGGATGAGTTCCACCCCCCCCAGCTTTTCGCCGTTCACCGCCACGGGGATACCCTTTTCAAAGTCAATTTCCACGTACTCCGGCTTGTTGGGGGCCTTTTCCGGGGGAACGGTCATCTTGAGCATCCGGCCCAGGGAAGGCTCGTTGGCGGGGTCCTCCAGTTCCAGGCCCTCGTGGGAGATGTGCCAGAGGTTATCATCCCGGCTGTAGGAATCGCTCTTTTTCATGGGCACCGGGATATGCCGCTTTTCCAGATACGCAATTTCCTCCTCCCGGCTCTTAATATCCCAGGTCCGCCAGGGGGCAATGATCTCGATGTCCGGGGCAAAGGCCATGATCCCCAGGTCAAAGCGGACCTGGTCGTTGCCCTTGCCGGTGGCGCCGTGGGCTATGGCCGCCGCCTTTTCCTTCCGCGCATAATCAACCAGGACCTTGGCAATGAGGGGCCGGGCGGTGGCGGTCCCCAGGAGGTACTTGTCCTCGTAGAGGGCGTTACCCTTCAAAGCGGGCCACACATAGTCCTCCACATACGTTTTCTTTGCATCCGCCACATAACAGGCAATTGCGCCCGTATCCAGGGCCCGCTGTTTAATCGCGGCCCAGTCCGCCTCCTGCCCCACATCCACACAGACCGCCACGATGTCGCAGTCGTAGTTTTCCTTGAGCCAGGGGATAATCACCGTGGTATCCAAACCGCCCGAATAGGCGAGGACGATTTTCTTCTTCATGGAATTGCTCCTTTGATGAGGATAGTATCACAAAAGGTCCGCTTATCAAATACTCCTTTATAGAACATACTATAAAAAACCTCCCGCCGCTAGGCCGGGAGGTTCCAGCACTTAGGTCACTATCGTCTCCACGATGGTGCCCCAGGGTCCCGGCTTATCCGTCGGGTTCAGGTAGCGGCCCGCGGCGCGGAGCTTCTTCCCCGTACTTCCTGCGGGCAGGTTGACCAGGAGCTCCTGGGACCGGCCGGTAATCGTGTGGCCAAAGGTATCCGGGTTCGTGGAAAGGCCCGTCGCATCCATCTCCACCAACTCCCAGCCCACCTGGTGGTTGGCCCGCACCTTAGGCAGGTCTTCCTTGCTATTCGGGTCTTCGTCGCAGATAAAGCTCACCTGGTTACTGGCGTGGTGCCGTATGCCGATCCGCTACAAATACTCCTTTGGGGTCCGATAAACCCCTAATTATGGTCATTTTGACCAATATCCGGGCCAGTTTCCTAATAGTGGCGCACACGTGCAAAAAGCGCGGCGCCCTGGCAAAAGCTCCCGTACTTTTGCAAAATTTGCCGTACTTTTGCAAAATTTGCCGTACTTTTGCAAAAGTTTTCGAAATCTTGCAAAAGTTTTCGAAATCTTGCAAAAGTTTTCGAAATCTTGTAAAAGTTTTCGAAATCTTGCAAAAGTTTTCGAAATCTTGCAAAAGTTTTCGAAATCTTGCAAAAGTTTTCGAAATCTTGCAAAAGTTTTCGAAATCTTGCAAGATGCGAAATAAGCCTTTTAAGGAATTGGGGAATTTGTGCGTTTTCCGCACCCGTAGCTGTTAATAATATAACCTCCTTTTTCTCGACACATCACCGACAAAGTCTGCTTGATCTATCCTAAGGAGGCTTAAGGGGGCTTTTACCCCTAAGTCTTGACCCATCCCGGGCTCCGTAAGAAGGCCCGCGACCCTCTTACATAGACATTTCTTTGAGTATAGGGGGTAAATCTGCCGCTGTCAAGGAAAAAAACAACAGTCATTTTCGTCCTTTGCTTGACGGCATTGGGTTGCCTTGTATTATCCCCCTGATCCGGGTATATTTTTAAACATGAATGACTTAACAAACTATATTACCATTGACCGTGATATACGATTTGGGAAGCCCTGTATTAAGGGAACCCGGATTACGGTGGGGGATATTCTTCAATGGCTATCCGAGGGTATTTCTACCCAGGAAATTTTAGAAGATTATCCTGAATTGCAGGAAGTGCATATCAGGGCTGCATTAGCTTTTGCGGCGAAACGGGACGCGGTGACCAAAGTTTTTGTCCATGAAACTGTTGCTTGACGCAAATATTTCATGGCGTTTGACCGCTGTTCTGGCTGAACATTTTGGATCCTGTGCCCATGTAAATAGAACAAACCTTCCCGTTCCTGCGAAGGATTCGACGGATATATCATCGTCACCCATTTCCTGCCTCGGGTCCCGGAAATAGCAAGCCCTTCCGGCCAAATTCCCCCTGGACAGCAAAAACAGGCGTTTTGACAGCAAAATTGGTATGGTTTTCCCCTTGCGTTTTAAAAGTAAGGGGAGTACGATCACACCATGTACCAAGTAATCTCGTTCTTACCCCCCCCCCCCCCCCCCC
>BNUX01000021.1 GCA_025997675.1 Spirochaetia bacterium | reverse complement strand
TTTTTTGGAGGAAGAATGAAGAAGCAACTGCGAATAAATTCAGCTACCGAGGATTCCTCGGTAACTGCCTCTGATTTTGACAAAGATCTGAAACGTATTCAGGCTGAACACAAGGAAGATACAAATGACCGATAAATTAGCAAACTCCATATCAGGCCGTTTAAGCCTGCGCCGCCCCTTAACCGAAAGCCTTGAAATTCTTGCCCGTGTTACTGATATTATTTCTCTGGACAAAGACGTCGGCTTACCGGAACGGTGTTCAACCATACAAAGCGAATTCCCTTCGGTTACCGATTTTGAACGGAATTTTCCGTCCCTTTGTTTTGCCATTGCTACCGGTGTTGGCAAAACCCGCCTTATGGGTGCGTTTATAACGTATCTTCATTTAAGCAAACATATCAATAATTTTTTTGTCCTTGCGCCGAATCTGACCATCTATAACAAACTGATAGACGATTTTACCCCCAATACCCCAAAGTATGTCTTCAAGGGATTGTCTGAATATGTAGTTAATCCGCCGCTTATTATTACCGGAGATAACTATGAATCCGGCATTGATGTCCGCAGCAATCAATTACTATTTACCGGCATTCATATCAATATTTTTAATATTTCAAAAATTAATAGCGAGGTTCGGGGCGGGAATGCTCCACGAATCAAGCGCCTTTCTGAATATATCGGGCAAAGTTATTTTGAATACCTCTCAGGCTTACCTGATTTAGTTTTATTGATGGATGAATCTCACCGTTACCGGGCATCCGCAGGTTTAAAAGCCCTGAACGATCTTAACCCAATTCTTGGCCTTGAATTAACCGCCACGCCATTTACGGAATCCCCGAAGGGACCGGTTATTTTCAAAAACGTCATATACGAATATCCTCTTTCAAATGCCATGGAAGACGGTTATGTAAAGGAGCCGGCGGTTGTTACTCAAAAAAACTTTATCGCTTCCCAATTTACGCAAGACCAACTGGAACGGATCAAACTTGAAGACGCTATCCGGGTACACGAAGCGACAAAGGTCGAACTTGAAACCTATGCACGGCAAAATGGAAAGAATATCGTTAAGCCTTTTGTACTTGTAATAGCAAGAGATACCACCCATGCCGCCGAATTAAAAAAGTTGATAGAAGGCGATGACCTCTTTTACGGCGATTATAAGGACAAGGTAATACAGGTTGATTCAAGTCAGCGGGGAGAAGAAAAAGAAGAAAATGTAGAGCGGCTCCTCTCGGTAGAGAAGAACGATGAACCTACAGAAATTGTAATCCATGTCAATATGTTGAAAGAAGGCTGGGATGTTACAAACCTCTATACCATTGTTCCCTTACGGGCTGCCAATGCCCGTACCCTGGTAGAGCAGTCCATAGGCCGTGGTCTTAGGCTGCCTTATGGAAAACGGACAGGGGTGACAACAATAGACCGGCTTAACATAATTGCCCATGACAAGTTTCAGGAAATCGTCGATGAGGCCAATCGCCCGGATTCGCAAATCCACTTGACCGCAGTTTATATTGATAAAGATGCGGATTCTCAAAAATTGAAAACCGTAGTCACCTCTTCAAGTTTCTCTATGAAGTTACAACCCCCTTCCTCCGGTTCTCCTAGAGCTGTGGCAGATTCAGTAACCCCTCTGTTTAAGAAACCGACCGAACAGAAATTTGCCCAGGCGGTAGTTGCCGCAATTCAACATCGGGATTCCGCCCCTTCTTTAACCTATGCACTTTCAGATGATGCAATGGAATCAATACTCGCTGAGGCCCAAGCTATTTATGGGGGAGAACAGAACGACTTACCCGGAATAGGAGAAAACCTTGATTATCAAAGAATCGTCTGCGAAACAGCCCGCGCCATGATTGCCGGTACGATTGATATTCCCCGTATTTTGGTAATTCCTAAAAACAATACCAATATCGGTTACGGCAGCTTCAAATTAGACTGTAGTGGGATCCGATACCAGCCGGTAAGCCGGGATTTACTTATCCGGCATTTACGTACCAACAATCAGGACACTCTTTCTTCTATCAAGGAAGACGCTGCGGAAGAACGGCTGGAGAATTATCTGGTAAGAAGTTTGGTTGACTATGAAGATATTTCTTACGATGACCAAAGCGACTTGCTATATGATTTAAGTGCTCAGCTTATTAAGCATCTTGGAACATATCTTAAAACAGTTGATGATACAAGAAATGTAGTCTTGTTTCATCAAAAACAGCTTGCGGATTTTATTCATGCGCAAATGCTGGATCACCAGACTGAAACTACATCTGACTTTGATATAAAGGTAAGCAAAGGCTTTACCCCACTAAAAGAAATTGCTTTTACTGCGGAAGAAGGAGTTGAGCCGCTTAGTTTCCGCAGTACCACTTTTGATAAGTCAAAAATTGGTAAGATTATATTCAACGGTTTTACCAAGTGCTTATATCCCGCAATGAAATTTGATTCCGATACAGAACGGCGATTTTCGGTGATCCTTGAACAGGAAAGCATTAAATGGCTCAAACCGGCAAAAGGCCAGTTTCAAATATTTTATCACCTTGGAAATGAAAATCTTGAATATGTCCCGGACTTTGTCGCTGAAACCACCGATAAAATCTATATGATAGAAACAAAGGCGGAAAATCAAATAGCTTCACCGGAAGTTCAAAATAAGAAAAAAGCCGCTGAAACATGGTGCGGTTATGCTTCGGAACATAACGCCAAAAATGGCGGCAAGCCATGGAAATACTTGCTTATTGGGCATGATTTGGTTAAGGATAATATGACGTTCGAATATTTTGAGGAAAATAACCGCTAATGAATTGAGAAAGTTACCGACCAACTCTTGCCAGGCTTACTTCCCCCGGCTATAGTTATCCCATGGAAACAATGAAGCGAACAACAACCTGCGGCGCCCTGCGGAAGGCCGATGCCGGGAAAACGGTCACCCTAAACGGCTGGGTACACCGGAAACGGGATCACGGCGGTATTTCTTTCATCAACCTCCGGGACCGGTATGGGATAACCCAGGTGGTCATCGACTCGGACGCCCCTGCGGAATTGGCCGCCTTGACCGCCGAACTGCGGAATGAGTTCTGTATCGCCGTGGAAGGCCTTGTCCGTTCCCGGCCCGATTCAATGATAAACCCCGACATGCCCACCGGTGAGATTGAGGTTGTAGCCAAAAAACTCGCCATATTGAGCCGGTCCGAGGTACTCCCCTTCCAGGTTGATGATGAATCGGAGGCCAAGGAGGAGCTGCGCCTTACCTACCGCTACCTGGACCTCCGCTCCGCCGGAATGCAGCGGCGGATAAAACTGCGGAACGAGGTGGCCTTTGCGGTCCGGGAATGGATGACCGGCCAGGGCTTCTACGAGATTGAGACCCCCACCTTCATCAAATCCACCCCCGAGGGCGCCCGGGATTATCTGGTTCCTTCCCGCCTCTATCCGGGCAAATTCTACGCCCTGCCCCAGTCGCCCCAACTCTACAAGCAGATCCTCATGGTTGGCGGCTTCGATAAGTACTTTCAAATTGCCCGGTGTTACCGTGATGAGGACGCCCGGGGGGACCGGCAGCCCGAATTTACCCAGATAGATATCGAAATGTCCTTCGTAAGCCGGGATGATATCCTTACCATGACCGAAGGGCTCATGGGCTATGTCTTCAGAAAGACCCTGGGCCAGTTTTTGCCCGCCCAATTCAAGCGCCTTACCTATGAAGACGCCATGGAACGCTACGGTTCCGATAAGCCGGACCTGCGCTTTGATATGCAGATGCAGGATTTTGGCCCCTATGTCGCCGATGGCGGTTTCCAGGCGTTTAAGGATGCCCTGGCTGCGGGTGGGGGCGGCGTGAAGGTTCTGGTTGTTCCCGGTAAGGCTGATTATTCACGGAAGCAGATTGAAGAGCTGGAAGCCCAAGCGAAGATCTACAAGGCGAAGGGCTTGGCCTGGATGAAAGTTGCGGGAACCGATGCCGCACCTGCCCTGGAAGGCGGGGTTGCCAAGTTTTTTGGGCAGAGCGCGCAGACGATCTGTTCCGGCCTTGGCGCAAAACCCGGTGATCTTCTTCTATTAATTGCCGACTCCCAGCGGAAGATCGCCAACGTTGCCCTGGGCGCGGTGCGTTCCAAGCTTGGCCGCGACCTAGGGCTTACCGGTCCCGGGCCGGATGGAACGCCGCGCTTCGAATTTGTCTGGATAGTGGACTTCCCCCTCTTTGAATGGAGCGATGAGGAGAGCCGGTGGGAAGCCGCCCACCACATGTTTTCCTGGCCCCAGGATCAGTACCACGCCACCCTTGAGCAGGACCCCGGCAGCGTAAAGGGAGACCTCTACGATCTGGTCCTTAACGGCTATGAACTCGCCTCGGGTTCCATTCGTATCCACGATCCGGTTTTGCAAAAGCGTATCTTCAATATTGTTGGTTTTGACCCCGTTGAGGCGGAACAGAAATTCGGGTTTCTTACCGAAGCCTTCAAATACGGCGCTCCCCCTCACGGCGGCATAGCCCCCGGACTGGACCGGCTGGTGATGCTCATGGCCGGGGAAACCTCTATCAAAGAGGTCATCGCCTTCCCGAAGAATTCCTTTGCGGTTAGCCCCATGGATAATTGTCCCAGCGAGGTTGACCGGAAACAGCTTGAGGATCTCCACCTTGCCATCGTACAAAAGGAATAGTATTGAAAGAATACCTTGACCTGCTGGTGACCTTTATCAAACTTGGGGCGCTCACCTTTGGCGGGGGGTATGCCATGATCCCCGTGGTAGAACGGGAGCTTATAAAAAAGAAAGCCTGGACCGACATGGACGAGGTGATGAATTATTACACCATCGCCCAGGTAACCCCCGGCGTTATCGCGGTGAATCTTTCTACGTTTATCGGTTATAAGCGGAAGGGGCCGCTGGGGGGTGCAATTGCCACCATTGGTTTTATGCTTCCCGGCCTTGTCTTTATCACCATTATCGCCATCTGTCTCCGCAGCTTCGCGGACCTTCCTGTGGTGCAGCACGCCTTTACGGGCATACGCCTTGCGGTTGGGGCGCTGATCCTGGACACGGTGATCAAGATGGTAAAGGGGGTATTCAAGAACTGGAAAGCCCTGGTGATTTATATCATTGCCTTTGCGCTCTCCTTTTTCCGGAGCGTTTCCCCGGTGCTGCTGGTTATCGTTTCCGGCGCGGCGGGACTTTTGGTATTTAGAAAAAGCAAATGAAATTACTTTTCCTCTTTGTGCAATTTTTTAAGATCGGGCTTTTTTCAATCGGCGGGGGATACGCAACCCTGCCCTTCCTCTACGAAATGGCGGACAAGGCGGACGGCACGTCCGGCGAGTGGATCAATGCGGAAAAAATTGGTGATATGCTGGCGGTGGCCCAGTCCCTGCCGGGGGCCATCGGGGTAAACCTTTCGGCCTATACGGGTTTCCGGTATGCCGGCATACCCGGCGGCTTCATTGCGGCCCTGGGTCTGGTGAGCCCCTCTATCATCATCATTATTATCATTGCCCGCCTCCTCAACGCCTTTAAGGAAAGTAAAATTGCGGCCTCCCTGTTTGCCGGCTTCCGTTCTGCCGGGGCAGGGCTCTTATCCGCCGCCGCATTGGGGGTCCTTGCCATCTCCCTGGTAAACCGGTCCGCTGAAACCTGGACAACAATGCTGCGCCGGCGGGAATGTATCCTTTTTGCGGTGTTGTTTTTTCTGGTGTATAAATTCAAGAAGCACCCGGTGGTTTATATCGCCATAGCGGGGGCGGCCGGGGTGGTTCTGGGGCTGTAACCGGTACCTTTAAAAAACAGTGCCGGGGCGTTGACGGGCCGGGAAATCCGCACTATACTAATAACAATGACCCTGAGCTATGACGAAAAGATAGAAATGATGCGGTCCCTCAACTGGGATTACAACGTATCCCCGGAGGATATGCTGGCGGTGGTAGAGGGCAGGCTTGAAAACGCCGCCGGTTTTGACCAGGACCGCCTGTTTCTCCGTTGCCTTGGGCGGGTCCCCTGGCACCGGATTATCGCGCTTTGGGGGGTGGATAAGGTTAAAGAACTCTACACCCCTAAAATTACCCGGGCCCTTTTTCCCCGGGAACTGAGGATTCACTATGATTTTGCCCTCGCAGTATTACGAAGAGAGCCTGTATCCACTCCAGGATGGGGTTCTGAATATCATAAGCAACTGCAAAACGCATTTTTATCTCACCGGTGGCACCGCCCTTAGCAGGGCTTATTACCATCACCGGTATTCTGATGACCTCGATTTTTTTGTTAACAATGATAGTGATTATACGGAGCAGGTTGAAATCGTTCTTGCCACATTAACTAATAATGGTTTCACGATAGATGCTGCATCGAGAATAGAAAACATAACCTTTAACTCCCTTAAAGTCGGGTGGCAAAAATCCGATGTGCTATTAAAACTGGATTTTGTTCATGATTCGACGCCGCATTTTGGGGACATCATTGAAACGACCTTATTTGACCGGACCGATCCGATACGGAATATTCTTTCAAACAAACTAAGCGCCCTGTTCCGGTATGCGGCAAAGGATGTTGCGGATATTCGGGAAATCGCCCTGCATGAATCCATTAGCTGGCCGGAAATAATCCGTGAGGCACGGGAGAAGGAAGGGGGTGTTGATATACCCATAATCGGTCAAATCCTGCAGGGTATGCCGGAAACAGAATTCGACGGCGTTAATTGGACGAGGAAACCTGAATGGGCGGTTTTTTGTGCGGATATCGAAAGGATTGTGCTGGATATGATGTGCGGGTAGGCGTGACGCAGGTCACCATCTCTCATGGGTAAGGAAAGCGAAATTTTGGACACCTGTTGACAACATGGGTAAAAAATGCGAAAATTTGGACATGTTGACAGAACAATCCGAATGGCCATTTTTACCGGTGGATCTCCAAAAAATTGAAACCCCTGGAGTATTGCGTAAAGAAGCACAGGCTAGGGGAGCCCTTGCGGAACTAAAGGGGTTTGCGGCGGTTATTCCCAATCAGTCCATTTTGATAAACGCCATTGCCTTGCAGGAAGCCCAGGAAAGTTCCGCCATCGAAAACATCGTTACTACCCGGGACAAGTTGTATCAATCCTTAACGTTTGGCAATCAAGCAATAGATGCGGCAACAAAGGAGGTCATCAATTACCGGGAAGCCATAGCGAAAGGCGCCGGCCTTATCGCAAAACGGGGGCTTTTGAAGGTCAGCGATATTGTTCAGATCCAGGAAATAATAGCGGGAAACAATGCGGGTATCCGCAGACTGCCCGGAACTGCCTTGGTCAACGACAACACCGAAGAAGTGGTGTATACCCCGCCCCAGGACTATGATGAAATATGCCGTCTGCTCAATAATTTTTGTGAATACCTTAACAGTGATGAGGACAGTCTCTGGAAAATGGCTGTTCTCCATTATCAGTTTGAAACCATTCATCCCTTCTATGACGGGAACGGCAGAACCGGACGGATACTTAATATTCTGTATCTATTGTTAAAAAAACATATTACCACTCCCATCCTCTATCTAAGTTCCTATATAATTAAAACAAAAAAACAGTATTACGAACTGCTGCAGGAAGTACGAACCGGGGATATTTGGGAAAATTGGATTTGCTATATCTTAACCGGAATAGAGGAAACATCAAAACAGGCTTTGGAAAAAATAAAAGCAATAAAAATCTCTTTTGATTCAACGGTAGAAAAAATGAGATTGCAAATACCAAAAACCTATTCAAAGGAATTAGCGGAACTAATCTTTGAAAATCCCTATTCTAAAATTGAGTTTCTGGTAACAAAGCTGCAGATTAACCGGAAAACCGCCTCTAAGTATTTAAAGGAAATGGAGGACGCAGGGATTCTGTCATCCCGGAAGGTGGGAAGGGAGACCCTGTATATCAATGATGAGCTGATGGGGATACTGAAACGGTAGATTAGCCATGGGCAATAATCCAATCCATAAGAACAGATTCATCAATGGTATTTTCAGCAAGCCCCAACCCTAAAGAAATTAATTCCTCATCGGCGGTTGTTACCGGTAAACCGTTACTATCAAGAAAAACAAGCATTGCCAGAATGCCAATCCGTTTATTGCCATCAAGAAAGGGGGGATTTTTATGCGCTGTGCATATCAATGATCGATTCGATAGATAGCCGTTTCATTTGACAGCCTTATTTTGCAAGTTCTTTGAATGCGGCAAGGTGCTTTTTGATATATTTCCGGGCTACATCAAGAACTTCATCATTTTCAGCGGTTTCTTCACCCTTTAATTGGCTATATTCCAGGATGATATAGCGGGGAATATTATTTTTGAGAATGATAGCGGTCCCTGTTTTGTCTACCAAACGGGCAATTTTGGAAAAATTCTGATTCGTTTCGGTGATTGAAACCAGATTATTGGTATTTATGGTCATAAGCTTACCTCTATGAATAATAATAACCCAGCACTAGGATAAATTCAACCTATCTCCAGGGTATAACGATAAAATCGTGCTGGATATGATGAGCGGGTAGGCGTGTCCATAAAAGTAAAGCCCGGTCTATTGCTAAACCGGACCGATGTCGAAACACTCATTTAGAGACGTACCTTCTCTGCAAAATGACTTTTTCAGCAGTCGTTATACGCCGTTTTTTTGTTTTATAGTGATTTTTCCACTTCTTTTATTCTTTCTTCCCACCTAAGAAAGTATTTATAGCCCCTTCTGCAGCACGATTTAGCAGATTTCCTGCTCTATCGATTACTGATCCCTTCATTATTTGACCGGATATATCTTTCAAATCACTTTGTAATAAAGTGACTTGATACAACTCAACATTATTTAGCCCCAATTTTTGTGCTTCATTTATAGCTGTATTCGCAAGGTTCAGGGGAGGGAAAATCGGGAGGCTACCGGATTATAGTTTACTTCAAGAGTGAGGGACAAACAATTAGACGATTTGGTGAAAACCGGGGTATATACCGTGATAGAAAATCCGGGGTTCAAAGGAGAGCAGGATGAAAAATAAATATCAAAGTGAACAGCTTATGGTTCTTCATGAAACAGGAAGAGCTTTGTATGAAATCGGCGCTATCACTGCTGCTGAAATGCAGGAATATGATAAAGATTGCCTTGTCCCTGTCAAAAAACCAGCCCGAAGCCGAAAAACCATATCACGGCCCACTGGATCGATAGACACTACTTCTCCTCATCCAGATTTAATGTGAGCTATACCCTTCCTATCGGTACCCGCCGCCAAAATGGATCAGGATGAAGCGGCTCTAAATATGAAAATAGCCTTTTGCCTGGTCTAATGATAAATCCTAATTTAAAACTTCGGGTTTCGGTACGATAATCCTGACAAATCCGGAAACCGGCATATACTATACTCAGTCATAAAAAGTTATTCCGTTCATTGTTTTTACGGGGCAAACATACTTCCTTCTGCTGCGGAATGAAGCGAGCCTTCCCCTTAATTCCTTCTTTTACAGGTCTACGCGGCCCCTACTGTGGACATTGGGCTGCGGATATACATTTGTGAGTCTGATCCGTACCTGCGGTTGCCCCATCCGTACCTACGGATGACTCATCCGCACCTATGGATGACCCATCCGCACCTACGGATGACTCATCCGCACCTACGGATGACTCATTCGCACCTATGGATGACCCATCCGCACCTACGGATGACTCATCCGCACCTATGGATGACTCATCCGCACCTACGGATGACTCATTCGCACCTATGGATGAGTCATCCGTACCTATGGATGATAGGGGCGGAAAACACCGCCAGATGCCAGGTGAGACTGCGGCTTGACTGGGACCCCACGTCCCAGGCGGCTACGAGCAGCAGGACCTGGGTCTTGTCATCAGCCGCAATACATTTCACACCCGATAAATCCCGCACTTCAAATACAGCGATTCATCGTAGCCCACCAGCACCGGATGATCCGCCGACTGATAGCGGAAGTCCAGCTGTATGAGCCGGCGCTCCGCATCGGCGGCGGCCTCGGCTATCATGCGCCGGAAGCGCCCCTCGTCCAGGGCCTGACTGCACGAGCAAGTCACCAGGATACCGCCGGGGTTAAGCAGTTTTAGTGCGCTTAAGTTTATGTCCTTGTACCCCCGCAGGGCGCCCTCCAGAGCAGCCTTTGATTTCGCAAACGCCGGAGGGTCCAGAATGATAAGGTCGAACTTTTCCTGATGACCCCTGGTCCGATGCCCTTCGCAGGAACGCAGGTACTCAAACACATCGGCCTCAACGGTAGTAACGCTATCCCCCAGCCCGTTAAGACCGGCGTTAATCCGCACCGTTTCCAAGGCGGCGGCGGAAGCATCCACGCAGGTTACGTGAACAGGCGTTTCCGGTAATCGGGCGGCGTGTATGCCGAAGCCCCCGGTGTAGGAAAAGGCGTCCAGTACTTTCCCCCGGGCATACCCCGCAGCGATACGGCGGTTATCCCGCTGGTCAAGGAAGTGCCCGGTCTTCTGCCCGTCTATCAGGTTCAGCATGAAAGGGAGGCCGTTTTCAAAAATGACTATCCCGGAAGTGGGGAAACTGCCCCGGACAAGCCCCTCCTGCAAGGGCAGCCCCTCCAATTCCCGAACCTTGGCGGCAGACTTCTCGACAATACCGGCGCTCGTGCCCAGAGGGGTACCGTCGGGGATGATAAAGCCGTCCTGTTCCAGCACCTCTTCCAGGGCGGCGATAATTTCTTCCCGGCGGGAGTCCATGCCGAAGCTGAGAAACTGGATCGCAATCCAGGATTGGGGTTTCCCCAAAGCGGCGCAGGCGTCATCAAATGTAATGGGCCGCAGTGATACTGCGGACTCAAGCTCCTTGAAGGGCCAACCCACGAAACGATCGATGATGAGTCCCGGCAAAAAGTCCGCCTCGGCAAATACCAGCCGGACAGATTCCCGGTGAAGATAAAATTTACCCCCCGCCAAAGTCCTCCGGCTTACCGCCTCCCGGATACGCCGTTTGAAGAAGCCCTTGTCCATGCCTTCCTTGGAGGGGCTGTAAATGCGGGCGATGATCTTCGAGTTGGGATTAACCAGGGCGCGTCCCAGGTATGTTTTCCGGGAGCTTTCCACATCGGCAATCTCACCGGGCAGTAACATTGCAGTGGACGAACTGCCCGCGCCGTCAAGTATTTTCTCCACCTCGTTGTCGTAGACCCAGGGATGGCCTCTGCGGATACGGCCTTCTTCGCCGTGCTTTAACACTATTCGTTTCATCAGTATTACGGTCCTTTGGTGTCACTGCGGCGTATTACAAATTCCTGCCTGGGCGCCCAGAGATTTACCCCGGCCTTCGCGGCGAGGGATTGAAGATGTTCCTGGACCGAAAAGGACGCTTCCCCTTTAGATGGGGTGCGCCGTTTCCAGGAACCGTCGCTCGAAAGAAGCCGGGCCTGCACCGTGTCCCGGCTATAGGCGTCCAGAATGTCCCGGAGCTTGGCCTTGATGTCCTCCTGCAATACGGGGAACATCAATTCTACCCGGCGCTCAAGGTTCCGGGGCATCCAGTCGGCGCTGGCAAGATAGTATTCCTCCGCGCCGCCGTTGGCAAAGTACACGATACGGGAATGTTCCAGGTAATGCCCGACAATGCTTATCACCCGGATGTTTTCCGAAAGCCCCGGCAGTCCGGGGATCAGCATACAGATACCCCGGACTATCAGGGTGATTTTTACCCCCGCCCTGGACGCCCGGTACAGTGATTCTATCACATCCGTATCCGCCAAAGCATTCAGCTTCGCAATAATCCTGCCGGGGTACTCCTGACCTGAGCGTTTCGCTTCCCGGTCAATCAGTTCCAGAAGGCGGCGCTTCAACAACGTGGGAGCAATCACCAGTTTCCGCATGGACTGGATCGCCGAATAGCCGGTAAGCATATTGAAGAATACCGATGCGTCCATGGCAATATCCTCACGGGCGGTAAAGAGGCCCAGGTCTTCGTATTGCCGTGCGGTCTTATCGTTGTAGTTTCCCGTGGAAAGATGTACATACCGTTTAATGCCCGCTTTCTCCTGGCGGATAACCATGCTGATCTTGGCGTGTACCTTGAGCCGGGCAAGGCCGTACACCACCAGCACCCCGGCCTTTTCCAGCCGGTTCGCCCATGAAATATTCCGCTCCTCGTCAAACCGGGCTTTCAGTTCCACCACCGCAGTCACATGCTTCCCCTGGAGAGCAGCCTGCTCCAGGGCCTTAATGATAGGCGAGTTACCGCTGGTCCGGTACAGGGTGGTTTTTATGGAAATTACCTGGGGGTCCGCCGCCGCATCCTGGAAAAAACGCAGCACCGGATCAAAGGATTCATAGGGAAGGTGGATGAGCACATCTCTTTGGCTTATCCTGTCCCACAGGGATTCTGCGCCAGAGGCGGCGGCATCGCTAAACGCAGTATTACGGTATATTTTCCAAGGCTTCCCCCGGAGAGACTCAAAGCCCCGGATGGCGGGTAAATCCATAAGCCCCCCCAGATCCAGGGGGCCCTCAATTTCGTAGAGGTCCTGTTCCTCAAGTTCCAACAACCGGGCAAATATATCTTTCAGGTTTTTGCTTCCGGCAGAATAGGTCATGCGAACCACCGGCGAACGGGAACGCCCCTCAATAACTTCCTCCATAGCCTCAATAAAATCCTCGTCCCGTTTCTCATCCACCGAAAAATCGGCGTCCCGGTTAATCTTGAAAATCATGGTCTCCCTAACCTGATACCCCGGAAACAGAGTGGCCCCCCAGGTAAGTACCAGATCCTCCAGCAGCGCCCACGTGCCGCCCTCTCCGGGGAGCCAAACAATACGGTCCAGCCCTTTAGGAAGCTGGATGATGGCTTCCTGCATCGTATCTTTTCCCTCTCCCTCCAGCAGGAAAGCTATGTAAAGGTTATTACCGCCGATAAACGGAAGCGCCTCATCCTCCTCAATCCGCAGGGGAGTCAGCACAGGGTAAATCTGCCCAAGAAAGAACCCCTCCAGGTATTCTTTCTGCGGGACGGAATAGGTGTCGGGACGTATCAATTCAAGCCCCCCCTGAGCAAGGGCGGGAAGGATTTCGTTCAATAAACAGTCATACTGCCGCTTGGTTATGGAACATGTTTTCTCCGCAGTCTTTTGAAGCTGCTCATCCGGCCTGAGCCCCGACGGATCAGGCCCCGCGCCGGAGCGCAAAGCCCGCTTCATGGCGGCGGCCCGCACCATAAAGAATTCGTCAAAATTAGCGGAGAGGATTGAAAGAAACCAAAACCGGTCCAGGGGCAGGAGGTCCCCCCGGAGGCCTTCCTCCAGAACCCGCTCGTTAAAATCAATCCAGGAAAGATCCCGGTTAAAATATTTGTTTACCTTCGTATCACTATCATTCATGCTAAAATAACCTTGTACCCAAACACATCCTGAAACAACCCGGCCTTTTCCTCCAGCCCTATCCGCTCCAGACTGTAGTCGTAATTTCCCCGTGGATAGATCAGAATGGCCTCGCTTTTCTTTTCCACCGTAATACTGTGGATATGCTGGGAATGGCCCCGGTCCAGGGCATCCGCAACCCTCAAAATGGATGCCATCTTGAGCATCAGGATACGCTCTTCCTTCTGCAGGGCGATATAATCAATGTCCGTGGGCGAGGGGTGATCCCCCCGGTGGTAGCGGATCACGTTGGCGATGATGTCCAGTTCCTCCTGGTGGAGGCCGAAGATTTCCGAATTAGCCACGATGTACTGGCCGTGTTTCTGATGCCCGGAACCGCGGATAAACATGCCGATGTCATGCAGGGTGGCCGCCACTTCCAGCATCATCCGCTCCCGGCGGTTCATGCCGTGTTCTTTTACGAGGTAATCGAAGATGGCCAGACACAGAGAGGCTACGTGCCGGTTGTGGGTTTCGTCGTAGTGGTACTTCCGGCCCAGGTTTACTGCGGAGGCGATCACCTGGGAAAAAAAGTCTTCCTGCAGTGTTGGGTCCACCCCCCGGGCCATATCGATAAGGAGGCCCTCACGGATGGAAACCAGGGGAACCACCACCTGGGCGGCGGCGGTACGTTCCAGAAAAAGTTTGTAGACCAGGATACCCGGCACAAAGCCCTCGGCATCCGCAAAGGGGATATGGAGTTTTTGCACCGTATCATCAACGCTGTAGTTCTGCACCTTCTCTACAAATTTGATAAAGTCTTCCTTGGCTATTGCCCAGCAGTTTTCGTTCACCTCCCGGCCAATCAGGGCCGCCATCAGCCGGGCGTCAATACCGGCGATCACAAAGATTCTGACATGGGACAAGGCCAGTTCCGCGTTGAGAAATTCCGAGGTATTGCGGATGTTTTCGTTCAGGTACCGTGCCTGGGAATTGAC
The DNA here is from genome assembly GCA_025997675.1 of Spirochaetia bacterium. GTDB lineage: Bacteria > Spirochaetota > Spirochaetia > Treponematales > Breznakiellaceae > Termitinema. Next base: position 24,289 of record BNUX01000021.1, on the reverse strand, counting down.
GGACCCCAGGGCCAGCCGGGACTGCTGATCTATCAGGATGGTCCCCAGCTTGATACTGTGGGCGGCCACCATCTTGCCCCGCCGCAACAGCATGATCTCCGTGGAGCCCCCCCCAACATCAATGATCATGGAATTGGCCCGCCAGAATTGGGGCAGGTCGTTTTTGATGGCAAACCGCACCGCCAAATACATCAGGCGGTTTTCCTCAATCCCCTCGACCACCGTAAAATTGAAGCCCGTTTCCTGCCGGACCCGGTCCACAAAGACATCCCGGTTCTTCGCCGCCCGCAGCGCGCTGGTGGCGATGCAATGGATGTCCTCATCCGCAATGCCCCAGCCGGCAAGAAGCTCCCGGAAGCCCCGGAGCACCGTAAGACACTCCAGCAGAGATTCCCGGGACACCTGGGTGGAAGTGAACACGTCCCGGCCCAGGGCAATAGGTTTCCCCGCCCGGTCCAGGAACTTCCATTCCCCCCCGCCGTACAGCTCCGCGATAAGTGATCTGATGCCGGTGGAGCCGATTTCCAGAATGGCAACAAGCTTAGTCTTTTCCAAGCAGCGCCACCCCCGGCAATGGCCTCCATGCTTTGAAAGAGAAATATTTAAAGGGATGAATATCCAGCGCGTTAGGAAACCACCCCTCCAGTTCATCGGTGTCCACGATATTCAGTGCGGGGCTGTAGGATATGGGCAGCACCGCGCCCCGCTCCAGGAGCAGTTTTTCTGCGGCAGCCAGGGTTTCCAGCCGGGCTTGCCCGTCCTCCGTCATAGAACGTTCCATGAGCGCTTCGTAATCCGCATCATTGTACCGGGCGTCGTTCAGGTTGGAGTCCCGGCGCCACATCTGCAGGAAGGTATAGGGGTCGGGGAAATCCCCAATCCAGGTTGAGGAACCCACCTGATAGTCGTCCTGTTTCATGGCATCAAAATACTGCCGGTAGGGAATCACCTCGACCTTAACCGGCACCCCAAGCTGTTCCTTCCAGGTGGCAGCCATGAGGCCCCCAATCCGGGCGGCCTCCGGGGAGGGGGTCAGGCGGATCACCAGTTCCGGCAGGCCCATACCATCGGGGTAGCCGGCCTCGCTCAGAAGCCGCTTGGCTTCGTCGATGTTCGTGACATCCAGACCCGTAACCTCGGGGTAACCCTGGATGGGGTAGATCAGGGTCTTGGCGGGCAGATAGTGACCCTCCCGGATCTGTTCCCAGGGCAGGGCTATGGACAGGGCGTGCCGGACCCGGTAATCGGTCCAGGGCTTGGCGCCGGAACGGATAAAGTAATAGTGGGTGGCAAACATGGGGTTTACCACGATACCGCTGCGGTCGGTCAGGGTATCCAGGTTGACCTCCCCGGCAATCCACCGGACTTCACCGGAATTCCAGAGCGCCGACGCTTCGTCCCCATCCTCAACAAACTTGAGGGTGATCTTTTTTAAGGCGGTGCGGGACACATCCCAGTAGAGTTCATTCCGGTTAAGCACCATAGCATCTTCGGTATGATCCAGTATATAGAAGGGTCCGTTGGAAATCGGCACACCCTGGGACCAGTCACCGGTTTGCAGCATGGCGGGGTGAATAGGACTGAAGGAATGATGGCAAAGCATACTGGGGAAGAAGGCCGCCGGAAAATTCAGGCGCACCACCAGGGTCTTTGGGTCCGGCGCCATGATGCCCACCGTATCCGGATCATCGGTCCTACCCAGCCTGAAATCCAGCGCCCCTTCGATAATATCAAAGAGGGAGGAATAGGGGGATTGCTTATCCGGGGCCAGCAGGGATAACCAGGCGGCGCGGAAATCCTCCGCCCGGACCGGATCGCCGTTCCAGTACCGGGCGGTATCCCGGATGGTGAAGGTCCATTCCTTTTTATCATCCGAAACTTCCCAGGCACTGGCAGCCGCCGGCACCGGTTCCATAGTAAAGGGATGGTAGGAAAAAAGCCCCTCATAGAGGGCGGTATAGAGTTGGGCTTCGTTGGATAGGTAGGATTTCCGGAAATCCAGTTCCACCTTCCCGTTGGAAACCGACATGGTCAGCTCTTCCCGGTTCACGACCTCCGGCCGGGATTCGGCAAAGTCCGGCGTTTCCCGGGGAGCGGGGCTGGGCGCCGGGACACTTTCCGGCTCATCCCGCATGGGGGAAGCGCCCGCACCTACCGCAATCATCAGAAAAAGGCTGAGGCCGATAAAAAGATACCATGTTCCCGGTTTTTTCATATCCTATGCTCCTTCAGATCCGACGCTGATACCCAGCTTCTTCATCTGTTCTTCCTCTTCCTTCTGGGCACTGTAGTCGTGACGCCGGCCGTTTGCCTTGACAATGGCATTTTTCATGACCCCCAGTTCCGGCTTTATCCCCTTAATCTTATTCCGGTCTTCCCTGCCCGCCTCAACTTTGAAAAAATCATCCAGGGCGCCTAAAATTTTGTGAATAGTCTGCACATCCCGGATGTTTTTTTCCAGCATCCCCATAAGCTGCTCATCGGCCATGGACTGCATCTTGGTAAAGGCAGCGCCGCTCCGGGAAGCCAGGGCCGCTAAGGTCCGGTTTTTACGGTCCATTTCACTTCTGAAGTGGTCAAAGTCTACTTTTTGCTTAACCGGAATCCCCTTAACGGGATCCATGTACTCCACATCGAAGATGGTCGGGTCCGGTTCCTTATTCAGCATCTGTTGAATAACCCGTTTGAGCTTTTCCCAGAAGCCGTTTTTCCGCTCCTTCAGCAGGTCGGCGTTTGCATCCACCTTCCCCGCGATTTCAGCCATAGTTGAATGCACTGAACCGATGGCATTGAGCCCTTCAATCAGGATTGCCTTAAAATCAACCTTGGGGGCAAGTGTTTTCTGTTTGGCAAGGGGTACCGCCATCTGTTTAAGGACATTTTCCCGCAGAGGCTTACCCACATTGGAGTCTTCCTTGATGACCTCCCCCACCAGATCCGGGTAAAAGGGCTGCCCCGGCATGGCGGCGGCGAATTTCTTCTTTATAGTGGGTATCACCGAAGCTTCCGTCTCACCCAGGCTGCTGAGCACCTTGGTTCGCAGATCAAGTTTATAGGCTTCCCGGTTGTAATCGGACACTAATTTGAGGTAGGAGAGGATAGTCCCGGTGGTTCTGGACAGGGTGGACAGGGACTCCTGGATGAGACTGGCGGAAAGGGGGTCCGCCCCGCTTCTTGCCTGGGTTATGGTTTCCATCATGGCACGGTTATTCGGCGCATCGTTGGCATTGGTGAGCCGGGTCCAGTCAATGAACTTTACCAAACCCAGGATAGGCTTCATTTTAACCGCCGTAAGGAAGTCAATGCTGAGGGGATAGAAGTTAACCAGGAAGTCAAGCTGATTATCATAGTTGGACAAGCGAAGGCTGAACTGATCCTTATAGTCCCCATCGGTAAAGGGACCGGTTTCCGGCGCCGTAAGCTCCCCAATCTTTACCTCGTTTTTATAGGGGTCCTTGGTGAGCAGTCCCTTTTTAAGGCAGAGATTGTAGAGGGTTGCAAAGGCGAAATGAAACGTACGGAACTCTTCCTTTAATTTACCCAGTTCCGATTTTTCAAGCCAGTCCGCCCGGGCAGCTAAAACCCCGGTAAGTGTTTTTAGATAGTCGCCCGGTATTACCGCATCGTCAGCCATTATGCGTACCAGTATGCAGTAAAGAAATAAATTAAGCAATAAAGCGATTTTCAGAATAGCCTCTTAATCTTTGTATGAAGAAACTTAACGGTTTTTTGTTTTTCGCTTTGGTATTGGGGGCCTGCGAAGACCCGGTTATTCCCCCGGAATATACCGTAAAATTCCCCGTCCTTCCAACCGCATGGCAGGAACTCTTGGGACCGGCCCATTGGCGGCTGTCCTGGTTAAACCCCCAGGGTCTCCCCCAATTTCTGGAAACAAACGGCACGGGTACAACCTCTATCGCGGCGGTCCTGGAATGGGCCACCCCGGTCCTCGCCTTTCCCTACTGGCCCCGCCGGGGCATACACCCCGGGGAAATGCGCCCCTCAGGGGGTATCCTCCCCTTTGATGCGGCGGGCAGCGCCTTGCAACTCAGCTGGCAGGGCGGTGTGGAGGCTTGGTTCTACCGGAAGCTGTCCGAAGCCCGAACCGCCGCCGGGAATGCGGATACCGGAAATGTTGATGAAGCGGCGCTCAATAAACGGCGGCCGGAATACTTCGACTGGCCCCGGTTCCACTCCCTTATGGACAGTGACGTTATATCGGAGGCGGTTCGGGATGATCCCTGGCAGGTGGACTGGCAGGATGTGGCGGTCCGCACGGTCAAATCCGGGTTTGACCGGCGGCGTATCAAGGTCCAGCAGGGTGAGGAGCTTCTGGTACCCGGAGACGCAGGGGGGCCTACCCCGGCGGGGCCTTTTGCCGGCCCTTCCCCCTTTGCACAGCCCCTGGCGCCGGAGCCGGGGACGGGATTCCGGTTTAGGGTCACCGCCCGCCCGGATACCTACGTTTCCGCCGGAGGGATACTGCGGGTAAGCCGGAAAACCTGGGTGTATTACCCGCTTTGACCGGGAAGCCCCCCCGTTCACAACCGATAGGTTATACGGTAGAATGACCCGGTATGGAACGCTTCTTCCCGGGCCTACTGGTCCTCACCCTGCTCTCCTGTTCAAAACCTCCTGTTCAAGTACCGGGAACACCCCCCGCCGAATACGGGCTACCCCCCCTGGCGCTCCTGCAAACCGGTGAAAATCCCCTGTGGTTTGAACTGGGCGAAAATGGCCCGGCGTTAATCCCCTCCCCGGAGGAAGCCTCCCTCTGCCCCTTTGTTCCCTGGCCCCTGGGAAGGCGCAGTGCGGGCATACTCAGCCGGCAAGGTCACCTCATCCTGGGAATAAACCGGGAGGGCTTCCTGGTTTTTATGCCCTGGACCGGGACAGTAAGTCCCGGCATAGCCCTGTATCGTATCGATAACCGGGATTATTGGCAGCATTATTCCGTAGAATCCCTCTTCTTCTTTAACGATACCCCGGCGGCCATGATATACCGGAACGATTATTTTATAGATACCGACCTCCCCCCTCCCTCCCCCCGGGTCTGGGGCTTACAGCCGGCTGCCGGAATGGGGGAACTGGAAATCCCCGCCTTTGCGGAGCTGCCCCCGGAGGAAGGCTGGGACCTGGAGGATTTGAAGGAAGGACCGGATGAACGGTGGTATTACCGGGCGGTAAAAAAGGGGGGCGCCGGTAGGGAAACCAAGTATTTCCGTACCGCCTCTCTTGCCCACGCAGGGGAACCATCCTCTCAGTGGGCCTTACAAAACGCATCCCAACCCCGCACGCCGGAAGAAGCCCCGGCCCCGCTGCGGCAGGTCCTGGCCTCCATCCCGGGAATTGCCGGGGTGGTTTCCCCGGAATTCCCCAGTCTCCGTTATTACGCGGCCCCTCAGGCGATGAACAATATGCGGGAGGATCTTCAGATATATCCCGGCTATTACCACCGCAACGGTCTCCTTGACCGCGACACCATCGCCCTGGTCATCAGCCCCGCCGGAGGGGGGGTTATCAGCCAAAACGGAGTGATCCGGCCCTTTGCCCTCCCCCCGCTTCCCCCGGGCTTTGTCTACACCGGCATCGCGGCGTTTACCCCGGAAACCCCCGCCGATACTGTCGTCCTGGGAACCTGGGAAGAACAGGCCGGCTGGAATGTGGGCGCCGCAGGGTTTGTCTTAACCGGTATACCTGTGCTATACTAGAACTATGAAAGCACCTTTTCCCCGGGCCGCTCTTTTGGCGGTATGTTTTTTTCTGGTTTCCTTCGTTTTTGCAACAGACCCAACAGGTCCGATAGATCCGCCGGAGGATGAAGACCCCCAGGCCGGGGCAGCAGCCGTCGAGGATATTGAAATGACGGTCTATTACGATGACCGGAACGAAGCGGATTATGTGGAAATACGGTCATCGGAAAAAATTGAGGAATACCATTATCTGAGCCATATCAGATACTCGGACCTCATCTTTGTCCTCAGCGACCTGCTCCGCAGAATCACCCAGGATGGCTACCAATGGTCCACCGCCCCCGCGATTTCCTACGAAAAGAATGATGAGGTGGTCCTCCTGTACCGCAAGGATCTGGTGAATGACATGGTGTATGGTGTGGTGCAGTTTCCCGACTTTAAGGTTTGGATCAGCGGCCTCCGGAACCAGGATGCGGAACACCGGTTCAACGCCGGGAGCGCCCGGGATATGATGACCCTGGTGGTTTCCTTTGCCTCCTGTCTGGCCCAGGCGGAGCAGGCCCTGGGTATCCGCCAGCTTGAATATACGATGAAGTATTTCAAGCAGGATTAATCCTGTAGCGTACTAAGGTCTCAATTGGTTCGTGATAAAATCAAAATCAACGGCGAGGCTATGCATGTCTGTATCGAAGGTGTAAAGATTTATATTATCATTATTGTTTGTCCTTATATCCAGAGCGGTCGCTACATGTATCGCATCCAGGGTCCGGCATTTTGATAAATTTTTGTTGGAACAAATAACAGACTCGATTGTTTTATCAATATTTAAATAGGTTACTTCACTTAAAAAATCATTTAATTCGGCCGTTTTTTTCACCAGCCATAATGTATCAAGTTTATGCTTATTAAGTTCAAAAAACCTGCGGAGCGAAACAAGAGATTCAATCCTTAGTAAAATTGAACTTACCCTGTCACTTGCACCTCTCCACAGGGCATCCGCTTCTGACTGCCGTTCCTCATCAAAAAGAATAGCCAGCAGTAAAGATGAATCATAATATGAAATCATTGGAATCTGTCCGAGCGTACTTCATTGAGAATTGCCATATAGTCGATGTTTTCCACTTTGGGTGTTTTCGCCGTCGTTTCAAACCGCTCCGCTAAAACGGCTCTTCCTTCCGCCGCCAGTTTTCGCAGCATTCTACGCTCAGGGGATTCATTGATAACAACATCGTCCTGTGGAACGGTAATCTCGGCAATTATCTTATTATGCTGAGTAACGAGCACACGCTCCCCGTTTTGGACGAGTTCCAAATACCGGGAAAGCTGATCCTTTAAGTTTCTAACGCCTACGGTAAGCATGTTTTATATTATAGCTACATGGCTACTTTTGTCAATACGGTCACGCTCAGGCATTCCAAATTAGGCTTGTAGGGCGTTGCATCCAACTTGTAGGGCATAGCATCCAACTTGTAGGGCATAGCATCCAACTTGTAGGGCGTTGCATCCAACTTGTAGGGCGTTGCATCCAACTTGCCGGGCATAGCATCCAACTTGCAGGGCGTTGCATCCAACTTGCAGGACATAGCATCCAACTTGCAGGACATAGCATCCAACTTGGATGCTATGTCCTACAACGGAGATCCCCCGGTTTTACGGATTATTGCCTATATCAGCTTGTGTTCCTTCGCCGCCCGGCTGAGCGCCCCGTTCCAGTAATGGCGGGACAGAAAAGACCGGTTTGTTTCGGTATCGTCTATGCGGCTGGCCCGGCGCTGGAGCCGTTTGTAGGCCATGCTGACCACGGTATCCCTATCCACCCCGGCAGCCCCGGATTCACCCAGGATGCGGTAGTAGGCGAAAAAGTAAAACGCATCGTTGGGATCCGTGCCGGAAAACCGTTCGTTCCGGATAATCCGTTCTATTGTACGGCGGGCCTCCTCCCGGCCGGTCTTGTCCGTAATGGACCTGTCCATCCGGCTGAGGCCCAGGGCACGGTAGGCGGAAATCATGGCGGTCCGGAATTCTTTTGGAGAAAAAAGCAGCAATTCCCCCTGGGAAAAGCCGCTCCGCCAGTCGGGCTGCTCACTAAAGAGGAATTCCGAATCCGGCAGCTCGGTGAGGAGTGTGTCCGAAAGTTCCACGGTTTTTTGGTAATCCCCCGATACATAGGACGCTTCAATCTCAAAAACACGGGCGTCGGTGTTTGGCCGCTCTGGTTTGGGTACCCCGGCGCCCTCACAAAAAATCGCGGCCCGGTATATCCAGGCTTCCAGGGTATCCTCCGCCGCCAGAGGGAGAGCGCCAAAGGGATTACGCCGCAGTTCCCTGAAGGCATTCAGGGATTCCTTGTACCGGCCCGCTTCAAAGAGGAGCTTCCCCCGGAGAAACCTGATCCGGTCCGCCCAGAGGGGAAGCCCAGCCTTGAGGGCGGTCTCCTCCGCCTTTGTGGCCAGCCGTTCCGCCTTGGATATATTGCCGAAGATGAATTGAAGAGCCGCGGCATAATAGGCGGCCAGAGCGGCTTCCTCAAAATCCCCGGATTTCTCCGCCTGCTCCAGGGCAAAGCCGCCGTAATCTATGGCATCGGCGAGCCGCCCCTTGGCCAGGTTCACCAGGGAAAACAAACGGTAGGACTGGGCAAGCCCCCTGCCGCCGGGCCGGTTCTGGCTTATGAGCATGGCTTCTTTTATCAATTCCGCAGCCTTGTCCGTATCGTGGGTACCCAACCTATAGGCGGTCTCTAAGACAAGGAACTGCACCTTGTAGGAAGGGGTTTCCTCCGGCGGGGGCGGGTTACCAAATGCGGCGGCTATATCCCCCTCATCCCCCCGGAGCAGGCTTTCCAGGGTCTGCCGCATGTAGAGCAACGCCGGAATGTGGGCCGTCCCGGCAAAATCCGCAAGACGGGATTCTTCAATGGCCCTCATCAAATTCCCCGAGGTCCCCTTGATCAAATCCCGCAGGAGGGCTTCCAGAACCAGTTCCTCGGAGGCTACCTCTCCTAGATCAGCCAGCGCCCGGAGCAAATTAAACCCGGGGCGCAGCGTGCCTGCGTTGACCCAGGCCAGGAGACGGCTTCGCACCATAGTTTGTATCAAATCTTTGCCGGCCCCCAGGTTTTTTTCCGCCAGGGCGAAAAAACCATGAATAGCCGGCAGGGGGTCCTCGCTGCAATCAATAAGCCCCAGAAAGGAGAGCATATCCAGAGCCAGGGAAACCATGGCGGGATTTTTCCCCTCCTCTTCAAAAAGCCGGAGCAACAGGGATGGCGGAAAGTATCGCCGGAAAAGGGCGACCCCGTAGGCTATTTCCCAGATATCCCGGGGGAGCCGCAGATCCCCGGTTGGCGCCGCCAATTCGGGGGAAAACCGTAATACCCGGGGGAAAACCGTGGCCCAGATACCCAGGGACGGGATATCAGAGCAGGTTCCGTAGAGACAGAGGCCGGTATTTTCAGCCTTCAGCGTCCCGTAGGTATCGACAAAAACCTGGGCCGCCGCCGGATTCGCCAAATGGATGTTTTCCAGCAGGATCACCGGGCTGATTCCTCCGTTGCCGGCGGCGGCGATATAGTTTTCCAGGAGTATCCGCAGGAAAAGGCCGGTTTTCTGAACCGCGAAGGGGGTATACTCATCCTCCAGCCGTTCCTTAAAGATAAAAGCGCCAATAGTATCCAGGGTTTTCTGTTTTTCCGGCACGATAAGATCCCGGATGGGGGGAAGGAGGGCGTCCGTGTAACAGCTTAACCCGGCGCAGCCGGAACCGAAACGAATGATCAGGGGGGGGAATTCGCCCAGGAGGCCCCGCGAAAACCGGGAAAGGGCCTCCCGCTTACCAATAAAGTCGGGCCCCATCAGCATCAGGCTCCGGGCGGCATTTTGACCCAATGCGGCCTGGATCTTTTCACGGTAGGGGAAATCCTTTGCAGCCCCCGGCCGGGCGAGGGGTTTTAGCTCCCGCAGCCGACCATATTCCGGGAGGGCTCCTAAAGCCGCATCAAAAACCGCATAGGGGTCCAGGAGTTGCCGCAGGGGTTTGGAGCACCAGATGCCGGTGGTACCCTCCCGGGGCAAATTACGGATCAGGGCTGCCCCATCCTCGGCAATATCCCGGCCAAGGATACAGCTATACCCATACAGATCCGTTTCAGCCTTTTGCAGGGCTCCCAGGACCGCCTCCAGGACCAGAAGTATATCTAAAGCGAGTCCTATGGTATTCTCATCAAAGGAAGCGGTGATACTGCGATGTTCCACCCGGACCTTTGCCCCGGAGGCTTTCGCCGCCCGGAGGATGGTGTTTTCCAGGGACGAGACAAGTTCCCCCCTGGTCCGGCGGAGCTGTGACTGGAATCGTATTGAAAACAGCATCTGTATCATGGTATAATATCGTCAAATAGACGCATTGACTAAAAATAATCTATTTCATATACTGTTATTTCATGCACGATATCAGGAGGACTTGATGAGCGCCAGCATTCGGCTCAAGAGATTCGGTACTAAGAAACGCCCTTACTACCGCATTGTGGTTATGGACAAACGGGCGCCCCGGGACGGTAAAACGATTGAGGAACTGGGGTATTATCATCCCATCGAGGCTGAGGATAAGCAGATCCTGGTCAATGAGGATAGGGTTAAGGCTTGGCTGCAGGACGGGGCTATTGTAAGCGATACGGTTCACCGGATTCTGAACAGGAAAAACATCTCCGTATAAGAAACGGGAGTTTCAGGAGCGCCTATGGAAAAGGATCTGGTTGAATACATCGTAAAGTCCCTGGTTGACGATCCTGCCTCGGTTGATATACGGGTGGTTGAGGGGGAAAAGTCTACTATTCTGGAACTGAGGGTGGCGGCGGCGGATATCGGTAAGGTTATCGGTAAAAACGGCCGTATCGCCAAGGCAATACGGACGGTGCTCCAGGCCGCCACCGCTAAAGGCGGAAAGCACGCGGTTCTGGAAATCCTGGACTAATAGCGGCATTTGACCGAACAATTTGTGGTAGCCCTGGTGGGCGCCCCCTTTGGTATCAAGGGTTTTGTAAAAGCAAAGCCCCTTTCGGGGGAGGCAGAGCATGTGGAGCAGCTTGAAACGGTTGTTCTCCGCAGGGAAAACCGGGAAACCCTCTTCTATATAGAAGAAACCCTCCGTGTTGGTTCTTCCTTGGCGATAAAGTTCCGGGGAATCGATACGCCGGAGGCTGCCAGGGTTCTTTCCGGGGCGGAGATGTGTACCGGCCGGGACCATGCGGCCCCCCTCGGTACGGACGAGTATTATGTTGAGGATCTGCGGGGCATACCGGTTATTGATACGGCGGACGCAGTCCGGGGATATATAACGGATGTGCTGGAGGGCGGGGGCGGCCAGCTCATAGAGCTGCGGCTTCCCGGTGGGGAGTTTCGGCTGGTCCCCTTTCGGAAAGAATTTTTCGGCGAGGTGGATGTGGATAATGCGTCCATTGAAAAACGCCGGGCAGTTCTTCTGGAAAGCTGGATTTTAGCATGAAGTATACGGTGCTAACCCTCTTTCCGGAGATAATTGACGCCTATTTTGCCAGTTCCATCATGGCAAAGGCGGTAAACCGGGGGATTGTGGCGTATCGTTCGGTTAATATCCGGGATTTTGCCCTGGATAAGCATAGAACCTGCGATGACGCCCCCTATGGCGGCGGAGCGGGGATGCTGATGCTGGCGGAACCCCTGGGTAAGGCCCTGGAATCCGTGGGTGCCGTCCCGAAGGACGATGCCGGTCACCTTTCGGGAAGGGTTATCTACCTAAGTCCCGGCGGGCGGCCCTTCACCCAGGATGTGGCCAGGGAACTGGCCCGGGAGGATGAGCTGATCCTCCTCTGCGGCAGGTACGAGGGGATAGACCAGCGTATCATCGACGCCTATGTGGACCAGGAGATCTCCATCGGGGACTACGTGCTTTCTTCCGGGGAGGTGGCGGCCCTGGCCGTGATAGACGCCACCTACCGGCTGGTGGACCGGGTGATAACGGCGGAGTCACTGGAGGAGGAGAGTTTTTCCGGCGGCCTTTTGGAGTATCCCCAGTATACACGGCCGGAATTATATGGTACATTGAAGGTTCCGGAGCTATTGCTTTCGGGGCACCATGAAAATATACGGCGTTGGCGCCTGAAAAAGCGGGTCGAAAAAACCCTTGCCCTGCGGCCGGATTTAATCCGCCGGGGGGAAGATACGGGCCTCTTTGATGGAGAAACCCGTAAACTTATACAGGAACTAGGGGGAGAGAGGAATGAACGAGATACGGGCCATAGAAGCCTCCCAGATGAAGGATGAACTGGACAATTTCAAGGTCGGTGATACCGTAAAGGTTCATTTTAAGATCGTTGAAGGCAAAAACGAGCGTATTCAGGTCTACGAGGGACTGGTTATTGCCATGAAGAATTCCCGGGTGGGGAAAACCTTTACGGTACGGAAAAATTCCTATGGCGTCGGGGTTGAACGGGTATTCCCCATTCATTCCCCCCGGGTTACCCGGGTAGAACTGACCCGCGCCGGCAGGGTGCGCCGGGCCAAGCTCTACTATATCCGGGACAAGATCGGTAAGGCCGCCAAGATCCGGGAACTTATCGTCAAGAAAGGTGCAAAGGGTGGAAAAACTCCTTCCGTTGCTGCGGCGGCGGTGGAAACCACTTCGGCCCCGGAAAGCGCCCAGGCATAGGACGCCTCCCCTGTTTTGACGGGATGAAGATCCCTGGAGCTACCGGAGGCAAGCTCGGCGGTCCGGATTTTCCGGTAAAGGCAGATCCCCTGCAAACAGCGAAACTTCCCGTAGAACACCCTGTGGACATTGGGAATGGGGGGATGCCTCGTCTGGGTAAGGATCTTGCCCGTGTTCTGGGGATTCCCCAGGATAAACTTTCATCTTCCCTGCTTTCCCTTATACCGTTTTTTTCACTCCCCTTGGACACCAAACTAATCCAACGGCTCCGCCAGGAAGTATTGTCCTTGAAACTTCCCCAAAAAGACGGCGGCACTATAGACCGGATTCGGCCTGTTGCCCTGGCTGCCGTTGCTGCTGCCGGCAAGGGGCTTACGCTGAGTACGGAAGCCCTGGAGAAGTATGCCGCCGCCATTGCCGGGGAGGAAGGCCCGGATAGGGGGGATGATGGAAATAGGGGCGGAAGCCGGCACGGGAGTGGCGCGGGACATGACGGCGCTCAGACCCCCCATTCCGAAGACGATTTGAGTCCGGAGCAGGTCCGGGACATGGCGGAAAGAATCGAAGGGCAGAGCCCCCTTCTGGGCGTCCTGAATAAGATCCCCGGTAAGGACGGCCGGCGCTGGATAAACCTGCCCTTTTCATTCAGTTCCGGAGGTGTTGATTACAGCGTGTCTTTACGCGTACTATTAGCCGATACCAACGCTATACCCTGGAAAGTGGATTGCCTCGCCCTGGATGTTGCAACCGATAGCCGCCGTTGGTCCTTTACGCTGGAAAATGCGGGTAAAAGCGGCGGTACGCTTATTGTTCGTATCTACCCTCCCCCGAAGCGGCCCGCAGCCCTGGAAAGGACCTTGCGGGAATTGCTGGGAATGGTCGCGGAAAAAGTTATCCTAAAGGATATGAATGAAGGAGTGTCCCGGTGAAACAAGCCGCAGCCATTGCCTACTCCCCGGATATGCCGGCGCCGAAAATTGTCGCTGCGGGACGGGGCAGGGAAGCGGAGCGGATCATCGCCATAGCCCGTGAGGCGGGGATTACCGTGATGGAGGACCCAAGCCTTGCGGCGCTCCTGCAAGCCGGAAAAACCGGGGACTATATACCCGAATGGTGCTGGGATACGGTGGCGAAAATCCTGGCATTCGTTATTGCCAGGGAAAACGCATGAACAAAAGTTCCCGGGGCCGGGAAGGGGAAACCAAAGCGGCGGAGGCCCTGGAAAAGAAGGGGATGCAGATACTGGCCCGGAATTTCCGTTCCCGGACCGGGGAAATTGATATTATTGCCCAGGACGCAGAGACCATCGTATTTGTGGAGGTAAAGACCTGGTCCCACTACGGGTTTGAGGACCTCCGGCTGGGGATAAATGAAAAAAAGCAGCGCAGAATCATCGAAACAGCTAAGTATTTCCTCCTTGAACATCGAAAATATAATGGAATGGGTGTCAGATTTGATGTGGTTTTTATAAGCCCCCATGAGATTGTCCATCTTGCATCGGCGTTTACGGAGCGTGTATGATAAGGGTACTGCGGAAGATTCCGCAGGTAGTTCAGCGGGAAAACCAGGCAGGAGCCTCACGAATAGCCCTTTTAAAGGCGAAGATAAATAGTGAGAGATATCTTGACGAAGCGATTCAGCGCATGGCCCTGGTCATGAGCAATGAGATCCTTGGTATTCCGCAGGGAGGGACGGTTCATGAGCGGCAGCGGACGGGGAAGCGGCAATAGGCGCCAGGGATTCAGGCGCAAGGAAAAAGATAAGGAGACCTGGGCCAGGGATACGAAAAAGAAGGGCGATAATCCCCGGTTCGATAAAACCCGAGGGATATTCGTTGACCGGCCAAAATGGATCCCCCCGGTAGTGCCCTCAGAGCCCATTCCGGTTCCCGACTGTCCCTATTGCGGGAAGCCCATACGGGATCTGTCCACAGCGCTTACCGATAAGGCAAGCGGAGAGGCGGTTCACTTTGACTGTGTATTAGGGCGGCTGGCGGAAAATGAAGGCCTGGAACGGGGGGATGCGGTCACCTACATAGGCGGCGGCCGCTTTGGCGTGGTTCACTTCACTAACCCCCAGGATACCCGGGGATTCACCATCAAAAAAATAGTTGAATGGGAAGATAAAGAAAACCGCTCCGAATGGCGGAAATCCCTGGCGGATCATTATTCAGTAACATAACAGAGGTTAATCATGATTGGTATTATAGGAGCCATGGAGGCTGAGGTAGACCTGCTAAAAGCCGCCATGGAGGATGTGGGCGCCAAAACTATCGGGGCCTATGAATTTTTTACCGGGAAGCTAGAGAAAAAACCCGTGGTTCTGCTGCGCTGCGGCATCGGCAAGGTCAATGCGGCGGTAGGCTGCGCCATGCTTATCGATCACTACCATCCCGATATGGTAGTCAACACCGGTTCCGCCGGGGGCATCGACCCCTCCCTCAGCTTTGGGGACGCCATCATCTCCAACGGCTCAATTCAGCACGATGCGAATGTTACTGTTTTTAACTATGCCCCGGGCCAGCTTCCGGGTATGCCCCCGGTGTTTACCGTTCCCGAGGACCTGATTCTTCGGGGGGAAGCGGCTGTGGACAGCCTGAAACAGGAGGGGGTGCTGCCGCCGGAGTTTCACCACGTCCGGGGGCTCATCGGTTCCGGGGATGTGTTCATGTACGAGGCGGAACGGATAAACGCGGTCCGCAAAACCTTCCCCGATATCCGGGCGGTGGAGATGGAGGGGGCCGCCATAGCCCAGGCCTGCCACCTCTTTTCGGTCCCCTGCCTGATTATCCGGGCCATCTCGGATGTCGCCGGGGCGGAATCGCCGGTTACCCACGATCAGTTTCTGCCCATTGCGTCAAAGCATTCAGGGGAAATTGTGCGGCGGATTGTGCGGGACTGGGACTGAAACAAAATAGCGTAAATTATATTTATAGGAGAAGATAATGGAAAAGATTGCAAGCTTTCAAATCGACCATCTGCGCCTGAAACCGGGGCTTTACGTGTCCCGGCAGGATAAATTCGGGGATACCATCCTTACCACCTTCGATATGCGGTTTAAGGAGCCCAATAAGGAACCGGTGATTGATATGCCGGCACTCCACACTATCGAACATCTGGGGGCGACCTTCCTGCGCTCCCACAAGGAATGGGCGGATAAGACCGTCTATTTTGGGCCAATGGGATGTCGCACGGGGTTTTATGTGATCCTGGAAGGGAAGCGAACATCCACCGAGGTTTTGCCCCTGATTCGGAAACTGATGGACTGGATTGTTGCCTTTGAGGGACCCATCCCCGGCGCTTCTCCCGCCGAATGCGGCAACTACTCGGAGCAGAACCTGAACATGGCTAAGTGGGAAGCGGCGCGGTATGGGGCGGTGCTGAAAAATGCAGGGAAGGAAAACCTGAACTACCCTGCCTAAGAAGTAGGTCCTCACATATGGCAGCACCGAAAGACGCTATTGAAAAGCGGTTTTTCACCGACGTTTCCGCATTATTGCAGGTGGCCCGGAATACCGCCTACCGCGCGGTCAATTCTGTTATGGTACAAACCTACTGGAAAATCGGCCAACGCATTGTTGAACAGGAGCAAAACGGCAAGGATCGGGCAAATTATGGAGATTATTTGATAGTCAATCTTTCACGGTATCTGGGCGATACCTTCGGAAAGGGCTTTTCAGAGGCAAATCTTTGGAATTTCAGAAAGTTCTATCTTACTTTTCCTGAATTGTCTACGCAGTGCGTAGAGAATTCAACTTGGACGAATATACGACAAATTATACGGCTTGATGACGCAAGAGAACGGGACTATTATGTGAGGGAAGCGGCAGAGCAAAACTGGTCTTCTCGTACTCTTGAGCGCAACATCAGAACCGGATATTATCGGCGTTTGCTTTCATCACAGAAAATAACTAAAAAATCTAATATCCCGGTGATTTCGGATGCAACTGATTTTGTCAAAGACCCGTATGTCCTGGAGTTTCTTAATGTGCCGGAATATCTAACAGGCAAGGAAACACAGCTTGAAACAGCCCTCATCAGCAATTTACAAAAGTTTCTGCTGGAATTGGGTAAGGGATTTTCATTTGTTTCACGGCAAATGCGGGTCAGTACGGAAACCGATCATTTTTATGTTGATTTAGTGTTTTATAATTACCTGCTCAAATGTTTTGTAATCATTGACCTGAAAACACAAAAATTGACTCACCAGGACATCGGACAGATGGATATGTATGTCCGCATGTTTGATGAGTTAAAGCGCGGTGCAGACGACAATCCCACTATCGGTATCATCTTTTGCACGGATAAATCGGAAACAATGGTCAAATACTCGGTATTAAAAGAAAACAAACAGATTTTCGCGTCGAAGTATAAAACAATTCTCCCGACAGAAGCGGAACTTGCCGCCGAGATTGAACGTAACGTCAATATGCTGCAGGACATGCAGGATGGCCGGGGCAGGAAAACCTGAACTACCCCGCGTAATTAGCCGTCCATAAGCCAGTCTAAAACATTACGCTGCCGGATGCCGTTGTACGATACCGGCGGGTCATCGTCCAGGGTTAAGAGACATTTGGGGTTGTGATCCTTGATGCTGTTTAGGGGGGCCAGTTCCCGTTCCAGGGTTGATTGCTCCCGCACCGTTAGGGCAACCTGGAAATAGGTGATCTCTTCACCGGGCCATTCGGCGATAAAATCAATTTCACTGTCGCCGGATTTTCCCACATAGACCCTGGCGCCCCGGCGTAACAATTCCAGGTAGACCACATTTTCCAGGATACTCCCCAAGTTAACGTTTTTTGTACCCAGCAGGTAATACCGCAGTCCAATATCGGCAAGGTAATACTTATCCCCGGTCTTTAAGTATTGCTTTCCTTTGATATCATACCTGCCGGCCTTATAGAGGATAAAGCAGTCCGTAAGGGCGGACAGATAGGTTTCTACCGTATGTACCGAAATAGGCCGGTGTTCGGACTTCATGGTGTTGGCAATGTTGGTGGTGGATGTCAGGTTCCCGATGTTGTAAAACATGAACCGGATAAGGCTTTCCAGCATCATGGGATCGGTTATCTTTTTCCGGGTCACCACGTCCTTCAGGATGATGGTGTTATAAATGCCCCCCAGGTATTCGTTGATCGCAGCCGTTTTACCCGTCAGTTCCAGGGTGTAGGGGAAGGAACTTTCCGTCAGATACCGGGTATACTTACGGGGCAGTTCCTTATCGTCCCCGCTTGCGGAAACATATTCCCGGAAGGAAAGGGGCAGCATCTGTATTTCGATATACCGCCCCGATAACAGGGTGGCAATTTCGCCGGAGAGCATATAGGCATTGGAGCCGGTCAGGTACAGGTCTATATTTTCTTTGATAAAAAGACTGCCCGCCATCCGTTCGAATTCCGCTACCTGTTGAATCTCGTCAAGAAACACGTAGTTCATTTTGTCCGGGATGATCCGGTCTCGAATATGGTCATGGAGCTTTTTATAATCCCGCAATTCCGCAACATCAATGTCCTCAAAGTCTATGGAAATAATCTGTTCCCTGGATACCCCGTTTTCCACAAGATACTGCTGGTACAGGGTAAATAGGGTGGATTTCCCGCACCGCCGTATCCCGGTGACCACCTTGATAAGACGCTTATCCTTAAAAACAATGAGCTTTTGCAGGTATTCGAGGCGTTGGATCATAGATGCAGTATAGAGATAGTATGGGGGATCATGTCAATAGTTTATGCAGTACAGTGCACATTTCTATTCATTAAATATATTTTATGCATTATATTGCATAATTTTACCCTAACTACACCCCGTAGTCCCTCCGCAGGTGTCGCACTTCATGCAGGTGCCGTTCCGTACCAGGGTGAAGGAGCCGCAGGCGGGGCAAGGGTCGCCCTCGTAACCCTTGATACGGGCCTGAGCGATCTTGGCGGTATCGCTATCCATAGCCGCATTCTTGCCGGTTTTCTCCGGCCCCGCCTTGGGTGCAGATTTGCCGCGGATGTGGCGGGAAGCGCCGGACCGCTTAGTTTCGGGAACCTCGTTTTGGGGGCTGTTATCCAGCAGGTCCTCGGGCTTGACCTGGCCCAGGTCGTTGCGTTTGAGGTAGCTGATGGCCAAATCCCGGAAGATGAAGTCCATAACGCTGGAGGCCATCTTTACATAATCGTGGCCTTGAACCATGCCGTTGGGCTCAAACTTGGAGAAAATGAAGGCGTCCACGTACTCATCCAGGGGGACCCCGTACTGGAGCCCCAGGGACACGGCGATGGCAAAGCTGTTGAGGAGGCTGCGGAAGGCTGCCCCTTCCTTGTGCATGTCCAGGAAGATTTCCCCCAGGGAGCCGTCATCGTACTCCCCGGTGCGGATAAAGATGGAATGTCCCCCCAGCTTAGCCTTCTGGGTATAACCCACCCGGCGGTTTGACAGGGAACGGCGTTTACCCCGGATGTCCGTTGGGGCAACGGTGTGGGCTACTGCCCCGCCTCCGGCGGCCCGCTCCGGGTTTGCCAGACCCCGCTCCAGGGCCAGGATGGTATCCGCCAGGGGGTCCGTGCCGGGGGCAAGGGCGGATAGGGGCTGGGAGAGTTTGGAGCCGTCCCGGTAGAGGGCCACCGCTTTGAGGGCGCTCTTCCAGGAAAGCATATAGGCGCCCTTTACATCCTCGTACCCGGCGTTGTTGGGCATGTTGATGGTCTTGGAGATGGCCCCGGAAATGAAGGGCTGGACGGCGGCCATCATGCCGATATGGGCGGTCCAGGGGATGGAGCGCCTGCCGTTTTTCCCCGAGGGGGCGGCGGTGTCGAAAACCATCAAGTGCTCCTTTTTCAGGTGCGGCGCGCCCTCAAGGCCCATGGTTCCGCAGGCGTAGAGTTCCGCTTCCTCAATATCGGCGGCGCTAAAGCCCAGGTGTTGGAGGAGGCTGAAGCCGGGGAGCGACCAAGTGGACTCGGGAATCTTGAGGGTTTCCTCCACAAAGGGTTTGCCTAAAATCCAGGGGTTAAAGACACCTTCCAGGCCGGTGGCGGTTTTTACCGCATCCTCCACGGCGGCAAGGGCGGCGGGGGTAAAGCCCTTGGCTTCCAGAGCCTCCAGGGAAATCTTCGGCGCCCCGGCCAGGGTTTTCCGGCCCGTGGCATAGGCGATGATCTCATCGATCTGCTCCGGGGTGTAGCCCAGGGCTAAGAGGGCGGGGGGGACCGACTGGTTGATGATCTTGAAGTAGCCCCCCCCGGCGAGTTTCTTGAACTTGACCAGGGCAAAGTCGGGCTCCACCCCGGTGGTATCGCAGTCCATCAGGAGGCCGATGGTTCCCGTGGGAGCTATGGCGCTGACCTGGGCGTTCCGGTAGCCGTGGGCTTGCCCCAGGTCCAGGGCGCGATCCCAGGCGGCGCGGGCGGCGTCCAGGAGATAGGCGGGGCAGAAATCGGGATCTATCCCTTTAGGTGGGGTGTGCACTTCCTCGTATTCTGCGGCGGGGGCATTACAAGCCGCCCGGCGGTG
Organism: Spirochaetia bacterium; assembly: GCA_025997675.1. GTDB lineage: Bacteria > Spirochaetota > Spirochaetia > Treponematales > Breznakiellaceae > Termitinema. Next base: position 4,419 of record BNUX01000021.1, on the reverse strand, counting down.
ATTGCGGATTACCCGGAGCATGGCATCCCGGTTGTCCCCGTAGCGAAGGAAGGGGCCGAGGCCGGCGGCCATGCGGGCGGACTGGGTGTAGGCTTCGGCGGAAAGCAAACTGGAAAGGGAGGCCGCCACCGCCCGGCCCTCGGCGGAGTCGTAGGCCAGGCCCATGAGCATCAGCAGGGTGCCCAGGTTGGCGTACCCCAGGCCCAGGGTCCGGTACTCGTAGGAAAGCTGGGCGATCTTCGGCGCCGGGAACTGGGCCATAACCACGGAGATTTCCAGGATGGTAGTCCATAGCCGGATGGCGTGGAGGTATCCTTCTATATTAAAGGTTTTGCTTTGCGTATCGTAGAGGGCGGCCAGGTTGATTGAGGCGAGGTTGCAGGCCGTATCGTCCAGGAACATATACTCCGAGCAGGGGTTGGAGGCCCGGATTTCCCCACCCGCAGGGCAGGTATGCCAGTCGTTGATGGTGGTGTGGTACTGGAGCCCCGGGTCCGCGCATTGCCAGGCGGAACGGGCAACCTGGGACCAGATATCCCGGGCCTTTACGGTCTTGACGGCTTTATGGCTGATGCGGCCGGTAAGGTTCCAGTCTTCGTTTTCCAGCACCGCCCGCATGAAGCCGTCACTGACCCGCAGACTGTTGTTGGAGGACTGACCGGAAACCGTGTTGTAGGCCTCGTCATCCCAGGCGGTGGTGAAGAGCCGGGGATTCACTTCGCCGTCCCCCTGCTCCAGACGGCGCAGAAGCTGGTAGAGATAGGTGGGGGGGATTTTGTCCTTCAGGGAATTCCCCAGGGCCGTGGCAAGATCGTGGTTTTTTTCGGCGTTGAACCGGTCCTCATCGGGCCCCCGGAAGGTGGTTAGAGCCTTTTTGATGGCATCCAGGTTCTTCTTCACCACCGCCGAGCCGGTTACCATGGAAGCCACCTTGTGTTCCTCCCCGGCCTTCCAGTCGATGTACTTTTCCACGTCCGGATGATCAATGTCCAGGGTAACCATCTTAGCCGCCCGCCGGGTGGTGCCCCCGGACTTTATCGCCGAAGCGGACCGGTCCCCAATCCTGAGGAAGGACAGGAGTCCCGAAGAAACCCCGCCCCCGGAAAGCCCTTCAGAGGCCGCCCGTATCCGGGAAAAGTTGGAGCCCGTACCGGAACCGTACTTGAAGAGCCGCGCCTCACGGGTAACCAGGTCCATGATACCCCCGTCGTTTACCAGGTCATCCTCAACCGAAAGGATAAAGCACGCATGGGGTTGCGGCCGCTTATAGGCGCTGTCGGATTGCTTGAGCGTATTGTCCGCCGGGTCGAAGTAGTAATGCCCCTGGGCCGGCCCGTCGATGCCGTAGACCGCATAGAGCCCGGTGTTGAACCACTGGGGGCTGTTGGGGGCCGCAATCTGATGGGCCAGCATATAACAGGTTTCATCGTAGAAGCTCCGGGCATCCTCGTCGCTGTCGAAATAGCGGTTCTTTTTGCCCCAATCCATCCAGGTATAGGCCAGACGGTGGAAAACCTGGCGGCTATCGTGTTCCGCCCCATCTGCGGGGAGGGGAAATTCTGAAACGGCGCCCGGCGCCCACTTTTTCCATTCCGCCCCCTTATCCGCCGGAACGCCGGCCTTGCGGAAGTACTTCTGGGCAATAATATCCGTGGCAATCTGGCTCCAAAAGGAGGGGACGATCACCGTATCTTCTTCAAAAATGGCTTTCCCATCGGGGTTGCGGATTTCGCTCCGCCGTTTTTCCCACTGAATATCCTTATAAGGCCCGGATTGGGAATCCGTAAACAAGCGCTGGTATTTCATACTTTTTTCCTTCAGGGGCTTAGCCCAAATGCCGCATATCTAGCGTGATATTTTTCATACTACACCATAGGAAGGGTAAATACAAGCGTGTCTTTGAATAGAGCGGTCGACGGGAGTCGAACCCGCGTCACAAGCTTGGGAAGCTTGGATAATACCGTTATATGACGACCGCACTGGATGAGTTCTAGTCTATATGAAAAGCGCCCGGTTTGTCAAGTACACTTTATCAACATGGCAGACCCGGCTCCCGCTTTGCCGGTTCTGCAACACGGAGATGTAGACATCTGGCGACCCCAAATACCGGAACAAACTTTCTCATAAACCTGCCTTTTTAGTAGAAGTCAATTAAGTCTTATGGATACACCTACGGTTACGTAAATTTTACCGCTCCCATAACCCAAAGGATATTCAGGATAGTTGTCGTTTCGAGCTAACCCATAATAATTATATCCTGTTTCTGCATAAACGCCTATCAGCCGTGTAAAAGCGTAACATCCGCCGATATTGATCCCGCAAACAATACCGCCGGGAGTTGAACCATTGTCTAAATGAGATCCCCATAATCCAAATCCCCAGCCAATTTTTGCAAGAATAAACAGGTCGGTATTTTCGATGTTAATAAAGCTGGGGTGCCATCCAAGTCGAAAAATAACAGGAATACCTAATATGATACTGTTATCAGTCTGTTTTTTCCCACCAAGTAAACCGGTTTCTATTCCGTATGCTAAACCTATCTTTCCATTGGGGATCCAGTCTGCCGACAATGAACCGCCTAAAAATACAGAACCGCTGTCATATTCACCTGCGCTGAATGATCCTATATTAAAAGTGGTATTAAGAAATACTGTATTTGGAGATTGTTCCATTGCGGTTACTGATTCTATAAATGAAATAGATAATAATATTACAAAAATAAGTTTTCTCATGAAGTACCAATCCTTTATTCCATTTTATTTAAATCAACATGAGGATTTACATATCTTTTTTTATTATATGTTTTGTCCTTATAATTTATTGAGCAAGTTGGACATCGGTGATAACAGGCCAAACAAGCCAGACAATTTTCCTTAAACAGTATATTCTCATTATCCATCTCAATATTTTTTGCAGGACATATTTTTATGCATAATCCACATTTATTACATTTGTCTGTAACAGTAAAATATTCTTTACTCATTGTTGCCCATTTAGAAGCATTTATTTCGTGTATTCTATCACAGAATGAAAATAAATTTTTCCTGATCCTGTCTTTATTGTTGACAATTATCTTTTTTGCAATTAATTCAATTGTTATTCTTGATTTTTTTAATTGTTTGTCTATATGTTTTTCAGGTGGAACAAAAGAGAGCGTATAGTTTTCAGGCATTTGTAATGTATAAATATTGTTACAGGACAAATTATTTTTGTCAAAGATAGTCTTAAGATAGTATTTAGCATTACCACTAAAGCCGCCAAAACGAAGTATTCCGTAGAAGGTTTTGTTTTTATAATTCGATAAACTTTGTAAAAATTGTTTAATAATAATCGGCACACCAAAACAATATACGGGGGATATAATTACTATTCTTTCATATTTATTTAATACGTTTATATCTATATTGGGGATATAGAAGATACTACTATCAGTAATATTTTCATTTAATTTTATAGCCAAGTCAAATCCATTCCCCGTTCCACTGAAATAACATAGAGCAGTTTTCATGCTTATAACCTCCAATTCGCTAAACATATTACTTTTGTACAACATTTTTTGCCGTTCCGCTATTTTTAACGTGTAATACGTGACAAAAACGTAGACCGTCATAATCGAAAGCATAGCGGCAAAAAACAAAACCGCGGGACGGCTCTCATCCCAATAGTCAAAGGAAAACCCTAAAAATAATTTTGCGAACATATCCCGGTCGAAAGACGCCCATACACCAAAAGCGGCAAACAGAAACGCCGTTACTTTTGCCGCTACCATGCGGGCGCGATTTTCGCCGTTCATGCCTGATATTTTGCGCGTCCCCTTTACAAACATTCCCCAATGAAGCCCAAGGTGAACGCCGGTTAACGGCAAGCCCCAATAGGCTGCGGTCGTGTGTATGCCCCGCAACAACATTCCGCCGGGAAGATGCAGAAACGCTAACACGGCGCGGGACTGCAGCAAGCCGGTGATTAAAACGACGGCAAAAGTGAATACAAGCGCGGCATTGCAGGCTGTCATTACGGCGCGGCGCAGCGTGTATTTGCCTTTGAAAATAGTTTTATACCATGTGCGGTTGATGACATTATGTGCGATAAACAGCACAAACACACAAACGCCTATCCATTCGTGAGCAGCGTCTCCGGTTATGCGGTAAGCGTAAGCGCATAAGAGAAGGAGCGTCATTGCAAGGTCTATGATGATCCTTGCAATGAGTTTCGTTCCCACTAATTCACCATTCCAAGCCGGCGAAGCCAGGCGCTGACTTCCTGTTGAGATTGTAGAAAAAGCATCTGTAAACCATAAGGAAAGTATGATACAATAGCCGAATAATGGCAGTATACAAAAGCACCCATAAAGGGCAAGGAACGTTATTCGTCAATGTGGACCTCAATAAACAGCTATTACCCGGAACCTTTGAGTTTGCG
>BNUX01000020.1 GCA_025997675.1 Spirochaetia bacterium | reverse complement strand
GAATAACCATCAACGAACATGATTTGCCCAAGGGGAAAACCGTCCTGACCGTCCATTCCTACCTGGGCCTAACCGAAATCCATGTTCCAAAAAACGTGAGGGTCATCAATAAAACCACCCCCTTCCTTGCGGGAATATTTTCCCCAAACGAACCGGGGGCCTCCGATGATACGGAGTCCCCCGAATTGTATATCCTGGGAAGGGCAATTTTGGGAAACATCACCATCATCCGAACCTAAAAATTCCGTAAAAAAGTAAAAAAAATCCTTGACACCGTGAAAAAAGTGCCATACACTAGCGAAAGCTTCTCGTGTAGACAAAGTTGTTTATTTATGCCTTCAACGAACAGGCTTAAAGGAACATCAATTTGCTGAAATTTTCGTGCCGATCTTGCACGAACCAAAACAAGGAGGTTCTTATGCCTAAGGTAAAGAAGGTTGTTCTTGCCGGCTTACTTCTGGCTATCCTTATCGTCTTCCAACGATTCATTTCTGTGGAAACTCAAATTCTGCGCCTCAGTTTCGCCTATGTGCCGGTTATTATAACCGCCACGCTCTTAGGCCCGGTTTGGGGCGGCCTTATCGGCGTTGTGGCGGACATTTTGGGCATGCTGCTTATGCCCAAGGCGAGTTTCTTTGCGGGCTTTACCCTTAATGCCCTGCTAACCGGTTTAGTGTACGGCTTCTTCCTCTACAAGACGCCTTCAAACAAATCCTATTTTGTACGGCTGGTGATCAGTGTCATTATCGTGCATGTTTTTATCCACCTGGGCCTTACCACCCTATGGCTGAGCATCATGTATAAGCGGGCGTTTATGGTGATACTTGCGGGGAGGGTTATTGCAAACATCATTGAAATCCCCATAGAGATAGCATCTATGTATGCCATAAAAATCTTCCTGGATAAACCGGTGAAGAAATATCTTTTGGATGATCCTGACGAAGAAGATACCGAAAACAACACGAAATTTGACCCCGGTATTGTTGACGCCGTCATAAAGGTGTGGGGGGCCAACCCCGGATCGATTATTCCGATACTGCAGGGCATTCAGGAAAAGTACAATTACCTGCCGCCCGAAACGTTCGCTTGCGTGGCGAAAAAACTTGGCGTGAGCGAAGCCAGGATTTATGGCGTAGCCACATTCTACGAAAACTTCTCTCTTAAACCAAAGGGTAAGTTCATCATCAAGGTGTGTGATGGTACCGCCTGCCATGTCCGCAAATCAGTTCCGAACCTGGAAAAATTCCGCAAAGAATTGGGACTTTCAGAGAAAAAAATAACAACCGATGATTTAAGCTTTACGGTTCAGACCGTAGCGTGTCTCGGCGCCTGCTCTCTGGCCCCGGCATTCATGGTACAAGGTGGAATTCCGGATAAGGTCTACGCCAATGTAACTCCCGATCAGATTCCGGGTATCCTTGAGGAGCTTCGGGCGAAACTCTAAAAATGATCAGCATAGAAAATTTAGAGTATGTGTACCCCTCGGGTAGACATGCTCTAAAGAACATCAATTTAACTATTCAACGCGGTGAGTTCGTTGCCATTGTAGGCAGAAACGGTTCGGGAAAATCCACCTTTGCCGGGGTGCTTTCCGGGCTGATAAAGCCTACAAAGGGCACCGTGTTGGTGAACGGCATCAACACCAGGAGCAAAAAAAGTTTTATAGAATTACGCAAAACCCTGGGCATGGTTTTTCAAAATCCGGAAAATCAAATTGTATTTGAAAAAGTACGGGATGATATTGCCTTCGGCCTGCGCAACCTGAACTTTACCGATGCCGAAATTGAAACCCGGATTGACGAAATTTCAAAAACCATGGCCATAGAACAGTTTACCGATTCCTTTGAACTGAGCATGGGGCAAAAACAGCGGGTGGCCATTGCCAGCGTCCTGGCCATGAACCCCCAGTGCATCGTCTTTGACGAACCCACGGCAATGCTCGACCCCAAGGGTAAAAAGGACATTCAAAACATTGTGGTGGATCTTCACAAAGCCGGCCTTACGGTGGTATATGTTACCAACGTTATTGACGAGGTGCTTGTCGCCGACAGAATCGTAGTGATAGAAAACGGCAGCATTAAGGCCGAATTTCAAAAACATGAGCTTTTTGACAACATCGAAAAAATGAAGTCCTTCGGCCTGGAAATACCCCTGACCATGGACCTTCTGTATATATTAAAACAAAAGGGGATAGACATTTTTGTTAAGAAATGGGCTGTGGGTGATGTCGCGAATAATATTTTTACCTACATCGAAATGATAAAGGACGAAATAAATGCTTAATGTGATAAAATTCTTATCCATATTTGCCTATACCATAACCATTTTCTTTTTTGACTGGCCCTTTATTGCGGCCTTTCTATTAATCAACATCGCTGCGATGATCCTTTGCCGGGTAAGTCCCCCTGCCGCAGCCCGGTACATCTTTTCATTTTTACCCTTTGTCTTTTTGGCGGCGGTTTTTAATCTCATTCTGGGTTTCGTGCAGGACGCGATCTATTTAACGGTCCGCTTGATTTTAATTTGCAACATTACCCAATGCTACAAAAAAGTGGTAAGCACCGGCGACCTTTGCAAGGTAATCGAAGGATTCAGTAAACCATTAAAGGTATTCAACATTGATGGAAAAGATGTGTCCCTCATGGTAAGCATAAGCCTGGCGTTTATTCCCGTTTTACGCCGCGACTTTGATCAAATCAGGATGGCGTTACGGGCAAAGGGCATGAAAATAAACGCGCAGAATTTTAAATACATGGTAAAGCCGTTTTTTGTCGGCATCCTCAGCAGAACCAATGAAATATCCCAGGCAATCAGGGCAAAAGGATACCAGTAAGGGCTGTTTTTATTTCGTCCCTTAGCGCATCAAAATCTATGTATCCGCTATCCGTGTTATGCGCCGTTATGGTTGCATTAAGCTCCGCATTAAAAAGTTTAAAAACTATTTTTAGCTGTTCTTCCATAAACAAAACACCCTTGGCATCCTTTGATCCGTGGGCGCTTAACAACACCGCCTTCTTATGTTTTTTGATAGAAGTGATCCCCAATGAAAACTTTGCCTCAAAATACTGCTGGCTCCGATCAAGAAGGGCTTTTAAGGGTGCGGGAAAACCCAGCCCATACACGGGGCTTGCGATAACCAAAATATCCGCCCTTTGCAGAGCCGCGTCAACGGGCAGAAAGTCCTTGTTCACACATGAGGGTTTTTTTTTGCAGTACCCGCAATGGATGCAGGGCTTTAAAGCCAGGGCATAGGTATCAATGGTGGTAACGTTTATATTTTTATCCGGAAGTCCCGCTTCTTCCAGCATCATTGCTGCCAGCTTTGCGGTAACGCCATTTTTCCGGGGAGATCCCGTAATCAACAGCAATTCTTTTTTTCCGGAATTTTGTTCGTCCATTTCATCCTCCCTTTACCAGACACTCCGGCCCGGACCCAATCAGATCTTCCCGCCCCGCCTGGTTTAAGGCCTCAATCACCAGGGCTTTATTTTCCCGGCGGTTAAACTGCAGCAGGCTTCGCTGGAGCCGTTTCTCCCGCTCCCCCCTGGGTATCATTATGCCCTCCATGGTTCGAGGGTCAAGGCCGGTACGGTACATCACCGCCGCTATGGTACCCGGGGTGGGGTAGAAGTCCTGCACCTGGTCCGGAACGAAGCGGCTCTGCTTCATATACAGGGCCAGTTCTATGGCGTCGTTGAGGGTTGAACCGGGATGGCTGGAAATAAAATAGGGGATAAGGTACTGCTTGAATCCCAGCCGCTCATTCGTTTCCGCATAATCCCTCTGGAACTTTTCGTAGGCAGCGTGATCCCCCTTCCCCATAGCCGCAAGCACGGTTGCAGAAACATGCTCCGGGGCAACCTTGAGTTGGCCGCTTACGTGGTGTTGGCAAAGGGTCTTCAAAAATTCCCTGCCGTGCTGTTTGTCCAGTTCCAGATAGTCGAAGCGGATACCGGATCGGATAAAGACTTTTTTAATAGTCTTGATGTTCCGCAGCGCCTTGAGGGTTTCCATATAAGGCCGGTGATCCGCCTTAAGCTGCGGGCAGACTTTGGGGTAGAGGCACTCTTTTTCCGGGCAAAAGCTGCCCTCCTTCTGACGGGGACAATGAGCGCCGTAGAAGTTGGCCGTGGGGCCGCCCACATCGTGGACATACCCCTTAAAGTCCCTATGGCGGGTCAGGGTTTCCGCTTCCCGGACCAGGCTTTCCCGGCTTCGGCTGGTAACCGCCCGGCCCTGGTGAAAGGTGATGGCACAGAAGGAACATCCGCCAAAACAGCCCCGGCTGGAAACCAGGGAGAAACACACTTCCTGTAAAGCCGGAATGCCCCCGGAGGTATCATACATCGGATGAGCCCGGCGCATATAAGGAAGCTCGTAAACCCGGTCCAGATCCGCAGTATCCAAAGGGAAAGCCGGAGGGTTCTGGAGGACCCAGCGGTCTCCGTCGGAGCGTTCCGCCAGAGGTTTGGCGGTTTGGGGATCGGCGTGTAACTTTTGGAGCATGAAGTGTTCCGCATAGGCCCGCAGGGAGGCAGGATCGGCGCCCTTCACCGCCTCGTAGTCCGGCAGTTGGACGGAAAGTTCCGGCGGCATCCCCTGGGAACGGACGCAGGTGCCCCGGACATCCCGGATAGCCTTGACCGGTTCCCCCCGTGCAAGGCGCCGGGCGAGTTCCAGAATGGGCCGCTCCCCCATGCCGTACACCAGGATATCCGCCTTGGAGTCCAGCAAAATCGAACGGCGCACCGTGTCGGACCAGTAGTCGTAGTGGGCAAACCGGCGGAGACCCGCCTCTATGCCCCCAATGATTACCGGGATGTCCTTGTAGGCCGCGCGTATACCTTCAACATATTTTAAGATCGCACGGTCGGGCCGGAACCCCGCTTTGCCGCAGGGGGAATAGGCGTCCCCTGAACGGGGCTTCCGGGCGGCGGTATAGTGGGCAACCATGGAGTCCATATTGCCGGCCCCAACCAGAAAGGCGAGGCGGGGTCGGCCTAAAACGGTGTAGGATGCGGGGACCTTCCAATCAGGCTGGGGGATAATCCCCACACGAAAGCCCCGGGCTTCGAGAAAACGGGAAATCAGGGCGGCGGCAAATGAGGGATGATCCACATAGGCGTCGCCGGAAACAAAGATGAAATCACAGGATTCCCAACCCCGTTCCCCCATTTCGCGGAGGTTTACGGGGAGGAAATCCGGGTTAGACCCCAAGGGAGTTATACTCCCACGACCGCCTTTACTTCGGGGATTTCCTTTTTTAAATAGTTTTCAATCCCCATTTTAAGGGTCATCTGGGCCATAGGGCAGGTGCCGCAGGCCCCCGTCAGTTTGAGGGAAACGGTCCCATCATCGGAAAGGGACACGAATTCCACATCCCCGCCGTCGTTCTGAAGGGAAGGGCGGACATTATTCAGAGCGAGTTTAACTTTTTCTTCAAGCATGGCATACTCCTTTGCTTATTTATTAGTATTATAGTAATAATACCCTGTCTTGAATATACCTTTTTTCAATCATCTTGAAAAGGGTTTCGTTAATGACTACTATACTATATAGTACCGATAACAATAAAACCAGGGGGCGTCTATGAGTGAAAACGAGACCTTCGATTTTACGATTGAGGAGTTGGGAAACCGCAATGTCCATTCGCCTATCGCCATGTCAAAAATCAAGGGTGATATGATCGCGAATTATGTTACGGATGACGAGTTCGTCCTGCTCAAGCCCCAAGCAAAGCTGGGCGCACAGACCGCTATCAAACGCAGCCATGTGGTTGAATGCGCCGGGCCCCGGGAAATGATCTACTTTACCCCCCACCACGTTCATGCGGGTATCGTAAGCTGCGGGGGCCTCTGTCCGGGGATCAACGATGTGATCCGGGCCATAGTCCGCTGCCTCTCCCGGTATGGGGTAAGTCGGATTTCGGGGATACGCTACGGATACAAGGGATTCCTTCCGGAATACAAGTTCGATATTATGCCCCTTACCATGAAAAATGTGGATGATATCCACAAACTGGGGGGCACCTTCCTGGGTAGCGCCCGGGGGGGTGGTAAAGAGGTTGCCAAAATCGTAGACGCCATTGAGCAGCTCAACCTGAACATCCTCTTTACCATCGGCGGCGACGGTACCCAGCGGGGTTCCCTGGATATTGCCAACGAAATTGAAAAACGGGGGCTAAAGATTGCCACCGTGGGCATCCCCAAGACGGTGGATAACGATTTCATCTTCATCGATCGGTCCTTCGGCTTTGACACGGCGGTTGCCGAGGCGGTGGAGGTGGTAACCGCCGCCCATATGGAGGCCAATTCCCAGATCAACGGCATAGGCCTGGTAAAGGTGATGGGCCGGGAATCGGGGTTTATCGCCGCCCATACCGCCCTGGCCAGCCACGAGGTGAATTTCGTGCTCATCCCCGAGGTGCCCTTTGACCTGGAAGGCCCCAACGGCTTCCTCCACCACCTGGAGGACCGGATTAACCGGCGGCACCATGCGGTGATAATTATCGCCGAAGGGGCTCTGCAGGATAAGCTGATAAAGGAAGTAAAAACCGATGAGGGCGGTAATGTTAAGATGGCCGATGTGGGTACCTATATGCGGGACCGGATTCAGAAGTTTTTTGATGACAAGAAAATCGAGACCAACCTCAAGTACATCGATCCCAGCTATATGATCCGTTCCGCCCCGGCGGTGCCCAGTGACTCCATCTACTGTGAACGGCTCGGTAACGCGGCGGCCCATGCGGCCATGGCGGGGAAAACAAAGCTCATCATAGGCCTTGTAAACAATGAATTTGTACACCTCCCCACCAAGGTGGTCATTTCCCAGCGCAATCACGTGGACCCCGAGGGCAGCCTCTGGCGGGATACCCTGGACGCAACCCAGCAGCCGGTACTTATGATAAACAATCTGCAAAGCGATACCATCTTCACCAGCGAGTTTAGCATCCCCACCTAAATTAAGCGGATGGTGTGGGCTTTATTGGCAGGGTGAAAGGTTCCGTAGAGGGTTTCATCTTTTAGTGAAAGGGTGGTGGTCATCCCGTCCGGGTGGATCACCGTAACCTTGTCGAGGCTGCGGACAAGGGCGCTGAAATTTGGGGATTGCAAAAAACGAATAAGGATTTCGCATTCCCGCTGCGTTTCCTCTGCCCTTAGGAGGGGCGCGAAATCCAGGGACGTATGCAGGGTACGCATGATCCCCAGGAGCAGGGGATTTACCGCCGCGCAATAATAGTGTTCCCCTTCCGCCCGGTACCAGTGAAAAATAGCTTTCCGTACTGCCCCGCGATCCATCATACAATTATTCTTATAGAAAACATCCTCAAAATCATCCAGCCCTTCGTCAAAAAAGGTATTAAAATCTTCCCGGCTGATTTTTTGATACCGGTTAAAATCGGTCTGCGCAAAGACCATGTCCTCAAGGCCGGTACCGGGCCTTGCCTTTTTAAAATCCAGTCTGCCCAGTTCCGCATGGACCACACAGATACGCGCATATCTCCGGTCAAGCCGCCGCATTATCAGCCCCCGCCGCACACCGGTACTACCGCCGCCCAGATCCGCGATGTCACTGAGGACCGGCATTTTCAAAAGAAGTTCCAGAGGCAAAGTCCGGAGAAGCCGCAGGAAGGATTCCACGGCAGGATCAGAGTTCATATATCTCGTGGAGAAAAAGGGTCGCCGCCTGGGCAACATTGAGGCTTTCCATGACGCCGCTTCCGGGGATACGCACCAGGCTGGTACAGTGTTCCTTTATCTCCGGGGGCAGCCCCGTTTCCTCATTGCCCACCACCAGGGCTATGCCGGGGCGCCCTCCTCCGGAACGCCTTCCAATAACGGTCTTTAGGTCCTGTATCCGGAGCCGCGCCCGGTGATCCGCCCCGATGATGTGCAGGGATTGAGCGGCGCTTTTCAGGAAGGCCGGCGCATTCCGCAGCCGCCTGAAAGCCACATGCTCCATGCCGCCCTCCGCAACCCGGTAGGCGCTGGTGGTAAGCTGGGCGGCCTCGTCGGTATCGGAAAGCACCACCAAGGGGGCGTCGAAAAAGGCGGCGGACCGGACGATGGCCCCCAGGTTGTGGTCGTTCCCCACTGAAAATAGGATAAGCCCGGTCTTCCCCTCCCGGGCCCAGCCGTCAAGATCCTCCTGATTGATGGGCTCTACCTCGGGTTCCTCGATCATGGCCGCCACCCCCTGGTGCCGGCTACTCTTGCAGACCCGTTCCAGCTCTTCGTCGTCGCAGATCTTGTAGGGCCGTTTCCATTCGGCCAGGTGTTTACACAGCCCGGTAAGCGGAGGCAGCCGGTCCTCCCGCAGGAAGAGCCGGCGTACCATTTCGGGGTGGGTCTCCCCCAGGGCGGTCACGGCGTTCCAGCCGCAGACCGCCAACTCCCTGGTCAGTTTGTTGCGCACGGGGTAATGATAAAGTACCCCATCCGGGGGGGTCAATACTTGGTCAGCTCCAGCATCAGGGGGAGGTGGTCGCTCAGCCCATAGCCGGAACGGGGATTATATGCGGCGGGGGTCCCCTTGGCGTTGATGAAGGGATCTTCGGCCAAAACCCGGCACCCGCTAAAGTCCCAGCCGGCCTCGTCGAAGAATTGCTCTGTTAGGAGGAAATGGTCGACGGTTTCCCAGTTTTTTTTGTAGTAATAGGACCCGTTCAGCAATTCCTGCCCCCAGGGTGAATAGAAAGCCGGTATTGATGCATCAAAGGAAGCAGCCGTCGGAGGTTTTTCACCGCTGAGAACTAAAAAGTCATGGTTCCCCAGGCCGGCATAGGTTGCAGCGTCCGGATCATCCGGCACGAGGGCGCAGAGGCTCTTTCCCCCCCGGCGGTAAAACTCATCATGATTTTCGTTTAGGTCCCCGGTGATCACCACGGGCATATCAGGATACGCTGCCCGGATCTCCCGGACCCGCCGGAGGATAATCCTGGCCGAAGCCCGGCGCAAGGTTTCGGTTTCCTCCTCCCCCCCAAGTTTGGATTTCCAGTGGCAGACAAAGAGAACCAGGGGGGTATCCTCCGGACGCATCCACAGTTCCAGCACCGGCCTTGGAACGGCTTCCTGCTCCCAGACCATGCCATGGGCACGGGTTTCCGTAAAGGGGATGCGGCTTACCACGCCAAGGCCCTGGGACATTCCCTTGTTGCCGGCAAAATAGATCCACTTATAACCGTATTTCGCAAGCTCCCCCTGGGCAAGGGCTGTCAAGCATTGGAGATTTTCTATCTCCATCAGCGCCAAAACATCCGGCGGCCCCCCGTCTATCTGGTCTATTGCCCGGGAAAGAGCGCTTATCCTGGCAGAATACTTTTCCTCCGCCCACCCCGCTTCGCTCCGGTACTCACCATACTCGTTGCCAACCTGATTCCCGTCAAACAGGGTCTGCACATTCCAGGAGAGTATCCGTAAACTACCCGGGGATGAACCCCCTTCCGGCAAACAACAAGCGCCCATAAGGAGCATCGCTGTAAGTGTGCACCCTGCCCCTCTTCTAAAAAACTTTGGCATAAAAAGCCCCCTACACACCGTAAGGGGCTCCCCTAAAAAATACTTTAGCAGGGGAAAAAATCAGGGCATCACGCTATATTCCTGAACCACCTGAATCTCCGAACGGGCCCCGCTCACCCCGGTTACGTCCTTTGCGGCGGAAACCGCCGCTTCTACCAGAGCCTGGGAATTGGCCACCCCGAAAAGGGTTACCTCCCCGTCGGAAACCACCGCCTCCAGGAAATGGATGGGAAGCTCCTTTTCGTACAAAATGTGATGGATGATCCGCTGCCCAAGGGTCATTTCCTTAAGCCGCTTAGCATTCTGGGTCTCCATATCGGCGCTAATCGCCGTATCCCGCAGCTCCTTGATGATCTTCGCCGCCAGGGACGGGTGCAGGTTGCCCGTATTCAGGGTAAGGTGGTAATTTGAGGGGTCCTTCCAGTCAATATCAAAGAAATACCGGTGGAACCCAAAGCGGTCGCGGTCGCTCTGGTCGATAATTTGCCGGGCCCGCTTATCATCGCAGTGGAAATAGCTTTTTACCCGTTCACTGCGGATATCTATGGGGGCAACCAGGAACACCGAAAGTACCCCGGGCATATTCTTGAAAACGGCAGAAGCCCCCCGGCCAATAAAGACACAACTCCCCGCCCCGGCTTCGGTGAGCATGGCGGTTTTCAGGTAATGCAGATAATCATCCCGGTCCTGGGACAGGGACGCGAAAAACGACGGCTTCCGTTCATCGTACTTTTCGAGGCGTTTCCCCGCCACTCCGTAGGACTTTATCCTATCCTCCAGGCTCAACTTATCCACAAACCGGTAATCCAGCAGTTTTGCCAATTCGTTGGCGGTTTCATCACCCAGGGATGCCAACTGACGTGAAATTGTAATGATTGCCATAGAACCCCCCCATATACAGCATAAGGCATGGAGGGCAATCTGTCAAAGTGGCATTGAGTTGAATCCGGTGAGATTCCAGGGGGGCCGTCAAATGTTCGGCGGTTTTTCCTCGTTCCCTATTTGGAATTCCTCCTGACACCGGTATACGAAACCCCTCTCCCGATGTATGGTATCCCCATGAAAAATGATCACCTTATCTGGCACGAAGAATCCCGGCGGGAAGTCTACCGTTCCCGGGTTTTATCGGTCCGGGATACCACCTGCCGGTCCCCCGCAGGTACATCCGGCGTATTTACGATTATTGATGCATCGGACTGGGCTATTGTGGTACCGGTGATAGAAACAGAACGGGGGAAGGAATTTGTGATGGTCCGGCAATGGCGGCACGGGTCCCGGGAACTCAGCCTGGAGTTTCCCGGCGGGGTATTTGAACCCGGGGAGGACCCCTTGGAGGCGGCGGCACGGGAACTGCGGGAAGAAACCGCCTATGCCCCGAACACTATCCGGAAAATAGGGGAATTCAGCCCCAACCCGGCGATTATGGCCAACCATGTCCACATCTTTTTAGCCGAAGATTTACGCCCCCTGGACAAACAGGACCTGGACGATGATGAGTATGTGGATGTGGAACTGGTCCCGGTCCGTGAGGTATTCCTGGGTCTGGGGCGGCCGCCCTATGTGCACGCCCTCATGGGTTCGGCATATTGCCTCTATCTACAGGCTGCCGAAGCTACCGGATAGCCCCGACAGAGTTGAAGCGGTTGCCGAAACCGGGCTATAGTGACTATATGAATCAAGCCCTTGAAAACCTTAAAACTCGCGGTTTTTTCCAGCAATGCACCGACCCCGACGGCCTTTCCCGGCTCATGGACGAAGGTCCGGTGACCTTCTACGTGGGCTGCGACCCCACCGGCCCCAGCCTCCACATCGGCCACATGGTCCCCTTTTTCGCGTACCGTCACCTCATGGCGGCGGGGCACAAGGGCATCGCCCTCATCGGCGGGGGGACCGCCCGTATCGGGGACCCCTCGGGGAAGACGGAGATGCGGAAGATGCTGAGTTACGAGCAGCTTGACGCCAATGCCGCCTCCATCAGCGCCCAACTGGACCGGTTCCTGGGCTTCGACGGGGACAAGGCCCGCCCTGCAAACAACAAGGACTGGCTGGCGGATCTTAACTACATCGACTTTCTCCGGGAAATCGGCAGCCACTTTTCGGTGAACCGGATGCTCAGCTTTGAAGCCTACAAAATGCGGATGGAAACCGGCCTTTCCTTTATCGAGTTTAACTACCAGCTTCTCCAAAGCTACGACTTCCTGCAGCTCTATCGCAGGCTCGGCGTCCGTCTCCAGATTGGGGGGGACGACCAGTGGGGCAACATCGTTGCCGGGGCGGACCTGATCCGCCGTAAAGAAGGGGCCGAGGTTTTCGGCATGACCTTCCCCCTGGTGACCACATCGGATGGCAAGAAGATGGGCAAAACCGAAAAGGGCGCCATCTTCCTGGACCCCGCCATCACCAGTCCCTACGAGTTCTTCCAATACTGGCGCAATGTCCAGGACGCCGACCTCCGCCGCTTCTTCCTGATGTTCACCTTCCTCCCGGTGGAGGAGATAGACAGCATTACTGCGCCAGGGAAGAACCCCAACGAGGGTAAGGAGCGTCTCGCCTGGGAAGTGACCGCCCTGATTCACGGGAAGGACGAGGCGGACAAGGCGCAGGCAGGCGCACGGGCAGCTTTCGGCGGCGGCGGGGATAAATCCGCCATGCCCACAGCAACGCTGTCGCAGGCTTTGTTCCAGGCGGGGTATAACGTGGTGGACCTCTTCACCGATGCCGGCTTGGCCCCCACCAAGAGTGAGGCTCGCCGGTTGGTACAACAGGGCGGGGCCTTTGTGTCCCGTGATGGCAGCGCCGCTTCCCTGACGGCGGTAACCGATGTGGCGGCGGTGATCGGGACCGATGCGCTGGACGGGGAGGGGGAGCTCTTCCTGCGGGCGGGGAAGAAGCGGTTCTGCCGGGTGGTTGCCCGGTAGGTATGGCAAACGCCAAAATACAGTCCCTTATCCCTTCCTTCTCAGCATCCTCCAAATCCCCCGCACCTGCTTATCCCTGGTAAGCGCCAACAAAACTATCCCCACCGCACCGAAGATAATGGCGTTGATGACCAGGGGAAATCCGTGGGCCATAAGGCGGTTATATCCGGCGAAAAAGGCGAGGAGCCCTGGGGATAGCGCCCGTACCGGGAGGGCGGCGATGCAGGAGAAGAGGATTAGTTTAGCGGCATAAACAAGGGCGGAGAGGAGGGCCTTGTCCAGGTGTATCCGGGGGTTGCGGCGGAGGAAGACCAGGAGGAGGGCGGTGTTGACCGCACTGGCAATGGTCAGGGCTAAGGCGATACCGGCGCCTTTGAGGGGACCCACCATGATGGCGGCCAGGGCCATGTTCACCGCGAAGGAGATTATCCCCGCCAGGGTAGGGGATTTGGAATCGCTCTGGGCATAGAAGGCCGGGGCCAGGATGCGGTTTAGGGCGATGAAGAAGAGGCCGGGCATGTGGAAGGTGAAGGCGGATAGGGTGAGGGCCACGGAGCCGTCATCAAAACTACGGCTTTGGAAGAGGAGCCGTATCAGGGTTTCCCCCTGAGAGAGGGCAAAGAAGGTGATGGGGATGGTAACAAAAGCGATGATGTCTATTGCCTGGGCCAGCCGCTCGTTGTAGAAGTCCCATTGGGCGGATTTGGCGTACTCCGACAGGTCCGGCAGTAATACGGTGCCGATGGATACCGCGAAAACCCCCAGGATCAGTTCCTGGAGCCGCAACGAATACTGGAGGCTTGACACTACCCCCTCCCCGGCATTGCCCGCCAGGGCGGTGGAGACCAAATCGTTGAGCTGGTAGGCCGCCATACCGATGATGGTGGGGCCGATGAGCATCAATACCTTCCGGGTACCGGGGTGTTTGAAGGCCTGTTTCAGGGTGGTAAAAAAGAAGGGGAAGCCCTTTTGGAGGACAAAGGGGAACTGGATAGCCGCTTCCAGAAAACCCCCGATGAGGATACCGATAGCCATAGCCCGGGCGGGATTGGCGGTATAAGGACTGAGGCCGTAGGCGCAGAGGATGGTGACCAGGTTGAGGAGTATCGGCCCAATGCCTGAGGGGGAGAATACCCGGACGCTGTTCAGTATCCCCTGGAAAAAGGCGGCCACGGAAACAAAGGCCAGGAAGGGGAACATCAGCCGGGTGAGGAAGACGGTTTCGTCAAATGCTTCCATGCCAAAGACGGACACCACATAGGGGCTTAGGAGGATGCCGGCGATTACCGCCAGGGTCACGAAGAAGGTGAGAAAGGTAAAGATACAGGAAAGAAATTCCCGGGTTTTTTCCCGGTTGTCTTCTATCAGGTGTTCCTTGAAAGTAGGGATGAAGGCCACAGCGATGGAGCCCTCGGCAAAGAGGCGGCGGAAGAGGTTGGGGATCATGAATGCCACGGAAAAGGCGTCGGAAAGGGCGCTGGTTCCCAGGAGGTTGGCCTTGGTTATTTCCCGGAGGAGCCCCAGGACGCGGGAGGCCAGGGTGAGGAGGGACAGAGCTGAACCGTGACGTACCAATGACCGGGATGAGGCGCCCATGACCCCCAGTTTAGTCCCTTGCCCGCTTTTCCACAATCCATACCTCGGTCTGCGGCAAAAGTCCCTGGTTTTCCGGTTCAGGAGCCTCGTTCCTTACCTAAGGGATGGCGTTCCTTATGATAGGGATGGCGTTCCGTATGATAGGAACGGCGTTCCGTATGATAGGAAAGCACTTTCCGTATGATAGGGATGACGTTCCTTACCTAAGGGATGGTGTTCCGTATGATAGGAACGGCGTTCCTTAGGTAAGGAACGACGTCCCGTAGGAGCGAAATCGGCAAGAATTGTGCGTACATGCACCCGGTGATATACTGTATTTATGGGTGGTCAAGGGGCTTTATTGGAAAAATAACGTGGTTTCAAGCCAATCCGCAATTTGTTTTACCACCCTTGCCCGATCCTGCTTTGCGGGGTTTATAAAATCAATCTCGGCGGCAATGGTGTTTCCGCTTAGCAGCGCCTTAAACTTATCCAGGGGGCGTAAATCTTCGGCTAAAAAGATGTGGACATGGTTGGCCATAATCGCCGGGTTGGGGCTGAATTCCCCTATTTTCCGGATAGTGTTCGGGGCATAGACGGTTTCCCAGTTTTTTTTGTAGTAATAGGACCCGTTCAGCAATTCCTGCCCCCAGGGTGAATAGAAAGCCGGTATTGATGCATCAAAGGAAGCAGCCGTCGGAGGTTTTTCACCGCTGAGAACTAAAAAGTCATGGTTCCCCAGGCCGGCATAGGTTGCAGCGTCCGGATCATCCGGCACGAGGGCGCAGAGGCTCTTTCCCCCCCGGCGGTAAAACTCATCATGATTTTCGTTTAGGTCCCCGGTGATCACCACGGGCATATCAGGATACGCTGCCCGGATCTCCCGGACCCGCCGGAGGATAATCCTGGCCGAAGCCCGGCGCAAGGTTTCGGTTTCCTCCTCCCCCCCAAGTTTGGATTTCCAGTGGCAGACAAAGAGAACCAGGGGGGTATCCTCCGGACGCATCCACAGTTCCAGCACCGGCCTTGGAACGGCTTCCTGCTCCCAGACCATGCCATGGGCACGGGTTTCCGTAAAGGGGATGCGGCTTACCACGCCAAGGCCCTGGGACATTCCCTTGTTGCCGGCAAAATAGATCCACTTATAACCGTATTTCGCAAGCTCCCCCTGGGCAAGGGCTGTCAAGCATTGGAGATTTTCTATCTCCATCAGCGCCAAAACATCCGGCGGCCCCCCGTCTATCTGGTCTATTGCCCGGGAAAGAGCGCTTATCCTGGCAGAATACTTTTCCTCCGCCCACCCCGCTTCGCTCCGGTACTCACCATACTCGTTGCCAACCTGATTCCCGTCAAACAGGGTCTGCACATTCCAGGAGAGTATCCGTAAACTACCCGGGGATGAACCCCCTTCCGGCAAACAACAAGCGCCCATAAGGAGCATCGCTGTAAGTGTGCACCCTGCCCCTCTTCTAAAAAACTTTGGCATAAAAAGCCCCCTACACACCGTAAGGGGCTCCCCTAAAAAATACTTTAGCAGGGGAAAAAATCAGGGCATCACGCTATATTCCTGAACCACCTGAATCTCCGAACGGGCCCCGCTCACCCCGGTTACGTCCTTTGCGGCGGAAACCGCCGCTTCTACCAGAGCCTGGGAATTGGCCACCCCGAAAAGGGTTACCTCCCCGTCGGAAACCACCGCCTCCAGGAAATGGATGGGAAGCTCCTTTTCGTACAAAATGTGATGGATGATCCGCTGCCCAAGGGTCATTTCCTTAAGCCGCTTAGCATTCTGGGTCTCCATATCGGCGCTAATCGCCGTATCCCGCAGCTCCTTGATGATCTTCGCCGCCAGGGACGGGTGCAGGTTGCCCGTATTCAGGGTAAGGTGGTAATTTGAGGGGTCCTTCCAGTCAATATCAAAGAAATACCGGTGGAACCCAAAGCGGTCGCGGTCGCTCTGGTCGATAATTTGCCGGGCCCGCTTATCATCGCAGTGGAAATAGCTTTTTACCCGTTCACTGCGGATATCTATGGGGGCAACCAGGAACACCGAAAGTACCCCGGGCATATTCTTGAAAACGGCAGAAGCCCCCCGGCCAATAAAGACACAACTCCCCGCCCCGGCTTCGGTGAGCATGGCGGTTTTCAGGTAATGCAGATAATCATCCCGGTCCTGGGACAGGGACGCGAAAAACGACGGCTTCCGTTCATCGTACTTTTCGAGGCGTTTCCCCGCCACTCCGTAGGACTTTATCCTATCCTCCAGGCTCAACTTATCCACAAACCGGTAATCCAGCAGTTTTGCCAATTCGTTGGCGGTTTCATCACCCAGGGATGCCAACTGACGTGAAATTGTAATGATTGCCATAGAACCCCCCCATATACAGCATAAGGCATGGAGGGCAATCTGTCAAAGTGGCATTGAGTTGAATCCGGTGAGATTCCAGGGGGGCCGTCAAATGTTCGGCGGTTTTTCCTCGTTCCCTATTTGGAATTCCTCCTGACACCGGTATACGAAACCCCTCTCCCGATGTATGGTATCCCCATGAAAAATGATCACCTTATCTGGCACGAAGAATCCCGGCGGGAAGTCTACCGTTCCCGGGTTTTATCGGTCCGGGATACCACCTGCCGGTCCCCCGCAGGTACATCCGGCGTATTTACGATTATTGATGCATCGGACTGGGCTATTGTGGTACCGGTGATAGAAACAGAACGGGGGAAGGAATTTGTGATGGTCCGGCAATGGCGGCACGGGTCCCGGGAACTCAGCCTGGAGTTTCCCGGCGGGGTATTTGAACCCGGGGAGGACCCCTTGGAGGCGGCGGCACGGGAACTGCGGGAAGAAACCGCCTATGCCCCGAACACTATCCGGAAAATAGGGGAATTCAGCCCCAACCCGGCGATTATGGCCAACCATGTCCACATCTTTTTAGCCGAAGATTTACGCCCCCTGGACAAACAGGACCTGGACGATGATGAGTATGTGGATGTGGAACTGGTCCCGGTCCGTGAGGTATTCCTGGGTCTGGGGCGGCCGCCCTATGTGCACGCCCTCATGGGTTCGGCATATTGCCTCTATCTACAGGCTGCCGAAGCTACCGGATAGCCCCGACAGAGTTGAAGCGGTTGCCGAAACCGGGCTATAGTGACTATATGAATCAAGCCCTTGAAAACCTTAAAACTCGCGGTTTTTTCCAGCAATGCACCGACCCCGACGGCCTTTCCCGGCTCATGGACGAAGGTCCGGTGACCTTCTACGTGGGCTGCGACCCCACCGGCCCCAGCCTCCACATCGGCCACATGGTCCCCTTTTTCGCGTACCGTCACCTCATGGCGGCGGGGCACAAGGGCATCGCCCTCATCGGCGGGGGGACCGCCCGTATCGGGGACCCCTCGGGGAAGACGGAGATGCGGAAGATGCTGAGTTACGAGCAGCTTGACGCCAATGCCGCCTCCATCAGCGCCCAACTGGACCGGTTCCTGGGCTTCGACGGGGACAAGGCCCGCCCTGCAAACAACAAGGACTGGCTGGCGGATCTTAACTACATCGACTTTCTCCGGGAAATCGGCAGCCACTTTTCGGTGAACCGGATGCTCAGCTTTGAAGCCTACAAAATGCGGATGGAAACCGGCCTTTCCTTTATCGAGTTTAACTACCAGCTTCTCCAAAGCTACGACTTCCTGCAGCTCTATCGCAGGCTCGGCGTCCGTCTCCAGATTGGGGGGGACGACCAGTGGGGCAACATCGTTGCCGGGGCGGACCTGATCCGCCGTAAAGAAGGGGCCGAGGTTTTCGGCATGACCTTCCCCCTGGTGACCACATCGGATGGCAAGAAGATGGGCAAAACCGAAAAGGGCGCCATCTTCCTGGACCCCGCCATCACCAGTCCCTACGAGTTCTTCCAATACTGGCGCAATGTCCAGGACGCCGACCTCCGCCGCTTCTTCCTGATGTTCACCTTCCTCCCGGTGGAGGAGATAGACAGCATTACTGCGCCAGGGAAGAACCCCAACGAGGGTAAGGAGCGTCTCGCCTGGGAAGTGACCGCCCTGATTCACGGGAAGGACGAGGCGGACAAGGCGCAGGCAGGCGCACGGGCAGCTTTCGGCGGCGGCGGGGATAAATCCGCCATGCCCACAGCAACGCTGTCGCAGGCTTTGTTCCAGGCGGGGTATAACGTGGTGGACCTCTTCACCGATGCCGGCTTGGCCCCCACCAAGAGTGAGGCTCGCCGGTTGGTACAACAGGGCGGGGCCTTTGTGTCCCGTGATGGCAGCGCCGCTTCCCTGACGGCGGTAACCGATGTGGCGGCGGTGATCGGGACCGATGCGCTGGACGGGGAGGGGGAGCTCTTCCTGCGGGCGGGGAAGAAGCGGTTCTGCCGGGTGGTTGCCCGGTAGGTATGGCAAACGCCAAAATACAGTCCCTTATCCCTTCCTTCTCAGCATCCTCCAAATCCCCCGCACCTGCTTATCCCTGGTAAGCGCCAACAAAACTATCCCCACCGCACCGAAGATAATGGCGTTGATGACCAGGGGAAATCCGTGGGCCATAAGGCGGTTATATCCGGCGAAAAAGGCGAGGAGCCCTGGGGATAGCGCCCGTACCGGGAGGGCGGCGATGCAGGAGAAGAGGATTAGTTTAGCGGCATAAACAAGGGCGGAGAGGAGGGCCTTGTCCAGGTGTATCCGGGGGTTGCGGCGGAGGAAGACCAGGAGGAGGGCGGTGTTGACCGCACTGGCAATGGTCAGGGCTAAGGCGATACCGGCGCCTTTGAGGGGACCCACCATGATGGCGGCCAGGGCCATGTTCACCGCGAAGGAGATTATCCCCGCCAGGGTAGGGGATTTGGAATCGCTCTGGGCATAGAAGGCCGGGGCCAGGATGCGGTTTAGGGCGATGAAGAAGAGGCCGGGCATGTGGAAGGTGAAGGCGGATAGGGTGAGGGCCACGGAGCCGTCATCAAAACTACGGCTTTGGAAGAGGAGCCGTATCAGGGTTTCCCCCTGAGAGAGGGCA
The DNA here is from genome assembly GCA_025997675.1 of Spirochaetia bacterium. Taxonomy (GTDB): domain Bacteria; phylum Spirochaetota; class Spirochaetia; order Treponematales; family Breznakiellaceae; genus Termitinema. The sequence continues at coordinate 20,466 of BNUX01000020.1, read as the reverse complement.
AAGAAGGTGATGGGGATGGTAACAAAAGCGATGATGTCTATTGCCTGGGCCAGCCGCTCGTTGTAGAAGTCCCATTGGGCGGATTTGGCGTACTCCGACAGGTCCGGCAGTAATACGGTGCCGATGGATACCGCGAAAACCCCCAGGATCAGTTCCTGGAGCCGCAACGAATACTGGAGGCTTGACACTACCCCCTCCCCGGCATTGCCCGCCAGGGCGGTGGAGACCAAATCGTTGAGCTGGTAGGCCGCCATACCGATGATGGTGGGGCCGATGAGCATCAATACCTTCCGGGTACCGGGGTGTTTGAAGGCCTGTTTCAGGGTGGTAAAAAAGAAGGGGAAGCCCTTTTGGAGGACAAAGGGGAACTGGATAGCCGCTTCCAGAAAACCCCCGATGAGGATACCGATAGCCATAGCCCGGGCGGGATTGGCGGTATAAGGACTGAGGCCGTAGGCGCAGAGGATGGTGACCAGGTTGAGGAGTATCGGCCCAATGCCTGAGGGGGAGAATACCCGGACGCTGTTCAGTATCCCCTGGAAAAAGGCGGCCACGGAAACAAAGGCCAGGAAGGGGAACATCAGCCGGGTGAGGAAGACGGTTTCGTCAAATGCTTCCATGCCAAAGACGGACACCACATAGGGGCTTAGGAGGATGCCGGCGATTACCGCCAGGGTCACGAAGAAGGTGAGAAAGGTAAAGATACAGGAAAGAAATTCCCGGGTTTTTTCCCGGTTGTCTTCTATCAGGTGTTCCTTGAAAGTAGGGATGAAGGCCACAGCGATGGAGCCCTCGGCAAAGAGGCGGCGGAAGAGGTTGGGGATCATGAATGCCACGGAAAAGGCGTCGGAAAGGGCGCTGGTTCCCAGGAGGTTGGCCTTGGTTATTTCCCGGAGGAGCCCCAGGACGCGGGAGGCCAGGGTGAGGAGGGACAGAGCTGAACCGTGACGTACCAATGACCGGGATGAGGCGCCCATGACCCCCAGTTTAGTCCCTTGCCCGCTTTTCCACAATCCATACCTCGGTCTGCGGCAAAAGTCCCTGGTTTTCCGGTTCAGGAGCCTCGTTCCTTACCTAAGGGATGGCGTTCCTTATGATAGGGATGGCGTTCCGTATGATAGGAACGGCGTTCCGTATGATAGGAAAGCACTTTCCGTATGATAGGGATGACGTTCCTTACCTAAGGGATGGTGTTCCGTATGATAGGAACGGCGTTCCTTAGGTAAGGAACGACGTCCCGTAGGAGCGAAATCGGCAAGAATTGTGCGTACATGCACCCGGTGATATACTGTATTTATGGGTGGTCAAGGGGCTTTATTGGAAAAATAACGTGGTTTCAAGCCAATCCGCAATTTGTTTTACCACCCTTGCCCGATCCTGCTTTGCGGGGTTTATAAAATCAATCTCGGCGGCAATGGTGTTTCCGCTTAGCAGCGCCTTAAACTTATCCAGGGCCTTCCCCTTCCCTCCGCCGTGGCATACAAAAAGGCCGAGCTTTTTCCCGCTGATCTTCGTTTCCGCCAAAAAGCTTTGCAGGGCCGGCGCCGGGGAACCCGCCCAGACCGGACCGCCGATGATGATACGATCGTAATCTGCTATAGTAACCGTATAGGGTTTGAGTTTGGGGTGTGCGCGGGCAAAGACCTGCTTCCCACCCCAGGCATACTTTGCAAAGCCGGTCCGCACCTTTTCGTCTTCGGTTTTGAGTTCCAGAATATCCGCGTCTGCGGCTTTCTTAAGCTCCTCCGCCACCAGGGCGCTGTTGCCATCGTAGGAATAATAGATAACCAGGGTTTTCATAGCAGCCTCCATCGGTGTTTTTATGGTAAATTATAAAGAGAATGTTTGCAAGCGACTCAGTTTGATACGGCTAAACCGGGGGAGTAAGCGGGAGCCCGCCGAAATCGACATTAAAAACATCCTTTTCGGTACAGGAAACAAAGTAATCGGGGAACTTTTCCCGGAGCACCATTTCTTCTGCGGGAAGCTTATGCAGATGGGCCGCCAGCGCGGCCCGGGCGCCTTCCAGGTTTTTCTGCCTGAGGGTTTCCAGCAGGTCTTTATGCTGGATGATAATGTCGGGGGCTATGCCCTTGAGCCGGGTGGTCAGGATCCGCACCCGGTGATAGTGGCCGCCCATGGAGTCCAGTACCTGCCAGGCCAGCATTTGGCCGGCAACTTCAAAAAAGGTCCGGTGAAAACAATCGTCAAAATTAACAAACTCACTATATTCCTTGCGTTCCTGCGCGATGTTTTGCTGTTCAATGAGCCGTTCCAACTCCAGAAAATGGGCGGGGGTACTGTGGTTTATAAAAGGGCCCAGGGTGGCCGCTTCCAGGTTTTCCCGCAGAAACCATTCCTGCTTCACCCGCCTGAAATCAATCCGGGACACCAGGGTTTCCCTCTGGGGGATTACCTGCACCAGCCCCTCCTTGGAAAGGTGGATAAAGGCTTCCCGGACCGGGGTCCGGCTGACCTCATAGCGCAGGGAAATTTCGTTTTCACTGATCGCCGTTCCGGGCGCCAGGTTCAGGCTCATGATACTCTTGCGAAGCGCGGTATACACCGAATCCTGCACGGTTTGAGCTTGGGCTGTGGGGAGCTTTTCCATACACCGGTTATATATGAATTACCATTTTTCCTCAAGGCCAAGGGTTGCCAGATCCCTCCCTTTTGGTCCATAGTATACCTATACATGACTGAAACCCAGGAAGACGCCCTCTACGAATTTCTCGAAAGCAACCGGGACCCCTTTACCCTGGATGATGCGTTGGGTTTTATCCGGCTGCTGGATTTTTCCCGGAATCCCCACTTGGCGGAGGAGATTACCGCCTTTATCGATTCCCAGAACATTGCCTTCCGTCTGAAACCGGGAAAGTGGCTGTCCCGGCGGGGCTGTTTTGAGCCCCTGCGCTTCGTGATCAGCCCCACCCGGCCGGAATTGCTGAACGGGATGCTGATTCCCGGCCACCGCTGCGTTCCCTTTGCCAATCCCGCACTGATGCCCCAGGAATACACCTTTTTCTTTAAGGGGCGGCAGATACCCTTTTCCTCCATTGAGGGGCCGCCGGAGGAATTTTATCCCTATTACACCATTTTTGGGGAGGAATATGCCCCCCAGTACGTGGCAAAGGACAATCCGAATAACGAAAGCGCCTTTAACGAGGACCCCTACGAGGACCCGCCGGATGTTTCCATCCAAACCCTGGATATGCGGAACCTCTACCGGGAACTGGCCTTTGTGCCCGGGGACCGGTTTGTGGTTCGTACCCGGGACTGGCGGGAGGGCGCCTTTGAGCTTGAACCGGTGCGGAAGGATGCGTGGTCCAAGGTGGACCTTTATGCCTGGCAGGAGGCCGCCGAGGGGGGCTTTGAGGAGAGTTTCAAGACCCTGGGGCCGGGGGCATCCACGGAGGAGCAGATAGCCTATGCCTACTGGTACGGGGGAAAACGGATGCGGGATGTGCCCGCCTATTCCCTGGAGGATTTTCTCTACGAGCAGACCGACCGCATCGAAACCACCGCATACGGCATAGAAACCCGGTTCTGGTTTGCCGGGAAGGAGATTCCCGACCGGAACGGGCTGGATGTTCTCCATAAGGAATCCCGGAGCGGAGGGCCCGTATCGGACTATGTGGTGCAGTCCTATGTGTGGGATTCTCTTTATCGAAGGGATAAGGATATTGGCGCCCTGATAAAGCGGATTATCCCCCCTACGGTGAAGATGGATGAAGCGGACCGGGAGTACCTGACGGAATTTGTCTCCGAACTGCTGGTGGAATTTGAGCCCCTCTATTCCCCCTTTAAGGATGCCGGTATGGGCCCCATTCGCCAAAGAATGGGGGAACTCCATACTGCGGTGATAGACCTTGCGGCCCGGCTTCACAAGGGGGATATCAACAACTCCTGGCTGCCCAAGCATACCTTCATCATTCTGTCACAAATTCAAAGCCATGCCGCCGGGGTTTTGGAGGAACTGGATACGGATACGCCGCCGCCGCCGGACGAACTGGAGGCCATGGATAATTCCCTGGACTCCATGATTGAAACCTATGAGGATATCAAGGAGCTGATTGACGAGTCCATGAACAGCTTCCGGCAAAATAATCTTTCTGTGGTGAAATTCCACAAACAGGAGGGGGAGCTTGAATGGCGGATTGTCCAGGTGAGCCTGGGGGGTACCGATGTCTGGCGCCGCATTGTCCTGCCGGATAGCTGCCGCCTGCGTCTTCTTCACGGGATAATCCTGACCCTGCTGGGGTGGAAAGGGGAGTATCCCTACTATTTTGCCCTGGATGAACAGCCTTCGGGTCGGGGTATGTCGGGGCGGCTGGACCTTGATTTGGCTCTGGGGGAAATTGACCGGAAAGGGGGGAATTCCCTTTTATATGAATACGGGTCAAAATGGACGGTGAAAATACTGATCCTTTCCCGGTACGAGGCCGAGGGGCAGCCGTGTATACGTTGTGTGGCCGGGGCAGCCTCGGCGCCCCCCGAGTATATTGACGGCCCTATGCGGTTCAGACGGTATATCGTGGCCCTGGAAAAGGGGGCCGATGCGGAACGGAAACTGGCCCTCCGGGAACTTGGGCAGGATTTTGAAAGCGGGGCCTTCAACTTAGAAGCCTGTAACCGTCGTTTGGCTTCTTTATTGGAAAGAGAGGGAAGACCCTGATGGACAAAACGACAGAACCGGGTTTGATTGAACTGGTTAAACGGGGAGGGGAGTTCCGCACCATTCCCGGGGCGGGTCCCCAGGAATATCTGACTAACCTATTAAAGGCAATTGAGCTTCCCCCAAAGGTGAACCGGAAGGCCCTGTTAAGCGCGGCATTGGAACGGGAAGCCCTGATGACCACCGCCGTGGGAAACGGCATTGCCCTGCCCCATCCCCGGAATCCCGTTATCACCGAAAGCGCCGAACAGTTGGTGAGCATTAGTTTTACTGAGCAGGAACTTGACTGGGGGGCCCTGGACGGGAAGAGCGTACATACGGTTATCCTTATTATCTCCGCATCCCCAAAGATGCATCTCCACACCCTTTCGCGGATCAACTTCTTCTGTCAGCAGGAATCCTTCAGGATGCAGCTGCGGAACCGGGCTTCCGCCAGAGAGATACTAAAAACCATTGAAGAAAACGAGCGGGCCTGGTCAGTGTAAATTAAACCTGTCACTTAATTCCTTTAGGTGGCTGCCGATGAAGAGCGCCCCGTAGGCGCTTACCACGGCGCCGATGGTGATCCCGATGGGGAGCAGGAACGAGGAGCCCCAGTGAGCGGCCACCTTACTAAAGTCCATCCCCAGAAAGGAGGTGGACAGGGATATCAGGATGATGAGGCCCGTGACTACCCAGCTCCGGAAGGAAACCCCTGCGATTTCGGGATATGATTCCGGTTCTTCCAGGCTGATGCTCCGCATGATCCGTTCTTCCAGCCCGTTCGGAGCGGGGGGGAAGAAGCTTCCCTGCATGAACAGCCGGGCAGTTTCCAGGCGTTCAATTTCCCCGGCGCAGCGGGAACAGTGGAAAAGGTGCAGTTGTATCCTCAGTTGGGTGAAAAACGATGGTGCAGTGTTTCCTTCAAACTCGTATACCCTATCCATTACCTCTTGGCAGTTCATTCAATTCCTCCTACTTCTGCAAGTTTTTCCCGGAGCAGTTTTTTTGCCCGGAATACATGGGACTTAATCGTATTAACCGGATACCCGGTGATAAGCTCTATCTCCTGATAGGACCGGCCATAGAAAAAAAACAGGTCCACACATATCCGGTACCGCTCGGGCAAATCCGTCAAAGCTTCCCGTACCGCCTCGGCGGCGGCGGCCCGGATCAAGGCCCGTTCAGGGGTTTCAGGCCCCCGGTCTGTCTCCGGCGGCGCTTCCCCGGCATCGGCGAGGCTTCGGAAGGTTTGCCGCCGAATGCCATTCACCGCCGTGTTGTAGGCGATCCGGTAGAGCCAGGTGGAAAACCGGGACCGGCCCTGGAAACGGGCAAGGCTGCGGAAGGTTTTCAGAAAAACTTCCTGGGTAAAGTCTGCGGCATCCTCGGCATTCCGAAAAAAACTCAGCCCCATCCCATATACCGCCTGCTCATGGCGTTGTACCAGGATACGAAACAACTCCTTCCGGCCCGAGACGACCTCCGCGATGATAAACTGATCGTCGCCGGCGCTGTCCGTCACGAGTTTTTATCGTGCCGTCGTATCCCATAATAAATTAACAGGCCGACGCCCAATGAAAGGGGAATGATGCCGCCTAAGAGGCCGTCGCCTGACCCCTTGGCTATGGCGAGGAATACGGTTAAAGTTATTCCCACGGATGCCAGGAGAAGCCCCGTAAGCAGGCTGAAGGAAAGGAGATCAAAGTTAGTCCGGGTATTTTCGCCGGCTTTGATAAGCAGCATTTTACGTTTATGATTCCAGAGCAGGTAAAAAAACACCACCACCGACCCCATCACAATTCCCACGATGGGGATAATGGCGATAATAACCTGTGCTGCGGAGGATTCTCTGTCCATGATAAAAGCGACTCCTTTAACCTACTATACCCGTTCAAATTCAGCCCGTCAATATTTAGACCCCGGCCCGGCAAAATGGTTGCATTCCATGCCTAGCCCATGCCGACTCTGCCCCCGTTCCTGCGGAGCGGATCGAACTGGGGGCAAACGGGGCTTTTGCGGGGAAACCGCGGAGATCCGTATCGCCGCCGCCTCCCTGCACCGGGGGGAGGAGCCGCCCATCACCGGGAGGGGCGGTTCGGGGACGATATTCTTTACCGGCTGCACCCTGGGCTGTGTGTTCTGTCAAAATTCGCAGATTTCCCACAATGGCATGGGCCGGGTGGTGGACCGGGCGGAGTTTACCGCCATCTGCCTGGCCCTCCAGGAACGGGGCGCGGAAAACATCAACCTGGTTACCGGAAGCCACTGTGCCCCGGCCCTGGCCGCCTTTCTCCGTTCCGCCCGCAACAAGGGGCTTGTCCTCCCCCTGCTCTGGAATTCCTCGGCCTACGAAAGCCTTGACGCACCGGCCCACCTGGAGGACCTGGTGGATGTCTGGCTCCCGGACCTGAAAACCCTGGACTCCGCTTTGGCGGGCCATTTCTTCAGGGCTCCGGACTACCCGGAAGCCGCCACCCGGGCCATCCTCCGTATGCTGGACCTCCGGGGCGCCCTGCGCTGGAACGGCCCGGTCCTGGTTTCCGGTGTGATAGTCCGCCACCTGGTCCTTCCCGGCTATCCCGAATCCACCCGGGCGGTGCTCCAATGGTTTGCCAACCACTGCCGTGGCCGGGCCCTCCTTTCCCTGATGACCCAGTACACCCCGGTGGGTGAAGGCCGGGATATGCCCTGCCGTTATGTGAACCAGGATGAGTATGACCAACTGCTCCAATGGCTCACGGACTTGGAAATTGATGATGGCTTCTGTCAGGAATTGGTTCCCGACGATAGCTGGCTTCCGGACTTTGAGCGGATCAATCCCTTCTCCTCGGCGCTGTCTGTTCCGATCTGGCACTGGAAGGCCGGGCTGATCGGCGCATGTGAGAAATAATTATTCCAGGATGGTAATCTCTACCCGCCGGTTAACCCTGCGCCCCTCATCGCTTGCGTTATCCCCCAAGGGCTTTGTCCCGCCCCAGCCCTTGTAGATAAACTTTTCCGCCGGAATTCCCCGGCTTACCAGTTCGTCCACCATCCGCCTGGCCCGCTGTACCGATAGATCCATTTCTCCGGTGGGCCTTCCTATCGCGGCGGTGTGCCCTTCTACCAGGAAGGTCCGGTCCGGTGTTTCTTTTAATACACGGGCTATCATGTCCAGCCGGGGACGTTCTGCGGCAAGCATCTCGTCCGAGTCCGCTTGAAAGCGAATATCCTTAACGGTTAGCTTAACCCCTTCCGGGACGGCGGCAAGATCAATACCGGAACCGGTGGGGAGGGTCCGCTCCCTGGCTTTCACCGTGGTAATAAACGCTTCCCTATCCAGCGGGACAAGCCCGTCGCCGAAGGTCAGGGTGAAGCCCCGGAAACGGATCGTGGAACCGTTGGGCCAGGAATAGGTTTCGTCCAGATTATCCCGCATCATTAAGGGGATACAATCGGAAACCCGGAGCAGGATATCCACATTATGGGTGCCCTGGACCTGAAAATCCTCCCCCCGTCCTTCGGATCGTGAAGCATATTTTGCAAAAATGCGGTGTACCGGGATGTTCCGGTAGTCCTCGATCCCCCGGTATTCATATTCGGCAATCAGGGGTATCACCACGGACTTTCCCTCATTCAGGGGGTCCACCGCCCGTTTTCCCTTGGCTACCCATTTTGAACCGGGTGTGATCGCATTGAGGGGAAGCGCCGGAAAATTCCGGAGCGAGGGGAAGCCCCGGTCATCACCCGGCGGATCGATAGTAAGCCCCTTTTCCCCATCAAAGCGGAAACTAACGGGGATTACTTCATCCACCGCCCGGGCGCTTTGTCGCATATCCCGGAGGGTCTCCTCCATAACAAAGAAGTTGCCCCGGTAGCTGGTTGCTTGAGGTATGATAGAGGCCCGGACTTCCCGGTATACATGCCCGGTATACTTCCCATTGTCGTAACGGGACCAATCGGACTTCTCAACGAGGGAATAGGGGCCTTGAACTTCCCGGAACAAGCGTACCGTCCCCTCCTGCGAAAAAGCCGGAAAAAGGGGGATGAGAAGAAGGACCGCTGCAAGTATCCACATAGTTATAGTATCTGTCAATTTTGCCGGAAATATTATACAATTCTCCTATGGAACAGCTTCCGGACGTTAAAGAGTATATCTTCCATTACATCACCACGTTGAAACTTACGGAGAAAAAGTATGGGGAACTGAAGGGGGAGCATGAAAAATGGCTCGCCCGGCTTAACCTGGCCATATCCAGGGGAGCGGAGGACCTGGCTGCGGCGGCCCGGGCTGAGGCGGACAGGATACAGTTGGAACGGGACGCTATGGAAGCGGAAATTGCGACGTTAAAAGCCCAAATACAACGTATGAGGGGCCAACTTCCCGGTTTGGCTGCCAGGGAACGGAGTATCGATCCGGACCTGCTTGAACAGGAACTGCAAATGACTTCGGAACTTGAGCGTCAATTTAAAAAAGCAGAGGCCGACGCCGCTCTGGAAGCCCTAAAGGCTAAGCTGAAAAAACATGATAAAGCATAATTCTCTGTCTTTTAGTGGCGTAGAATATTTATATCCATCTTCGGCTCAGGCGGTGATAAAAAACGTAAGCTTTGATGTCCGGACGACATGGACGGGAATAGTTGGTGAGAACGGGGCGGGGAAAACGACGCTGTTACTGCTTGCCGCCGGCATTTTGAAGCCGAGCGCCGGGGTGTGCAAGAGGCCGGAGTCTGTTTTTTACTGTCCACAGCGAACCGATGAGCTGCCGCCGGGCTGGGAAGATTTTTTTGCTTCAATTTACAATGACAATGATGTGGGAGCCCTTTACAGCCGTTTGGGCATCGAAAATGACTGGCCTCTGCGTTGGGGAAGTTTAAGCCACGGAGAACGGAAGCGGCTCCAGTTGGCAATCGCCCTCGCCCGCAAGAGCGAGTTGTTAGCAATTGATGAACCGACTAATCATCTCGACAGGGTTGCAAAACGGCTCATTGGTGACGCCCTGGCAGAATATACGGGCATTGGGCTTTTGGTGAGTCATGATCGCGCGCTATTGGATAGGCTCTGCACCGACTGCCTGTTTTTGGAAAATGGCAACGCCGTGCTGCGCCCAGGTGGTGTTACGCATGGTTTAAAGGAAGAAAAAAGGGAGCAGCTTGAAAACAGCCGGATACAAGAGCAATTGCACCATGAACGGAACCGCCTTTCAGTGGAAGCGGATAGGCGGCGTCACCTTGCCGATAGCGCCCGGAGCCGGTTATCAAAAAAGCACCTGGGGACAAAAGACAGCGACGCAAAGGCAAAAATTAATCTGGCAAGACTGAGCGGCAAGGATGCGGTGGGAACAAATCTTTACAAACACATGGTCCACCGTATTGACCGCGTTGACCAAACATTGAACGCCGGCCACAGCGAGGGAAAGCGGAAAACCGGCGTCACCCTGGAGGGCGCTGCGTCCAAAGCGGACAGGCTTTTTTTATTGGAAGCGGGAAGCCTGCCGATTGGAAATAATCGCACGCTTTTTTTCCCCGAACTTGGTATGGCGAAGCGGATGAGAGTAGCGCTGACGGGAAAAAACGGGGCGGGTAAATCCATGTTGGTGCGGCATATTATTGAGCATATTTCCCCTTCAATTCATTTTTTCTATCTGCCGCAAGAATTAACGGAAGCGGAAAGCAGGGCGGTGTTAGCGCAGACATTTGAGGAGAATGAGAAATCCCGGGGCAGGATATTGTCGTATTTTTCCCGCCTCGGCTCCAACCCAAAAAACATTTTGCAATCGGCGCAGCCCAGCCCCGGCGAGGTGAGAAAACTGCTCATAGCTCGGGCGGTGAATCACAACCCGGCCTTAATCATCATGGACGAGCCGACCAATCATCTGGATTTACCGGCGGTGATTCTTTTAGAGGGAATGCTGAAGGAATGCTGCTGCGCACTGCTTCTCGTGAGTCACGACGAGGCCTTTCTGTCCGCGTTAACTGAAACGGAATGGACTATATCATCCCGCACACCTTACAGTTTTATACTCAATTTTGTCGTAAATGAAAAATAGCTATTTGTTGCATCGGCGCCAAGCTCACCATCACCGCAGGGGAGTTGTGCTTGCAGCGTAAGCGTGGCGCCCTGAAATAAATCGGTGCTAAACGAAAGCAGGGGTACTGCGGAAAAGTTTTCAAAGCCGGCAAGCGCGCCAATGGTAAAGGAGGTATAGTCATTAATGTTAAATTTTCCCGCACCGTACAGATAGTGATGTTCCGCATAGCCGGTCATTTTGCTGCTATTCCCCTTATATAAGTACTCAACTAATAAATATACGGTATGTGTTGCAATAGAGAAGGTGTAATCCACGCCGCCGCTTGCCGCAAGCCCTTCCACGGTTGCGCTCTCTCCCTGGTAATACGTCCACAGTATGTCCGCCGTAAGCCCCACCGGCAGGTCTGCTTTAAGGGATGCTCCAAAATTGTGCGCGTCGGTTTCTATCGAATACAAGCCTTGAGCGCTTATCTTATTCCAATGATTCTCTGCCGCTAGCCCTCCGCTTAAACCTTCGCCGTTAATTTTGAACGGGTCCTTAGGGGCCGTGCCGAAGAATTGCAGCCGCGACATATCCGTAGGATACACGATAAAGTTTGCCCCCAACACCGCTCTTTGCCGTGCATCGGGGTAAAGCGGATTTTTGGGGTTAAAATAGTCATTAGGTGAAAATACATTGCCGTAACCGAATGCAAGGCGCATAAGCCCGCCGTCAAAGGCTATCTTATTCCACGTTAAGTGAGTGTATAGCCGCTCCAGTTCCATAGCCGCCGCATAGTTGCCGCTTATATTGTCCTCCGTACTAACCGCCCCGCTGACTCCAAATGGCCCTGTTTGCAGCGTTAATGCGGATACACCGCCGGCGGCAATCAAATTAAACGCCACATACACGCTGCCGTGGTCCCCAAGCTGTTTTTTCAGGCGCAGGTTTGCATACTCCTCCAATCCCCAATAAAAACCCGGTAAGTCTCCCGTACCCGCGCCCGTCGTGAGCGTACTGTTAAAGACCCCGGAAAACACCGGCCCGTCCGCTGCAAAGCCTAAAGGGCTAACAAAGAGGATTATAAGTCCCAGCAGGTTTTTTTTCATATATGGTCACCCCTTATTTTTCCAGGTTTCTCATACTGAATACGCTGTCCGGTATCGGTTTGTCGAGTACGACGGAGTTCATTACGAAGGTGGTCTTGCTGTTCTTCCGCAGCATATCGCGCATTTCGTATTCGACGGGGAACCGGCGGCCAGATAGTATTTCTATTTTGAGCAGCGTCATTTCCTTAAGCTTCGAGCCGGATAAGGCAAATAGTTCCGTGTGCAGCACATCGCCGTTCTCTTTATCAATCCACAGTTTCTGTTTCGGGTAACTTTCGGTGCGTTTTTTCGCAGCAAGTTCCAACACCCAGCAGTCACGGCCGGCATACATTTCCCCGCCTGAGATAGCAGGGGTGTAGCGGTTGGTGAGGGTGTCGTTTTCGATGGTGTCTTCGTAGGACATATCGCTGCCCATCATGCTTTCCTTGAGCATATGCCCGGAAATCAACATCACCTCCTCGGTGTCCGGCGAGTAGACGTAGAGACGGCCGTCCTTCTTGAGGTACTTTGTCCCGCTGTCCTCCCGGTTGGTAAACTCGATAAAGCTGTCGTTGTTTGCCCGCCCCCAGGCCTTCATCGTTTTGACGTAGCGCCGGTTCTGGTACTCAATAACCATCTGCCCTTCGTACACAATTGTTTGATAAATCTCATTGTCATCCACCCGCCGCAGTAACTCTGCTGCTGTCGGCGCAGACTGAGCAAACGCCGCGCCGGTCACCATAAAAACCGCCGTTACCATACATACTGTCTTCCTCATAAAAAGCCTCCTTTAAATTATCTTCGCAGCGCTTCGACCGGTTCGACGAACGCGCTTTTCAACGATGGTATCAGGGTACAAATCGACGCAATTACGACGCCGAATACAAAACCGCCTGCAAGTATGCCCGGCGAGAAGTTAAGGTAGATGGTGCCCGAAATCGGGAATTCCTTCATGCCGCCGCCGGTCATCGCGTTAAAGTCAAAGGGGAACCATGAGCCGATAAAGGTGACTATCCCCCCTGCCGCACAACCGGCCAGTGCGCCCAATATGCTGAGAAACAGCGCCTCGAAAAAGAACACCTGTACTATTTCCCGCCGCGTCATTCCTAGGCTGCCCATCATACCAATTTCTTTGATACGCTCGTGGATAATCATTACCACGGTATTCACAATGAGGAAACTGGCCACGATGATGAATACGAGGTAGACGAGGTAATAAATCACCTTGGTCTGATTCATCATTGCCACAAAATAATTATCACGCCAATCACGGATAACATCATCATCACCAAATATGCTTGTCAGTTCTTTGGCAAGGGTTTCGCTCCGGGCTGCCGTATCGGCAAAAATGTAGAGTTGCTGCGTTGCATCCCCTAAGACGAGCAGACGCTGCAGCCGGTCAAAGTCAACAAGTATCGTGTCTTCGTCGTATTTCTGGTAATCAAACTCGTAGATGCCGGTGATTAGAGGCGCCCACATCTTGTCGGAAAACTGGGCGGACACCGTTTTGAGCGGGATCCTGTCACCGATACCGAGACCGGTCTTTTTGGCAAAAACCGTCCCCACGGCGCATTCGTTCGTGCCCGGCGCCGGGAAACGTCCTTCGACAAGACCGTTTGATTTATCGGTCATGTTAAAGTTGTTCGCCGCCGTCTCGCCGTCGATGTCGAGCCCCCAGAGTAGAGCGTGTTTTTTCGTGCTGTCCTGCAGCGTCGCGTAGACGGTGATGCGGGGGAACACGGCGCGCACACCCGGCAGGGCCTTAATCGCCTGGGTTAATTCTGCGGCGCTGCGGCCGCCGGCAACGGGATACTGCGCGGGGGAGTATTCCTTCTCCGCCTCGAAGTCCGCAGAGGCAATGCTGACGTGCCCCGTATCAAACACCTGGACTACGTTTTCCATACCCGCCATCATGCCGGTCGTCATTGATTGCATCACGATGGTAAAAAACACCGCAATGGCAACGGCTACAATGCAGAGCGATGTACGCCGCGCATTCCGCCTAATATTCCGCCATGCGATAGTAACTAATGTAGAAAAACTACTTGACTTCATGGTACCTCCTCCTCATTCAAACCGCAGGCTTTCGGTGATTGGCATTTTGAGCGCACGCCGGGTGGGGAAAAATGCCGTTACCGATGATAGTAACATCGCGATGATACCCGTACCGATAATAACCGGAACATTCCACGCCGAACGGAAAACGCCGTTGACACGGTAGCCTATGTTGCCGTCCATCGACCCCATCATCTTTGAAAAGTCGATACCGTACTTCACCATCGGTATATTGATGAGGCACCCAATGATGACGCCCAGGGCCGCGCCGAAAAGGCCTACCATACCGGCCTCAATCATATAGGTAAAGACAAGCTGGCCGTCGGTCATCCCCTGGGCGCGCATCATGCCGATTTCCTTTGTGCGTTCCAGTATCGCCAACAGCATCGTGTTCGCAATGCCGAGGAACGAAAGGATGAACAGGATGATTACCATGATGCGCGTACTCCAGTTGTCCCCTGCGGCGGCTGCCAGGTAATCGGCACTGTAGGTTTCCCAGCCAAAGATGCCCAACTCCGGCGGCAGGGTTACGGTAGCGGCAATCGTTTGCGGCGACTCAAATGGACCGGGAACGGCTGAATCATCGGCGTTTTTAGCGCGTATCAGTAATTCGGTGACGTGACCGTCGAGCATCATCCCTGCGTCGTCCTGCAGCACGTCAAGGGGTATCCACGCGCAATTATTGTTGTTTTTCGGGTTGGGTGAATTAATCGTGCCGACAACCACCGCATCAATAATCTGGTACACATGCCGCACGGTCCCGCCTTCATCTTTTACGTCAATCACCGTGGAGATGCGCACGTCGTTGTTGTCGCCGGGGCCGCCGACGTGGAGCTTTTTCGCCGTCTCCGCGCCAAGGACAATTTCGAAGGCGCCACTGTTAATGAAGCGTCCCTGCTCCACCCAACCGGCATAACGCAGTAACGATGCGTCTGCCCCCGGATCAATAGCGTTAAACTCAATCGGCGCCGAACCGGTCTCCGAGAACAGCGTACCACTAAAAACAAAACGGGGGGCGCTGTCGTAACCGGCGGCGTCGAGGGCGGCGGCATACGTTTCCCAGCCCGCAAAGTTTTCGTACATCGGCTTTTCGTCAAGCTTGTCGATGTAGGCGCGGGCCTGTAATTTTGCCGCGCCCATTTCGTAGCTTACAATGTTCCGTTTCGACTCAATGTTCATGCCGGCGAGCCAGCCGTCAACAAAGATGTACATGGCCACGCTTACCATAATGGCGGTACAGGTCAGGATGGTCTTGACCCGGTGACGCGCCAAATTACGGAAAGCAATGCGCTTCAACTGGATAATACCTGCTATTGCTATCATTTTAGCTCCTCGCGCTCAACCTGCCCGTCACGGATATGCACGATGCGGCGGGCGAACTCCATCACCATTGTATCGTGGGTCGAAAAGATGAAGGTGGTTCCGGCGCTTCCGTTCAGCCGGAGCATCAGCTCAAGTATTTCACGCCCCGTCTTCGAGTCAAGATTTGCCGTCGGTTCGTCGGCGAGGATCAGCGCCGGTTCCTTGACCAGGGCGCGGGCTATGGCCACCCGCTGCTGCTGACCGCCACTCATCTCCTTGGGCCGCCGGTTTTCCATGCCCTCAAGGCCCACCTCGGCAAGTGCCTTAAGGCTGCGTTCCCGCGCTTCGTGTTTGTCCACGCCGAGCAGCGTTAAGGGAAAGCTCACGTTTTCGATGCAGCTCAGCACGGGGATCAGGTTGTAGGCCTGGAAAATAAAGCCGATGCTGTTCCGCCGGAGCAGGGCCAGCTGCGTCTTCGATATCGCGGAAACAATGCTGCCGGCGATGGCGATATTCCCCGACGTAACCGTATCAAGGCAGCCAACCAAATGGAGGAACGTAGACTTCCCGCTCCCCGACGGCCCGGCAATCGCCGCAAACTCCCCCGCTTCAAACGCAAGGTTTATCCCGCAGAGGGCGTGTACCGTCGTCCCGTTCAACCCGTAATCTTTCACCACATTGAATGCTTCTATCACCTTCATTTTGTCTCCTCCTTTCCGCGTTTAATTTCGTTCAACGCCGCCAAACCAAAAATATCGGTACCCTGCAATTTTTCCGTGATTGAGCTTGGTACGAGCATCATTGAGTTCCCGGCCTTTAAGCCTTCGTTCAAAATAGAAAGTATTTTCAACTTCATCGCCGGTTCGTTCTTTGAATAAATTTGAACCGCCTCTTCCAGTTTCTTAGCGACTTCGATTTCCGCTTCCGCCAGGAGGATGCGGCTTTTCTTTTCACGTTCCGCAACGGCAAGCCGCGAAAGTGAATCCTGCAATGATTCGGGGATCTGTATATCGGTTATTTCGATATGCTGAACGGTAATACCCCACTCGGTCGTTTTTTTGTCAACCTGGGTCTGTATTTCGCCTTCAATAATATCGCCGCGATGCAAAAAGGTTGTTAAGTCATGGCTCGATATGGCGTTACGCAGCGCGGTCTTTGACGACAGAATCACGGCGTCCTCGTAGTCCTCCAGTTCCAGCACCGCCTTTTCCGGGTCCCAGATAAGCCAAAAACACAGCGCGTCAACCGTTACCGTAACCGAATCCAGGGTGAGGGTTTCCTGGGCCGAAAAATCCGTTACCCGAATCCGTATGTCGATGGTCTTTGCAACACGATCAATAAAGGGCGCGGCAAAATAAAGCCCCGGCCCCCGTATCGCTTTGAACTTCCCCAGGCGCAGTACCACGGCGCGCTCCCACTCATTCGCTTTGCGTATGCCGATTAACAGCAGCGACAAAATGAACGGCGCAACGGTGACACCGGAAATCCCGGGGAGCCACGGAACAAACCCGCCGTAATAAACCGCCGCCCAACACACCGTACACCAAAACAGGGTGTACCCGATAAGCGATGCGTATGCCCGGCGCTTCCCGCCGTGTACATTTTTCACATACCCCGTTTCATTCGCCTTTGCAATTCTCATATATCCTCCAGTAACTTGATAAGTTCCTCTCGTCCGGCGCCCAGCTCCCCCGCCTCTTGCAAAAACCGTTCCGCCGCCTCCCGGAGCCTTTTTTGCCGTGCATCGGCGACATCCGGCTTTTTGTCGGCAATGTAGGTGCCGCTCCCCACCTGGGTCTGCACAATCCCGCGGATTTCCAGTTCGTTATACGCCTTGGCTATGGTGTTGGGGTTAATTTTGAGGCTCACCGCCAGGGAGCGGATGGTGGGCAGGCGGTCTCCCACCGCCATACGCCCGGATACCACCGCGTTTTCAATCTGGTTGATAATCTGCCGGTACACCGGTACGCCGCTGCCGTTATCCAGGGAAAAATTGATGTTTTCCGGCGTTTTTGCTATTGTCATATTCATCTAGTACAATCATAATAGACCTAGTACAATATGTCAAGCCTTTTTTTCACCAATCACCTCAAATCCTGAACTTGCCGATCTCCTGCAAAAGTTCCTCGATATCCCGGTTGTTCGTCCGGCTGATCTCACCGGTGCGCTCTATGGTGCTGTTGATGTCGTCAATGCCCGAGGCGATTTCGTTAATCGAGTTGGTCACTTCGCCGGTCAGGGTTTCGAGGTTCCGGGCTTCACCGACAATTTCCCGGCTGCCGCTCTGAATCTCCGCCGAGTTGTCCCGGACATTCCGGGTAATTTCGTTTGATATCTCCATTGCCCGAAGTATCTCCTTGTTGCCTGCGTCCTGCTGTTCCATCGCGCTCCTGATCTGCATCTGTTGGGCGGAGACGGTAACAAAGCCGGTGTCGATATCCTCGAACTGTTTCAGGCTCGCCAGGGCCCTGGCGCCTATCCCGCCGAGCGCGTCCTTTATGTTCTTCAAAACTGCGGAAACGGTCTTTGCCTGTTCGCTTGAGGACTCGGCAAGTTTGCGGATCTCGTCGGCAACCACCGCGAATCCCCGCCCCACATCCCCCGCGTGGGCGGCCTCAATGGCGGCGTTCATCGCCAAAAGGTTGGTCTTGCTTGCGATGTTCTGAATGACCTTGTTGATCTCAAGCAGACGCTCCGATTCTTTCGAAACCTCCTGGATGTCCGCGGACACCTTTTGCAGGGCGCTGTTCCCCTGGGCCGAAGCCTCTCGGAGACGCTGCAGGTCCTGCTCGTTCCGGGTAAGGCTCGCCGTAATTGAGGTGATGTTGGCAATCATCTGTTCGATAGACGCGGAAGATTTGGAAATGCTTTCCGCCTGTTGTTCAATGTGGCCGTTGAGGTTTTCAATGTTGACGATGACCTGCCCCATGGTCGCGTTGGTCTTTACAACGCCCTCGGCCTGATTCGCGGATTTCAACTTCATATCCCGGGTGCCGGCGTTTATCCTGCCTATCACCGCCGCCGAATCGCTCATCATATTCAGAAGCTCCGTCCCGACTGCCGCAAGGGCGCGGGCTTTTTCGCCGATTGCCGTGATAAGGCTTTTTATTCCTTCCTGGGTCTGCCCAAGCATAACCATCATGTGGGCAAGTTCGTCATTGCCTTTTGCGCTGATGCTCTGGGTCAGGTCGCCTTTTGCCAGGGTTTCAAATACGAGGAAAGCCTGCCTTACGGGGCGGACTATCCAGCGGGAAAGGGCAAAAACAACCACGAGGATGATGGCTATCATTACCAGCACAATCGCTATGGCGGCAATATGGTTAAAGTTTTGCAGGGCATCGACCGCCCGGAACTTCTCCGCGTTGGGAATCAGCATCGCAAGCCCTATGCCCGACTCGTGAACCGACGCGGTTAGGGTATAACTTTCCCCGTCCAGCATAAATTGGGGCTTATTGAATTGCCCACCCGGCTTGAGCTGTGTCAATTCATCAAGCCAGCTGTCCTTCGGGTACGGAACAATGCCGGTATCCTTGCTGCCGCTGATGGCAAACGTGGCGTTGTTAATAGTAGAAAAACCGGCAGCCTGCGTCGAGGGGGTGGGCAGTTGGAAGGAAGATACCATGTTTTGCAGGGTTGACAGGGACACATCAACGGTGGCAACGCCGACAATAGTCTTTGCGCCGTTATACATTGGCAGGCACACGGAAACCATCAACGCATCTACCGAGGTGTCCACATAAAGCTCACTCCAGTAATAGCGGCGCTCCCGGGGAATCGAAGGGTTCCAGCCTTTGGGAAGGGCGATTTGGTACCAGCCCTCCTCATAGGTTTCCACATCCCACGCCCACTCATCGCCGACCCATTTTCCCTCTGAAGTTACGTCCTTGCTGGCAAAGTAATGGAAATCGTACACGCCGGGGTAGAAGGCATAGGGCTCATAAAACGCGCCGCCGCCCAAAAGGGAGGGCTCCCGGGCAAAGGCCCGGTGGTATTCGGTTTCCATTGCCAGGGCAAGTTCCTGCCGGCTTAAGGTGTCCTTCAACATATAAAAGGTTTCACCCAGGTTTTGGGAAATGCCGGAACTCGCCTCTATCGAGTTTAGGAAGCCGTTGAACTGTTCGAAGGAACCCGCTGCAAGCGCTTCGTCGTATAGCTCGGTAACGCTGCGGGATATTTTCTGCATTTGCGCCCCGTTAAAAACGAATATGCCGAAGGCGACAAAGGAAGCCAAAGACAGGATAAGGATGAGGGAAAATATTTTGTACCGTATACTTGTTACGCCTGCGCCTATTTTGCCATGCGGGGCAGGGGCGGTTTTCACGGGAGGCGGCGCGGCGGTTTTTACCTCGGGGGCTTTGAAGGTATGCGTAAACAGCTCCGGCGTTTTTTCCCGGAGTTCTTTTGTCCAGCGGAAGTCCTGGCCCTTGATGTGCCCGGTGAGCCAGCCCCCTATCCTGTCCTCCACTTCCGTGACAAGGCTTTCGGAAGCGCCCTTCAAAATAAATTCGTGGGAGAGGTCCTTCACGGTTTTTTTGAACGCTTCGTGGAACCGGTGATGATTGTCAAAGTCGGTGAAACCGTTCTTTTTGAGGATCTGCTCCTCCTCAAAGAAATGCCTGATCGTGTAATCCGAGAGGAAATCCAGACTTTTTTTAAGCCCGTCCCTATCCGCGCCATGTTCGCACGCGTCAAGCAGGCCGTTTATCGCCTCAAAAAGCTGTGAATGTTGGGAATCGATCCGGTCACAGCCGGTTAGAAAAGAACCGTCCATCACATACCGCATAAAACCACCCCTTTATAGAACATACTATAAAAAACCTCCCGCCGCTAGGCCGGGAGGTTCCAGCTCTCAGGTCACTATCGTCTCCACGATGGTGCCCCAGGGTCCCGGGTGATCCGTCGGGTTCATGGAAAGGCCCGTCGCCGGTAAACCGGGGGGATCTCCGTTGCAGGGCATGCCCTACAAGTTAACGGGCATGCCCTACAAGTCAACGGGCATGCCCGTCAACTTAACGGGCATGTCCTACAAGGGGGGTCCGTAAAAGGTCCGGCGGTGTTCCACTACCGCTCTGTTAAAAAATGTACTACGCAAAGGGGGCCAGGAGGCCTTTACGCACAAGGATGGGGGCTACCGGTCGGCTCTTAGCCGGACGCGCCTACAAAGTAACTTTTTCTGCTTGTACATAGTGTCTCATGGATTAGGGGGGATGTCAAGTTAATTCGGCGGGTTTAGGGCAAAATTTTCCCAGGACAGCAAAAACAGGCGTTTTGACAGCAAAATTGGTATGGTTTTCCCCTTGCGTTTTAAAAGTAAGGGGAGTACGATCACACCATGTACCAAGTAATCTCGTTCTTACCCCCCCCCCCCCCCCCCC
>BNUX01000019.1 GCA_025997675.1 Spirochaetia bacterium | reverse complement strand
ATCTTCACAAACCCCTCGGAGATAATGGCCCCCATGCTCGTCCCGAGGCGTTTTACAGGCAGGGTTGACCCCTCTTGTAAGGAGTTATTCCCCCCAGCGGCAATGACATACTCCCTGGATGTAGTACCAAGCTCCCTGGATGTAGTCCCTATTAGAGTTTTGTCTATACAATCATTTTTTTGTCCATTTACAGGGCGGCGAAACCGGGTAATACTGGGTAATATGAGCTTACAGGAACTTGTCGATATTTCCCGGTTTTACGGCTCTAATCCGGAGTATGTCATTGCCGGTGGGGGGAATACCTCCTTAAAAGAGGGGTCAACCCTGTTTGTAAAAGGCTCCGGGACGAGCATGGGGGACATTACCGCCGAGGGGTTTGTGAAGATGGACCGGGCAAAATTGGCCCGTATCTGGGGAAAGGCGTATCCCGGGGATGCGGACGAGCGGGAAGCGGCGGTGCTGGCGGATATGATGGCCGCGAAACAGCCCGGCGAGGAACATAAACGCCCCA
Organism: Spirochaetia bacterium; assembly: GCA_025997675.1. Taxonomy (GTDB): domain Bacteria; phylum Spirochaetota; class Spirochaetia; order Treponematales; family Breznakiellaceae; genus Termitinema. The sequence continues at coordinate 39,098 of BNUX01000019.1, read as the reverse complement.
GTGTTGAAACCCTGCTCCACGATATCCTGCCCTTTGCCTTTGTGGTGCATACCCACCCGCCATTGGTAAACGGCCTTACCTGTTCACAGAGGGGTGAAGCCGCCGCAAGGGAGCTTTTTGGCGAAACTTGCCTCTGGATACCTATCACCAATCCGGGGTATACCCTTTCTCTGGTGGTAAAAAACGCCCTGGATGCCTATCTGGCCCGGAATGGGAAGCCGGCAAATAGTATTTTCCTCCAAAACCACGGGCTTTTTGCCGGTTCCGATTCCGTTGATGGTTTAAAGGCGATTTATACGAACATTCTGAATACCCTGGAAAAGAAAATCGTCCGAAAACCTGATTTCTCCGGGAAAACCGGCGTGTACCAGGACTCAAAAGCGATTGCGCGCCTCTTGGCCGCCTGTACCGGGCAGAATTCCCCGGTTGTTTTTGAACGGAACCATGAATTTGCCCGTCTTACCGGGAGTGTGGCTGATTTTGCCCCCGTTTCTTCCGCCTTTACCCCGGATCATATTGTCTATTCCGGCAGCGATCCCCTGTTTATCGCCATTAAGGACGGCAATCCCTGGGAGGATCAGATCCGGGATGCGTGGAAATGCCATATCGAAACAATAGGGCGGCCGCCGAAGATCGTTGCCGTCCGGGGCAGGGGAATCTTTGGCATCGGTACATCGGAAAAAACAGCGTTACTGGCGATTGAACTCTTTACGGATACGGTAAAAGTCGCGGCCTATGCGGAAAGCTTTGGCGGCCCGCGGTTTATGACGAGGGACAAGATTGATTTTATCAATAATTGGGAAGTGGAACGGTACCGTTCTCAGGTCGTAGAAAAACGATGATTGATTACCGCAGTATAATTAACGATCCCCATGCGGAGCCGGAGGAACGGCTCGGTGCGCTTAGGGACCGGGAAAAACCCGCCGGTTCCCCGGTTTCAAGCGGGGAGGTGAATAACCACATCCACACGGTTTACAGCTTCAGCCCCTATACCCCCAGCATGGCGGCGCTTCGCGCTCGGGAGGCGGGGCTCCTGGCCGCGGGCTCGGTGGATCACGATTCCGCAGGCGCCGCAGAGGAGATGATCGCCGCCTGTGCGATCCTGGGTATCGGCGGCTGTACCGGGTTTGAGGTCCGGGTAAGTTTCGGGGGGGCCTTTGCCGGCAGAAAGATTAACAACCCGGACTCCTTAGGCCTGGCCTACATGGCCGTCCAGGGGATACCCGCCCCGGCTCGCCCCCTGGTCAGGGATTTTCTCGCCCCCGTCCGGAAGGAACGGCTTGCAAGGACCGGTCAGATGGCCGACGCCGCCAATGCGCTTCTCCATGAGGCGGGGCTAAGAGAAATTGATTTTCAGCGGGACGTGATCGATAAGTCAATGTATAATCAGGGCGGTGGGATAACCGAACGGCACCTTTTAGCGGCGGCGGCGGAAAAACTTATCGCGCAATACGGGAAGGGGCCGGTTATCAATGAAAAACTCGCCCTGCATTTTGGCGTTACGCCTCCTCCAAAAATTGCGGAGGCGCTTTCCGATCCGGAAAACCCACACTATCTCTACGATCTTTTAGGGGTACTCAAGTCCGGTTTCTTAAACCGGATATTTATCCAACCTGGTGATAAGGAATGTATACCCGCCGAAGCCGTAACGGCCTTCGCGGATTCCATCGGCGCAATACCGGCCTACGCCTACCTGGGGGATATTGCGGAATCGCCCACGGGGGATAAGAAGGCGGAGAAGTTTGAGGATGATTATATAGAAGAACTGTTCGACGAGCTGTCCCTCCTGGGTTACCGGGCGCTTACCTATATGCCTCCACGGAATACTCCGGAACAGCTCCGCCGGGTGCAGCGTTTGTGCGCGGAACGGGGGTTTATGGAAATTTCCGGGGTGGATATCAACAGTTCCCGGCAGTCATTCAACTGTCCTGAAATATTGCAGGATGATTGCCGTCATCTTCTGGATACTACCTGGGCGCTCATTGCCCATGAACGGCTGGGGTCCCTTGATCCCCGGTTTGGGCTTTTTTCCCCGGCCAATCCCCTGGGCGCACTTTCTCTGCAAAAGAGGATTGCCGCGTATGCCTCTGCGGGAAAGGATTTGAACCTCGAAAAACCGGAAGCGTCGGCGCAGGGGATACTCAAAAAACTACAGGAAGGAAGGTATCAATCATGAGTTTTACCGATCATATACTGATAGCGCCCCTTATCCGCGGGCTTTGGATCAACGCCGCAGGAGAAAGCAGGATTGTTGTGCCAGCTACAGATGCAGCCGGATCAATCCCAGCCCAAGCCGTTTCCGCAGACCTCAGCGCAGCATGGACGGGGGATGGTTTTGACGAGGTCCTGGCGGCGAAGGTTTTGAAGGATGCTTATGCCGTCTGGGAGGCTGCCCAAAAGGGGAGGGCACAGCCTTCCTGTATCAGGGTAAAGGTTCTGTCCGGGGAAGCGGTTTACTGGATAGACCGGGAGTTGAGGTCCGCCAGAAGACGGAGCGAAACCGCCGATGCTTCACCCCTGGAGATTGGGGACACCGATACGGCGCCTTCTGCGGCAAACCGGTCGTCGGTGGTAAAGAACAAAGTAGTGTTGGTAACCGGGGGCGCCCAGGGCTTTGGGGAAGAAATTGTCCGGGGGCTTGCCGTATCGGGGGCGCTGGTGTTTATCGCCGATCTGAATCAGGCCGGTGCGGAAAAACTGGCGGAGACCCTCAATACCGCAGAGAAACGGATCGCCGCCGTGGCGGTTCCGGTTAATGTTTCTGACGAAGCTTCGGTGGAGGCCCTCTTCAAAACCATTGCGGATACCGCCGGGGGCCTGGATCTTTGTGTGAGTAACGCCGGGGTGCTCAAGGCGGCTAGTGTGTTGGAACAGGATGTGGGAGCCTTTAGGTTTGTCACGGACATCAATTACACGGGGTTCTTTCTCATGGCAAAACATTGCGGACGGCTGCTCCGGCGGCAAAACCGCACGGCGCCGGGGTGGAAGACCGATATCATACAAATAAACTCCAAATCCGGCCTGGAGGGTTCCAATAAAAACGGCGCCTACGCGGGGGGCAAGTTCGGCGCAATAGGGCTGGTGGAAAGCTTTGCCCTGGAATTGGTGGAGTATGGCATTAAGGTGAACGCCATTTGTCCCGGCAACTTTCTGGACGGCCCCCTGTGGTCGGACCCGGAGAAGGGGCTTTTTGTGCAGTACCTCAACACCGGCAAAGTTCCGGGGGCCAAAACCGTGGCGGATGTGCGGGCCTTTTACGAGGCCAAGGTTCCCATGAAGCGGGGCTGTACCGGCGCAGACGTGATGCGGGCGATATATTACGCGGTTGAACAGGAATATGAAACCGGCCAGGCAATCCCGGTTACCGGCGGCCAGGTTATGTTACATTAAGGGAGTGTTACTATGAAAACAAAAGCGGTCCGTATTCACGGCGTTAACGATCTGCGGCTTGATGAATTTGATCTTCCTGAAATTAAGGATGATGAAATACTGGCCCGGGTGGTTTCGGATTCAATCTGCATGTCCAGCCACAAACTTGCGGTGCAGGGGAATAAACATAAACGGGTCCGCTCGGATCTTTCCACGGCTCCCATTATTATCGGACACGAATTCTGCGGGGTCATTGAGAAGGTGGGGGCCAAACTGGAGGGAAGGTTTAAAACCGGTTCCCGGTTTGCTATCCAGCCGGCGCTTAACTATCCCGATGAAAACGGCCGGGAGACCCTCTGGGCGCCGGGGTATTCCTATCAATACCTCGGCGGGGACGCCACCTACGTCATCATTCCCAAAGAAGTGATGGAGATGAACTGCCTCCTGGACTATCAGGCGGATAATTTTTTCATGGGCTCCCTGGCGGAGCCCGTGTCCTGTATCGTCGGCGCATTCCACGCCCAGTACCATACCAAGGGCGGGTCCTATGTCCACGAAATGGGCATCGTCGAAGGGGGCTCACTAATACTGCTGGCGGGGGTCGGCCCCATGGGCCTGGGCGCAATCGACTACGCCATCCACAACCCCCGCCGGCCCTCCCGGCTGGTGGTAACCGATATCGACGATGCGCGGCTCGCCCGTGCCGCCCAGCTTTTGCCCCCGGGTGAAGCGGAAAAATACGGCATAGAGCTTATCTACATAAACACTAAAACTATGGCGGACCCGGTTGCCCATTTGAGGGAGCTGAACGGGGGAAAGCTCTACGACGATGTCTTTGTCTTTGCCCCGGTCAAGCCGGTTCTTGAAATGGGGGACCGGCTGCTTGGCCACGATGGGTGCCTCAACTTTTTCGCCGGACCCACCGACGCCGCTTTCTCCGGCAGCTTAAACTTCTACGATGTCCACTACGAGGCCCACCACATCGTGGGAACCTCCGGGGGCAACACCGACGATATGCGGGAATCCCTGACTAAGATGGCAAAGGGGGAACTGAACCCGGTCTTTATGGTAACCCACATCGGCGGGCTTGATGCGGCGCCCCAGGCTACCATTGACCTGGACAAAATTCCCGGCGGCAAGAAGCTTATCTACACCGGCAAAAAACTGGACCTTGTGGCCATTACCGACTTTGCGGAAAAGGGAAAAACCCTTCCCTTCTATAAGGCGCTGGGGGAAATCTGCGGACGGCATAATGGGCTGTGGAGTAAGGAAGCGGAGGATTACCTCCTGGCGAACGCGGCGGATATTTGAGCATGGCTTCTTCCGGAAGGAACGCCGCTTCCCACCCTACTCCTGGGTCAGGGGATTCCGCAGCATCTCTCTGCTCAGCATAAGCGCGACCTTTCCTTCCCGTAAAAGCCGGAGGTTGTCCTCCGAGGAAAGGATAAGCAGCGCGTCCTCCCGGTCAATAATGGGGTCCGTGGGCCTTGAGCCGTATACCCCACGGGCAATGATGCGCAGGGGATTGCTCCCCACCAGGGCGGTCAGTTCCGGGCTCAGTCCCGAGGGGGTGGGGCGGAAGACACTGGACTCCGTTACGTACCGTACCATGCCGGTCTGCCGGGCGGTTTCGGTGTCCATCATGTTCCGGTCGTATATCAGGTTCATTTCGGTGTCCCAGATTTTGGGGAGCAGGCAGGGGTGTACCAGGCTCCCGGTATTCCGGCCGTGGACGGGTAGGGTTTCGGCGGCCAGGATGATGATCCCCGTATAGGACGCGGCGGGCGACGGCCGCAGGGGCCGGATAGGGGCGGCGGGACGGGTATGCCGGATAAGGGCGGCGCCGATGCGGGTAAGGTCGATGGTGTAGGAGGCGGTAAGGGATGCCAGGTCCGGGGAAAGCGCCGGAGGAAGGCGGTGGGCGGAAAGGGCGATGCTCCCCACATTTTGGAGGGTAAATTCCCCCTTCTCAATCAGATCCTTCACGGTACTGGAGGAATCCACCGGGATAGACAGGATGGTGGGCCGTACCAGCCGGGGATATTCGGTGGCAATCAGCTCCTCCGCCTGGGCTCTACCGGTGGGTAGCCGAATCCCTGCGGAGTCCAGGTTCAAGACCATCTTCGCGCTTAACTTCATGGTCTCCCAGGACACCGACCCGGTAATATCCAGGGTCTGCCCGTAGGCGCCGCTCAAAGCCAGGAAAGCGCCCACTAATATAGAAAGAAACAAGCCTTTCCTCACCTTCTCAATCCTCATCACTTTATTATCGGCGTTTTCAGTATCCTTCCCTCATGGAGTGTATCCCCCAAGTTCATGCCGTTGGCCTCCGCCAGAAGCTGGGGGTCCACCGAATAGCCCAGGGCAATGGACCAGAGGGTTTCCCCCCGCTTAACCAGGTGGGAGCCGTCAAAATCGCCGCTTGAGGGGCCCAGGTCGGCAATTGCGGAGGAAGGTCCGGCGGGGATGCGGAGTTTTCCGCCGATATGGAGGACCCGGACATTCGTGCCGGGGTTGGCATCCAGGATCTGCTCCACGCTAAGGCGGTAATGCCGGGCCAGGGCGGAGATGGTATCCCCGGAGCCGATGGTGTGGAAGCGGTACCGGATCAGGGACAGGCCGGGCCGGTTCAGCGCCTCAAGGATTGCCGGCGCCGCCGCAGAAGGGACCTTGAGCTGGTAGCCCTTTTCCGGGGGGGTGATGGTATAGCGGAGTTCCGGGTTTCCCTGTTTGAGCAGAGTTCGATCCACCCCGGCGTATTCCCCCAGCAATTCCAGGTCCACCGATTGGTCCAGGCTTATCCGGGTCCACTGGGGATCATCCGGCCAGAGGGGGGTAAAGCCGAATTGCCGGGGGTTGGACAGGATATAGGAAACCGCCAGCAGTTTGGGGACGTAACCGATGGTATCCGGCTTTAAAAGGCCCCGTTCCGCCAGGGTCCAGTAGTCGGATATACCGGTCTGCTTTATCAGGCGCTGCATCCCGCCCAGCCCGGCGTTGTATGCCGCCAGGGCTAGGGCCCAATCCCCCAGTTGTTTGTGGTTGTCTGCCAGCTTTTGGAGGGCCCCCTGGGTGGATTTCCAGAAATCCATCCGTTCATCCGCATAATCGGTGATCCCCATGCCGTAGCCCGAGATGCTGTTCCGCATGAACTGCCAGAGCCCCACCGCCCCGGAACGGCTGACCGCAGTGGGCAGAAAGGCCGATTCGATTACCGGCAGGTAGACAAGTTCCGGGGGCAGGTTTCGGGTCTCCACCTCCCGGCGTATGAAGGCAAGGTAGGGGCCGCCCTTGTCTATTACCGCCCGGAGCCAGGAAAGCCCGCCCTTGGCGGAGTACTGCCGTATATATTTTTGGGTCAGGGGATGATCCAGTCCCGGTATGGACAAGGGGCGCTCTGCCTCAGGGCCCGCCGTTTTCCGGTAGAGAAACCGCGCCGGCAGGGAACTCCGGACCTGCCGCTGGGACCCTTCCGCCCAAAGCACCGGTACCAGGCATATCAGCATAACCGTTCGGAGGAGTAACCGCATCAGAATTTTTCCCCATAGTAGATCCCCGCCCATTCCCAGCGGCCGTGAATCTCCGGGTCCGAAGGAAAGTTGATCTTCCGGAAATAAAGGTACCAGGTGGAAATATACTGGGACCAGCCCCAGGTACGGAGGTAGGCTTCGTTGGCATTGGAATTGGTGTCCAGGTCCTGGGCGTAGTAGATTTTGTTGCTCATCATAAAATTGGAGAGATTGAATTCCGCCATCCCCGAATTGTCCTGGTCCTCCTGCCCCCAGGACCGGGCAAAGAAATTGACCTTAGCCTGGTACCGCCGCATTTGATAACTGCTCCCGTTGTCCAGGGCGGTACGAACTGCGGTGAGGAGGGAATTGAGGTTTTCAAAGGTCCAGTCCTTGCGGGAATTGTTAAAGTCCACGAGCTGTTTGGCGTAACTGTCCGCCTCGGGGAAGCCCGGTATGACGGTTCCATAGTAGGGCAGAAACTGGGTATAGGCTTGGATAGCCCGGTTCCATTCGCCGGTCCGCTCGTAGGCCTGGCCCAGCATAAAGTAGGTGGGTCCCGGATCGATCTCCTCGGAAAAACGGGAAATCAGTTCCTGGTAGTACCAGACCTGTTGTTCCGGATTATCCGTCAGGTTGATAAGCTGGTTCAGGCAGGCGAGGTGTATCGATTGACCCCGGATGCTCAGGTCGGGATAATTCTTGACGATCAGGTCAAAGTACAGGGCCGACATGGCATAGGCTTCCTGCTTGGTATAGGCATAGGCGGTCATGAGCAGGTAATAGGCGGCGTAGGGATCATTCGGGTGGGCATTGGTCCAGGAACTGAGGAAGTTGATCAGCCGGCCGTATTCCTTTAATTTGGCGTATTCATTGGCAATTTCCCTGACCACCGAAAATTGTTCCTCCCCGCTTCGGGACTCCTCCGCCAAGAGCCCGAAAAGATCCCGCAAAACCTCCTGCTGATCCGCCGTCCCTATGATATAGTAGGGATCAAGGCTTTCCCGGGCGGAAGGAGAATCCCCGGTGGCGCATACCGAAAGGGCGCCGAGTAAAAAAACCGAAACAAAAAACCGCCATAAGAAGGCGGCAGAACTAAACCGCACACTTCCATCCTAACATAGGGTTTTTCCATTGGCAACACGGCCAAATAATGCTATACTTGTGCTATGGATCGAATACCGCATCGCAAAATTACCGCACAAATCGCCTTCATCATCGGGCTCCTTCTTATGTTCTTCGGGAGCGCCTTTTTACTGGGAACCCTGGAGGGAACCACCCGTTTTGCTATCCTCCGGGCCTTCTTCTTCGTTATTATCGGCGCGCTCTCCGCCTTCTTTGCCATAAAATTGAATAAACGCTCAATTTATTTGTTCTTCGCCGCTTTTTTTCTCCTGGTGGGCTTTTTTCTCTTCCTTTCCGCCCTCCACATTCTCCCCTTTTCCTTTTCCCAACTCTGGCCCCTGGTGTCTATCTTCGCCGGGCTTGCCCTTTTACCCGCAGGCTGGCATCGTTTCGGCTCTTTCCGCAGCAGGTATGTGGTTCCCTCGGTGGTATTTGTCCTCCTGGGCTGTGCCCTCATGGTTTTTTCCTTCCGCATAGTCCCCTTTTCCTTCAAACACTTTGTAATCTCCTGGTGGCCCCTCCTGGTAGTTCTGATAGGCCTTACCCTGGTGCTCCTGTCTCTGGGCACGAAAAACAGTTCGCCCCCTAATCCATAACGATGCGGACTCGATGGTACTGGCTGCTCCTTTCTGCGGGGCTTTTTTCCTGTGGAAGCCCGTCCCCGCCGGTACGTGAAATGCCCCTGTCCGTCCCTGGGGCGCCCCCTGAGTCCACCCTTGCGGTACCCCGGCAATCCGGCGGGAACGGGGGGGTGGCGGATGAGATTCGTTCCCTGGTGGAAAGCGGCGTCCCCGCCGCCCTGATGCGGGCGCTGGAACATATCGACACCCTGAATTTATCAGGCAGCGATTTCGGCAGGGTGATGAGCGCCATATCCGTAACCCTGCTGCAGAGAATCTACCCGGATATGGATGTTATTTTTCCTTTAATTGACCCTCCCCGTACCCACCCGTATACCCGGATTTTGCTCTTAGCGGCGGAGGGAATCTATTGTACTCCGCCAAAAAACTCCCGGGATTACCTGGAACATATCCTCCCGTTTCTGGCGCTCCTGGATGATCCCCCGGGCGGCGCCCCGGGAGACCGGCTTCTTGCCGCACTGCCGGACCTGAAACGGGCCGCTCAACTCAACCCCCAGGGTGTGCTGGCCCCCTATTTTACCGGCCTCATCTATGAGCGGCAGCGGCGGGGCGAGGAGGCTGCGGAGGCCTTTGCCCAGGCCTATAAAATATCCACGGACTTCTACCCCGCCGCTCTGGGGTTTACCCGGCATTTGAATTTCAAGGGGGATGTCCAGGATGAGATTGCACTGCTTTCCATTCTGCGCGTTCAGTACCCCGACAATATGGCTATCAAGCGGCAGATTGCCCTGGCCTACTACAACAACCGGGATTGGGCCCGGGCGGAACCGGCTATAGCAGAGGTGCTCCAAAGTGACCCGAAGGGCCGCAGGAACGAGCCGTATATCCTGATGCAAGCCCACCTGCTGGTGGAGCAGGGCCGGTTTACCCAGGCCCAGCCGCCCCTGGATAGCTATTCTGCCATTAACCCGAACGACCGGCTCTATCTCTTTCTCCGCGCCCGGGTCCAGGCCGAGGGGTACCGGAACCGGGACGGGGCGCTGAACTATCTGCGCTCCCTATTCCGCATATCCCCCGATGATGAGGAGGCGTTGGTATACGCAGCCCGGCTCCTCATGGAGTCGACCCGTCCCGAAGATACCGCCGAGGGCCGGGAAATCCTGCAACGCCTCCTTGCAAGGGGGGAACACTCCCTGCCGGTGGCTGCCCTGGCGGTTCAGGACGCGGTACAAAGGCAGGCCTGGGGTGATGCCCAGCCCTATCTGGACCAGCTCCTGGCCCAGCGCCGCTCCCCCGGAGACCTCCTCTTTGCCTATACGGTGGAACAGGGGCTGGGACACCGGGACGCCGCCCTCACCTATGCCCAGGAACTCTACAATACGGACCCCTCCAACGAGGAGGGGGTCATCGCCTACATTTCCGCTCTTATCGACATAGGCCGGCGGTCCGAAGCGTCGGCCCTGCTGGAAACCCGTCTGGCAGCCCTGAACGGGGCCGGCCATGCAAACGGCGTCATGAAAGGCCGCTACTACTATCTCCGCAGCCGCCTGCGCCAGGGCGAAGAAGCGGTGATGACCGACCTCCGTTCCAGCCTTTTTGAGGACCCCCGGAACTTGCCGGCCCTTACCGCTATGTTTGAAATCTACCACCGCCGCAAGGATGAACGCCGGGCGGTCTACTACCTGAAGCAGGCTCTGGCATTGGCCCCGGATAATGTCCTCTTAAAACAGTACCAGGCGGAGTACGAAGGGGCGGGTTTTTGAAAAGCCTCCAATTTTCACTTGATAATCCTCTGAAAAGGGTGGATTATATGATCATACTTTTATATGAAAGGAGCATGTGATATGCCAAGTATCAAGGGAACCAAAACTGAAAAGAACCTGCTTACCGCCTTTGCCGGGGAATCCCAGGCCAGGAACAAGTATACGTTCTGGGCCAGCGCCGCCAAAAAGGACGGTTTTGTGCAGATTTCCAATTTCTTTACCGAAACCGCCGCCCAGGAGAAGGAGCATGCCGAACGGCTTTTTAAATTCCTGGAAGGGGGGGAGGTGACCATCGAAACTGCCTTCCCCGCCGGGGTAATCGGGAAAACCACCGATAACCTTGCCGCCGCCGCCGCCGGGGAGGACCACGAATGGAAGAAGATGTACCCCGAATTCGCCAAGACAGCCAAGGCCGAAGGCTTTGCCGCCATTGCCGCCGTTTTTACCAACATTGCGGTGGCGGAAAAGCAGCATGCCAAGCGTTTCCACAAGTTTAAGGAGAACATCGACGCCGGAACGGTCTTCAAAAAGGAAAAGAGCACAACCTGGCGCTGTCTGAACTGCGGCTATATACATGAAGGAACCGAGGCGCCTAAGACGTGTCCCGCCTGTGCCCATCCCCTGGACTATTTTGAAGTTTTGGGTAAGATTTAGGTAGAGAGGTATTATATGTCTAAAAAATTTGTGTGTGAAACCTGCGGTTATGTCTACGACCCCGCCGAGGGTGACAAGTCCGGCGGTGTCAAACCGGGAACAGAATTTGCGGCCCTCCCCGAGGACTGGGTTTGCCCCACCTGCGGAGTAGGGAAGGACGGTTTTTCCGCCCAGGTCTGAAGAAAATGGGGTGTAGGGTATATACCCCACACCCCATTTTCCAAAAAGGAGTTTCCATGCTATCCAGAGAGGATTTTGTATTTACCATCGGGTATGACGGCCCGCAGGCGGTGGTTGACGGCCAGGCGAAGCGGCGTGACGGTGTTCTTTCGACCCGTGAATTAGCCGAAAAGGGGCTTTTCCGGGCCGCCTATTCCTCGGCCATCTACTCCGGGAACCCGGCGGAACTGGAAACGGTGCTGGAGTACTACAATAAGGCCGCCGGTACATCCTACACCCCATCCTCTTCCCTGGACCGTCTTTTCGGCGTCTTCCCCATAGAGGTCAAACGCGCCATAGTTCTGTGATACAGCCCTTGACCATCCTTCTTTCACATGCTACTTTAGCAAAAGCTCAATATCTAAAGGATGTTATTATATGAATTCATTTATTTTTCCGCTCCTTTTAGGCGCCCCCCAGGGGGCTGAAGCCGGGGGGCCCGGCTCCATGATCAGTACCTTCGTTCCCTTTATTCTGATCATCGGGATTTTCTACTTCCTCATTATCCGGCCCCAAAACAAGAAGCAAAAGGAAACCCAGAAAATGCTGAGCGCCGTCAAGAAGGGTGACAAGGTGGTCACCATCGGCGGGGTTCACGGGGTTATCCAGACGGTCAGAGAGGGTTCGGTGGTGATCAAGGTGGACGAAAATACCAAGATCGAATTTTCCCGCAGCGCCATTGCTTCTGTGGTTGACGGCGGCGGCAAAGCCGACAAGATCGAGGATAAGCCGTCCCAGGATGAGGGCGGAACGGAAGAGTCCAAAAGCTAAGCAGTTGGAGCCCATGCATGAGTAAACGTTATCGGTTTTTTATCGTTCTTTTGACGATCGGGGTGTGTTTTATCTTCTTATTTCCCACCATTCGCTGGTATTTTTTGACCCCAAAGGAATCCCAGGCCTTGGCCCTGGGTTCCCGGGAGCAGATAAAAATATACGCCTCAGAGACGGCCCAGGCGGATTTGCAAACCCTGATAGACGCCGCCCGTTCCGGCGGGGAAGTGCCGGAAAAGCTGGCGTTCCTGACCGCCCTGGCCAAAAAAAACAATCCGGATGCAAAAAACACCCAATGGGATGCCCAGGGGGTGCTTTCCAGTTTCGTCAGCCGTCAGGAGGCCTTGGATACTATAGAAACCCGGTATCGGGACAGTATCTTTAAGCTCAAAGATTTGCAGAAGAGCGCGGTTCAACTGGGTCTGGACCTGTCCGGGGGCTTGAGTATCGTCTTGCAGGCCAATTTGGACTCTCTGAAGGAACGGTTAGGCCGGGATTTGACCGAAGCCGACCGTGAGGACGCGGTGAACCGGGCCCTGGAAGTGCTGAACAGCCGCATCGACCGCTTCGGCCTTACCGAACCGGTAATACGCCGCCAGGGGGCGGACCAGATCTACGTGGAAATCCCCGGCGCCGCAGACCCGGAACGGATCAACTCTATTATCATGGGCCGGGGAAGCCTTAACTTCCATATTGTGGACCGGGAAGCGGCGGCGGAGTTTAACCAGTACTACGCCGCTCACCCTACCACCACCTTCGATGCGGCGGGAAACCTCATCGATCCTTCGGTGGTTCCCGAGGACGTGCTTATACGGGGGGTCTACTCCAAGGACCGCTACGGGCTGGACGAGCATAACCGGAACGCCTACGGCACCCTGGATTATACGGCGATAAAGAAGGAAATAGGACTGGATGGTAACCATATCAAGAGCGCCATCGTGGAACGGAACAACCTGGACGGCAAGCCCGAGGTTACCTTCCTCCTGGACGCCGAAGGGGGGGAGCTGTTCTACCAGCTTACCTCCGCCAATGTGGGGAAGCCCCTGGCCATCGTACTGGATGACCGGGTTAAATCCCAGGCCACCATACAGACCGCCATCCGGGACCAGGTGCGCCTGACCGGCTTCGATTTGGATGAGGCGAATAACATCGCCATGACCCTCAGAACTGCGGCGCTGCCGGTGGAGCTTGAGGTGATTTCCCAGCAGGCCATCGGGGCGAGCATGGGGGAGGACGCCATACGCCAGGGACTGTACGCCCTGCTCGGCGGCTTGGCGGTGGTCATGGTCTTCATGCTTATCTTCTATAAAGGTTCCGGGGTAAACGCGGTGGTCGCCCAGATCCTGAACATCTACCTTATGGGGAGCATCCTTTCGGCATTTGGTTTTACCCTGACCCTGCCCAGCATCGCCGGGTTTATCCTGACCATCGGTATGGCGGTGGACGCCAACGTTATCATCTTTGAACGGATGAAGGAAGAACTGCGGCTGGGTAAGTCCCGGAAGGCCGCCATTGACGCGGGGTTCGACAAGGCCTTCTGGGCCATCATGGACTCCAACATCACCACCTTTATCGCCGCCCTGTTCCTGTCCCAGCTTGGATCGGGTCCCATACAGGGCTTCGCGGTCAGCCTGGCCATTGGGGTGTTCTCCTCGGTCTTTACGGCCCTCTTCGTGTCCCGGCTCATCTTTGATTTCGGTACCGACGTGATTGGCAGCACAAAACTTTCGGTTACCTGGGCGACGACCGGTAGGTCCTTAGGGGAGATCAAATAATGAAGACAATTCGTTTTTCCCGGCTGTTTATTCCAACGGCGATCCTCTCGGTTTTATTAATTGTAGCGGGGCTTATTTCCTATGCCATACGGGGTTTTAACCTGGGGGTCGATTTTCAGGCCGGCCTTATCCAGGAAGTGCAGTTTGCCCCTACGGCCCTGAGCCTGACCTATGCCGGCCGGGGTAACGCCTCGGTTTCCATGAACCGGAATGGTCTTGATATCGTCATCTCCGGTTCCGGGGTGGAAGGGGTGACCCACAGTTTCCCCTTTGCGGCCCATCGAACCATCGGCGCCCTTGGCGACGCCCTGACCCAAGTGGATGACCTTGGGGTGAACATTGCCGCTACTGCCGGGGCATCGACGCAATGGCTGATCCAGAGTGCCCAGAGGAGCCCCGTACTTGGCGCGGAACCCTATGTGTTCCACTACCTGCCCGATACCCTGCCGGAAATTCCTATAGAGGATGTCCGGGCCGCCCTGTCCCCGTTAGGGACGGTGTCGGTCCAGGTCCTGGGCGCGGATAGCGAGCGGCGGTTCATGATCCGCATGGAGGACAGCGAAATTGAGGGCGGCAAGGGTGTCCCTGCGGAGAAGATCATCAGCGCCCTGGAGGAAAGATTCGGGGAAGGCGGGGTCGCGGTAACCCGGTCGGACTATGTGGGGTCCCGGTTCTCCAAACAGCTTTCGGATCAGGCCGGTATCCTCATGGCCGCAACTTTGTTGCTCATCCTGATCTACGCCTCTATACGGTTTAAGCCCCAGTTTGCCATCGGCGCGGTCCTGGCCATCGCCCACGACGCCCTCATCATCGTGGCCTTTGTTACCTGGACCCGGATGGAATTCAACACCACCACTATCGCGGCGATCCTGACCATCCTGGGTTATTCCATCAACGATACTATCGTTATTTTTGACCGTATCAGGGAAAACAGGCGCATCTACCCGGATGAGTTGTTTGTACTAACCCTGGACCGGTCCCTGACAGAAACCCTAAGCCGCACCATTATTACCACCGTGACAACCATGCTGGCGGTTCTGTCCCTGTTTATATTCACCACCGGGTCCATGAAGGATTTTGCCCTGGCCCTGCTGGTAGGTATGATTTCCGGCGTCTATTCCACCATCTTTGTCGCCTCCGGATTTGTCAACTTCTGGGATGTCCAGGCGAAAAAGCGGGCTCATAAGGCGTAATGAAGGTAATCCGCGCCCGCGTACTTGGCTATTGTATGGGGGTGCGGCGGGCCATGGATATGGCGGATGCGGCGTTGTTGGTGTCTGAATCGCCGGTGTATGCCATGGGTCCCCTTATCCACAACCCCCAGGCAATGAAAACCCTTACCGATCGCGGCCTTGTGGTTCTGGATGAAGAAACGCTTCCGCCGGATCTGTCCGGGGCCTCTGTCATTATCCGCGCCCACGGGATTACTCCGCGCCTTGAGGCAGCCCTGACAAATTCGGGGGCAACGCTCATTGACGCCACCTGCCCCAGGGTTAAGGCCAGCCAGATGAAGGTCCGTGAATTGTGCGGGACGGGGTATAGGGTGTTCCTTGCGGGGGAGAAGCGACACGGGGAGATCATCGGCATCCAGGGTTATGCGCCGGATTGTATTGTGGCGGGGGACCCGGTCTTGGCGGCGGCGGCGGCAGAAAAGCTGTTTGCTGAGGAGCCGGAAGCCCGGACCGCCCTCTTAGGGCAGACGACAATATCTCCGGATGAGTATGCTGCTATCGCCCAGGCGATAGGAAGGGTGTTCCCCAATCTGCATGTTATCAATACTATTTGTCGTGCCACCGGGGACAGGCAGGACAGTCTGCGGGAGTTGGCCGCCCGGGTGGATGCGGTCATCGTTGTCGGGGGCCGGGAGTCGGCGAATACCCGGCGGCTCCTGGCCATAGCCCGGGATAAACCGGCGTGGCTGGTGGAGAGTCCTTCCGATATACCCGGTGAAATTACCGCGTATAACACGGTGGGGCTCTGCGCCGGGGCATCGACACCGGACGGGCTCATTGATGCCGTAGAGCAGGCACTATGCGAATAAGCGCCGATATTCTTTGCAGGGATTTGAAGGGCAATTTTAATTTTGCGGTGTTCGGCGATCCGGACAATGAACTGAGCCTTGAACGGCCTCTGTTTCTGCGGGACAGCGCCGCCGTAAAGGACGACCAGATCTATATCACCGACGAAAGCATGGCGGTACGCGTACCGGAAAAAAAAACCCGGTCCATCCTTTTATATATCCAGACGAATTTTAGCGCTGCAGAAAAATACCTTGGGCTTTTTGATACGATACTTGTTTTTCGGGATGTTTCGCTTTTTGATGTCTATGATGCGGTGCAGAATATTTATACCCGTTTTGATGAATGGGATCAGGCTCTCCAGGAGATCCTCATCAAGGGGGGAAACGTTCAGGCAATGCTTGATTGCAGCGATCATGTGTTCAATAATCCCCTGATCCTGCACGATAATTATTATAAGGTTAAGAGCATTTCCAAACAGTACGCGGAAACCTTTCCCCGCATGTCATTTATGCCCCAGGAACGGGATGCGGATCAAATCGATCTTTCGGAGTACGATGTTTATTCCATGCAGCGGGCGGTCCTGTTCCCCTCTACCACGACCGGTGTTCGCAGTCTCTATGTGAACCTGTTTCAGCAGAACCGGCTGCAGAACCGGATTCTGGTCCTGGAATTTTCACGGAAGTTCTGTCCCACCGACAACTCCCTCCTGGAACACCTGGCGGACCGGGTGCAGGCGCTTATCTCTGCCGGCTCCCGCGAAACCGGTGAAGAATTGCTGCCGGGTGTTCTAAAAAATATCCTTTCCGGGGAGTATAATGATCCTGTTTATATAGAAGGACGTTTAAAGAAATTTAACTGGCTTGCGTGTCACCGGTATGTGTGCATGAAGGTTTCCGCCGCTGGGGGCGCGGTATGGGCCGGCATTAAGAAAATTAAAGAAATTGTTCCCGGTTCCTGCGTGTTTGAGCATGATTCCGCAGTACTAGTGTTTATCAACCTGAATGAACGGGGGGGAAATATTCCCGTGGGGGCCTTCCTCATAGACAATAAGCTCAAGGCCGGAATCAGCGCCGAATTTCCCGGAACAGAATTCATCAACAGTAAGCGGTATTACAAACAGGCGGAAATCGCGTTAGACCTGGGCAGCCGCAGTACGCCCAGGTCGCACCTTTACTATTTCGACAAACTTGCCAAACTCCATATCCTTGAATCCTGTACCCGGGAATTGCCTGCATCCCTTGTCTGTGCGCCGGAATTACTAAAACTGCGGGACTATGACCGGGCACATAAAACCGAATTGTTCCACACCCTTTCAGTATTTTTGCAGAACCACCTGAGTCATACCCTGACCGCAGCGGAATTGGCCATCCACCGCAGCACCCTCATGTACCGCCTGGACCGGATCCGGGATATAAGTTCCCTGAATATAGAGGACAGCGACAATCAGTGGTATCTGCTCTTCTCATTCAAGCTCCTTGCGCAGGAAGCGGAACGGGAAGCGCCTTCCCTTTAGCCGGCCAGTTTCTTTGCAAGCACCGCGGCGCTGGCGGCGTCGGTGGTGTACCCGTCGGCTCCAACCTGCTTGGCAAAGTCTTCGGTGATGGGCGCGCCGCCCACGATGAGCTTAAAGCCCTTGAGGCCGCTGGCCTTAATCGCCACCGCCGTGTCCTTCATAGCGGGCATGGTGGTGGTCAGCAATGCGGAGAGGGCCACAACCTTGGTGTCGGGATTGGCTTTAAGGGCGGTGATAAAGGCTTCGGTGGTTACATCGACGCCCAGGTCGATAACTTCAAACCCGGCGCTTTCGATCATGAGCGCTACCAGGTTCTTGCCGATGTCGTGGAGGTCGCCGTGGACGGTGCCGATGATGCACTTGCCCAGGCTGGTGGTGGCGCCGGCGGCCAGTTTGGGCTTCAGTACTTCTACGCCCTTCTTCATGGTCCGGGCCGCAACCAGCATTTCGGGAACGAAGATTTCCGACTTCTGGAATTTCTCGCCCACATTACCCATGGCTTTGATCATGCCGTCGTTCAGGATCTTCAGCGGGTCCTCGCCTCCGCTCAGGGCTTCATTTACCAAACCCTCAATGAGTTTTGATTTTCCGGTCTCAACCGCCTGGGCTATTTCATCAATCTTTGACATGTTCTACTCCTCAAAAAATATATATACCCGCAAACTGCGAATAGTACAAAATTACTTGCCCTCGCCAAAGAGGCCTTTCCGGTATGCGCCGATGTACTCCATGCACATCTCGTCCAGCCCCAGCAGGGCTTCCGCCGCGTAGATCAGGCCCATCATGTCCTTGTTCAGGGGGTCGACAATGGCGCTGTCCATTCCCGCCGCCATGGCCAGGATGATAAAAGACCGGTTGATGAACTTCCGCATCGGGAGGTTAAAAGAAATATTGCTGGCCCCGCCGGTCAGGTGGATGGTGGGGTACTGCCGCTTCACTTCCTTCATGGTTTCCGTAACCTTGGCAATGCCGTCTTCACTGGTGCAGAGCATCTCGATGAGCGGGTCGATGTGCAGACGGCTGGGGTCAATCTTGTACTGCCGGGCCTTCTTCATGAGGTTGCCGAAAACCCGCAGCCGGTCCGCCGCAGACTTGGGAATCCCCGTGTCATCGCAGAGGAGGCATACCACTTCCCATGTGCTGTCCGCAATGGCCGGGAATATGACATCCACCTTGTTTCCTTCCATAGATACGGAGTTGATAAGCCCCGGTTTCTTTACCAGGGGGATAGCCTTGGCGATAATATCCGCGCTGGGACTGTCAATGGCAATGGGGGTATCGGTCACCGATTCCACCAGGCCGAAAAGCCATTTGAGGGTATCCAGTTCCTCCACTTCCGGCACCGATGCGCACACGTCGATGTAGGTCGCCCCGGCATCCGCCTGTTTTTTGGCCAAATCCTTTATATGGGCCTCGTTTTTTTCCGCAATTGCCTTTGCCATTGAAGGAATCGAGCCGTTGATCTTTTCACCTATTAAAATCATTAAAATCTCCATTTAAAAACAATATAATTTAATTATTGCATAACCTGCACGTATTGACTATTCATAAGATTGCAGGAATTGCAAATCCCTCTTTCCTACATTTTGTAGTAATACCCATAGGATATTGACAGGTACTGCGGGGAACGGCTTAAATAGTTTTATGACGGCAACAATAGAGCAGGTTAAAGACCTGGCCCTGGGCTGCGGGTTTAGCCATGTAGGCGTTTTGGATGCTGATACCATTCGGGTACGCGGAGAGGTGCGCGATGCCTGCGCGGTGAACAAGTGCAATGCCTATGATGCGAACTGGGCCTGCCCGCCTGCTTGCGGTACCCTTGCGGAGTGCGAGTCGAAGCTGCGTAAATTTAAAAAAGGGATCCTCCTGCAAACCACGGGCACGCTGGAGGACTCCCTTGATTATGAGTCCATGGAACAAATCGGCTTGGAACACCGGCAGCACCTTGAAGCCTTTACGGACAAAATACGGGAACAATATCCTTCCTGCCTTATATTGGGCGCCGGGGGCTGCAGGCGGTGTGAAAAATGTACCTGGCCGGACAACCCCTGCCGTTTCCCCGAAAAAATGGTTTCCTCCATGGAAGCCTTCGGCATGGTGGTCAGCGATGTTTGCAGGGATAATGACCTTCCCTATTACTACGGGCCTGGTACCTTAACCTATACGGGCTGTGTTTTGCTAACGTGAGTAATCATTTTACCAGTCTATGCGTTCTCCCTGTTCAACACTGTTTCATTCATGTCATCACCAGGGGTTTGCTAAGCAGACGGAGCGGCTCCGTCTGCTAACTGAGCGGCTCCGCCTGCGGGATTTATTCCCCGCCAGTGGTGAAGATTGCCAAACATCCATGTTTTCTCTTTTTCAGAGTAGTTGAATAGTTCATTCTATTTTTATACTATAGATCCTAAACACCACAAGGAGACTGAATGCGGGCAGTTGAACTGGAAAAAGCCTATGATCCCAAGTCCTTCGAAGACCGAATCTATGCCGGCTGGCGGTCCTCCGGCGCCTTTAAGCCGCGCTCGGCGGATAAATCCTTTACGGTGGTCATTCCCCCCCCTAACGTTACCGGCGTCCTCCACCTGGGGCATGGCCTGAACAATACCCTCCAGGACATCGTGGTCCGTTTCCACCGTATGCGGGGGGAGGCGACATTGTGGGTGCCGGGCACGGATCATGCGGGGATAGCCACCCAAAATGTGGTGGAGAAGCGCCTCAAGGCTAAGGGGCAGAGCCGCCGCGACCTGGGGCGAGCAAAGTTTGTTGAGGAAACCTGGAAGGTTAAGCAGGAGCATCACGCCATCATTTCCCGGCAGTTGGAGCGTATCGGCGCCAGCGTAGACTGGTCCCGGGAACGGTTTACCCTGGACGAGGGGCTTTCCCAGGCGGTCCGGGAGGTCTTTGTTACCCTCTATGAGCGAAATCTTCTATATAAAGGCAACTACCTGGTAAACTGGTGCCCCAGTTGCGGTACCGCCCTGTCGGACGACGAGGTGGACCACGAGGATACCCCGGGCAAGATGTACCACCTGCGCTACCCGGTTGCGGGCGCTCCGGGTTCCTTTGTGGAGCTTGCCACCACCCGCCCCGAGACCCTGCTGGGGGATACTGCGGTGGCGGTTCACCCAGAGGATGAACGTTACCGGCATCTGGCAGGGAAAAAGGTTCTGCTCCCTCTGACGGATAAGGAAATCCCCGTGGTTCAGGATACCTACGTGGACAGGGAATTCGGTACCGGTGTGGTGAAGATAACCCCCGCCCACGACCCCAACGACTGGGAAGTGGCCAAGCGGCACAACCTGCCGGTGATCAACATCCTTACCCCCGATGGGCGGCTGGGCGACGCGGTTCCGGAAAAGTACCGGGGTTTGACGGTGAAGAAAGCCCGGGAAGCGGTCCTGGAAGACCTCCAAGCCGGGGGCTTCTATATAAGGGAAGAAGACATCACCCATGCGGTGGGGCATTGTTACCGCTGCCATACGGTGATTGAGCCCTTCCTTTCGGAGCAGTGGTTTGTGCGGATGAAGCCCCTGGCGGAAAAGGCCCTGGGGAGCTGGCGAAGGGGGGAGCTGGTCTTCTACCCCCGGAAGTGGGAAAACACCTACCAGCACTGGCTGGAGAA
This sequence comes from Spirochaetia bacterium, assembly GCA_025997675.1. GTDB lineage: Bacteria > Spirochaetota > Spirochaetia > Treponematales > Breznakiellaceae > Termitinema. The sequence goes on along the minus strand of BNUX01000019.1, from coordinate 18,176 downwards.
TATCCGTGACTGGTGCGTAAGCCGCCAGCTCTGGTGGGGCCACCGTATCCCCGCTTGGCTTTGTAAGGACTGCGGCAAGACTTCCGTGTCCCGTACCGACCTTTCCACCTGCCCTCACTGCGGCTCCACAAACATCGAGCAGGACCCGGATGTGCTGGACACCTGGTTTTCAAGCTGGCTCTGGCCCTTTTCCACCCTGGGGTGGCCGGAGGATACGGCGGATTTGCAAGCCCATTATCCCACCACCGCCCTGGTAACCGCCTACGACATCATCTTTTTCTGGGTAGCCCGGATGATCATGGCGGGGCTGGAGTTTACGGGGAGGGCTCCCTTCCGGGACATCTACATCCACGGCCTTATCCGGGACAAGCAGGGCCGGAAGATGAGCAAGAGCCTGGGCAACGGCCTGGACCCCCTGGAACTGGTGGACGAGTTCGGCGCCGACGCCCTCAAGTTTACCCTGGCCTTTATGTGCGCCCAGGGCCAGGACCTCTTGGTGGACAAGGAATCCTTCAAAATGGGCTCCAAGTTTGCCAACAAAATCTGGAACGCCAGCCGCTACATCCTGATGAACCTGGAAAACAGGAACCTGGTTACCAATACGGACCTCCTCCCGGCGGATAAGTGGATATACTCCCGGCTAAACGGGGCAGCCAAGGCCATGACCGAGGCTTTCCTCTCTTACCGCTACAACGACGCCGCCCAGACGGCCTACGAGTATTTCTGGAACGATTTCTGCGACTGGTATGTGGAGGCTACCAAGCTTTCCCTCAAGTCCGGCGACGATGCGGAGAAAGACCGGGCCACCACGGTGCTCCTGGATGTGCTGGGGGAATCTCTCAAGCTGCTCCACCCCCTGTTGCCCTTTGTTACCGAGGAAATCTACGGGAAGCTCAACGCCGCCACGGGTGCGCCGCCGGAACTGCTGATCACCGCCGCCTATCCTCTGTATGATGAAAAACGGCATGATCCCAAGGCGGAGGAGGACTTCGCCTTCCTCCAGGAACTGGTCCGCGCCGTTAGGACATTGCGGAGCGAGTGTATGATTCCCCCTGATAGGAAGCTGCCGACAATCGTCCACCCCGCTCCGGGAAAAGCCGGTGTCCTTGCAGCCAACGCAGAGTTAGTAAAACTGTTAGCGGGTATCGGTGTTTTGAAGATCGTCGAGGAGCAGGTTGTCTCAAATAAAACTGCGGGGATCCTCCCCCTCTTAGGCGCGGGCTTTGAGGCTTTCGTGTCTATCCTGGAGGCGACAGATATAGCGGCCCTTAAAGAGAAGTGGCAGCGGGATATTGATAAGCACAATAAGTTTATTGAGACCCTTGAAGCGAAACTGGCTAATGAGAACTTTTTGAAGAACGCCCCTGTGGAACTCGTTGAAGGTGAGAAACTGAAACTGGTGGAAGCCCGGAATCGAACGGGCAAACTGGAAGCGTATATCCGTGATATGGAGCGGCAATGACCACCGAAGAGATGCTTCGCCTGAAAGGAACGTTTCTCGCCCCCTACATGCAGCTTGCCACCGCCCTCATCGGGAAGTCCCGTGAGGGGGGGGGGAATATGTTCCGGCACCAGCTTGATACCATGGCGACCCTCATCGACTATGGGTACATCAACTCGGTGATGCTCAAGGCGTCGATTGTCCACGACCTCATCGAAGATATCCCCGATTTTAACCACAATCTTATTCTGTCCACCGATTTTGAGGGGCCCAATGTCTACGACCTGGTGATGGAGGTCACCCGGTACCCCAATGAGACCAAGCCGGAATTTCTGACCCGTATCCGGGAAAGCGGTTCCCGGGAGGCCAAGGTCCTCAAGGTGGCGGACCGCATCAGCAATATGATTTCCCTGGGCTTCGTGAACAACATTGCCTTTATTCGCCGCTACACCGAAGAAACGGTACAGTTTATCCTCCCCATTGCCGAAGAGGTTGACGCGGCTATGCGTGCGGAACTGGATTCCCTGGTGGAATCCCGGAGAAAGTATGTGTCCGTTTTTACCCGGCAGGAGGACCGGAATGACTAGGCCCGTTTGGGGTATACCAATAGTATTCCTGTTGTTCTCCTGTGTTCCCGCTGAAAACCGGCGGCGGGCCGCTGCGGGAATCTTCGGAGGGAGTACCGCTCAGGCCCGGCCGGCGCAGGCCGACGGCCTTGCCGGGGAGGGCGCCGAACTGGTTTTTCCCGATACGGTACGGCGGGTCCTGTCCCGAGCGCTGATACCGGGGGATCTTTCCCGCCAGGTTATGGGGGCTGCGGCGGAGGGCCCGCAATTTATCCTGGATCTGCTTGCCTGCCTTGAGGGTGACCCCTATCTCAGGCGGCTGGTGGACAAGGGTCACGCCCTGCCCGAAGGCTATGAACCGGAAGACCTGGTGGAACTTACCGGGGGGAAATCCTACCGGATAAGCCGCCGGGGGCTCATGCTCCGCCGGAGCGCCGCAGATGCCCTGGAAAACATGGCCGCCGCCGTCCGTGCCGAGGGGGCTGTGCTCACTGCGGCCTCAAGCTACCGGTCCTACCAGTACCAGGTGGAGGTCTATGCCCGGACCGTTGCGTCCGACGGCCAGGAGGAAGCGGACAGGGTTTCCGCCCGGCCCGGCTACAGCCAGCATCAAACCGGCCTGGTACTGGACTTCGGCCCCATCGACAATTCCTTTGCCGCAACTCCGGGGGGCCGGTGGATGCGGGACAACGCCGCCCGTTTCGGCTGGTCCCTGTCCTTCCCCGACGGCTACGAGACGGTCACGGGGTATGTGTGGGAAAGCTGGCACTACCGATATGTGGGGCCGGAACTGGCGGCCTTTATCGACACCTACTTCGAGGGGATACAGCAATATGCCCTGCAGTTTATCCATGAATGGGAAAACACCCCGTAATTCTTCTCTTGATTTTTCTTTAGCTAGCCGGTATTCTGGTTTCATTCATGCGTTTGGGAATAGATGTGGGCTCCACCACGGTAAAAGTGGTCGTCATGGAGCCGGAAAGTAAAAAGGTTCTTTTTTCCCGGTATGAACGGCATAACGCATACCAGGCCGAAACGGTACACACCCTTTTAACGGAAGTTTTCTCCCTTTTTCCCGGTATTGAGTTCAAGGCCGCCGTGTGCGGCTCCGGGGGCAAGCCCATTGCGGATGCCATACACGCCCACTATATCCAGGAAGTGGTGGCAAACGCCATCGCGGTGCGTATCTTTTATCCCCAGGCCCGGGTCGCCATAGAACTGGGGGGCCAGGACGCCAAGGTGGTTTTCTTCTATTATGATGAGGGTGTCAAGCGGCTTGTCGCCTCGGATATGCGGATGAACGGGAGCTGTGCCGGGGGGACCGGCGCCTTTATCGACGAAGTGGCCACCCTCCTGCGGATTCCCGTGGAGCAGTTTGAGGCCCTGGCCGCTAAGGGTGGGGCGGTCTACGATATTTCCGGCCGTTGCGGGGTGTTTGCCAAAACCGACATCCAGCCCCTCTTGAACCAGGGCGGCCTGCCTGAGGATATCGCCCTTTCCGCGTTCCACGCCATTGTAAAGCAGACCGTCGGCGGCCTTGCCCAGGGCCTGGAGCTTAAGCCCCCCATCATCTTTGAAGGGGGGCCCCTGACCTTTAACCCCACCCTGATCCGGGTATTCGCCGAACGGCTGGGCCTTAAGGAAGCGGATATTATCCGCCCGGAAAACCCGGAAACCCTGATCGCCTACGGTACCGCCCTGTCCCTGGACGAAATGTTTGCGGACGCTCCCCGGGAATTCAAGCCGGAGAAGGCCCTTACCGCCCTTGCCCATTACCGTGAGAATATTAGTATTACTGCGCCCCAAAAGAGAAATGTGTATTTTGAAACACCGGGGGAACGCACCGTGTTTGAGGAACGGCATAAACTGCTCCCGCTGCCACAGCTAAAGGCGCAAAGAGGGGATACATTGAAGGTGTATCTGGGAATCGATGCGGGTTCCACCACCTCAAAGTTTGTGCTCCTGGATGAGGACGAACAGGTGGTGGACAGTTTTTATGCCAACAATAAAGGTGAGCCCTTGAAGGTTATCAGGCAGGCCCTGCTGGATATGAAAAAGAAGTACGATACAATGGGAGTGCGCCTGGAAATAATCGCCCTGGGCACCACCGGTTACGGGGAATTGATTTTTGACAAGGCCTTTGGCGCGGACTACCACACCGTGGAAACCGTGGCCCACGCCGAGGCGGCCCGGAAGTATATGGATGGGGTTACGTTCATCCTGGACATAGGCGGCCAGGATATGAAGGCTATTTCCCTGGCCGGCGGCATTGTTACCAACATTACCCTGAATGAGGCCTGTTCCTCGGGCTGCGGTTCCTTCCTGGAAAGCTTTGCGGCCAACCTTACTATCCCGGTGGATAAGATTGCCGAGGCGGCATTTAACGCGAAGAACCCCGCGGAACTGGGGAGCCGCTGCACGGTGTTTATGAACAGCACTATTATTACGGAGCAGAAGAACGGGAAGCAGGCGGAGGATATTATGGCCGGCCTCTGCCGTTCAATCATAGAAAATGTGTTTACCAAGGTTATCCGTATAGCGAACTTCGCAGAGCTTGGGGACAGGATTGTGGTGCAGGGGGGGACCTTTAAAAACAACGCGGTACTCCGTGCCCTGGAACAGTATTTGGAGCGGCCGGTGCTCCGCGCCCCCTATCCGGGGGAGATGGGGGCCATCGGCATTGCCCTGCTTACAAAAAGGCATATCACCGCCAAGGGGTTTACCTCCCCCCACGGCCCGGCGGACAGAACCCGGTTTATCGGCCTGGATGGTTTGGCGGATTTTGACTATACCCAGGACACGAATAACAAGTGTACCTTTTGTACGAACAACTGTAACCGTACCATGGTCAACTTTTTCTATGGGAAAGACGCCGCAGGAAACCTGCTGCCCGGTCCTTCCGAAACCACTACCTGGGTTACGGGGAACCGCTGCGAGCGGGGGGAGATAATCGGCAGCCTTGAGGATTCCGCGGTCCGGGAAAAGATAACGCGTGTCAACATCCAAATGGAGTCGGTTCCCGACATGATTAAGTTCCGGGAAAAACTGCTCTTCGCCGATTACCCCGTTACGCCGGTTTGTGCGGACAGGAATACTACCATCGGCCTGCCCCGTGCGCTGGACTTCTGGCGCACCATGCCCTTCTTTACCGCCTTTTTTCGGGCACTGGGGTTCAGGACGCAGATTTCCCACCCCAGTACCCGCGCCCTCTTTGACCGGGGCCTCCAGTCCGTCGCCTCCGACACGGTCTGTTTCCCCGCAAAACTGGTGCACGGGCATATCCACGACCTTATCGCAAGCAAGGTTGACCGTATCTTCCTGCCCCTCTTTGCCCACCTCCCATCGGATAATCCCGAGCCCCTCAGCACCTATACCTGCCCGGTGCTCAAGGGCTATCCCCTGGTGGTGAAGTATTCCGACGACCCTCAGCGCAACTGGAACACCCCCCTGGATACGCCGGTGTTCCATTGGTTTAAACAGGAGGACCGGGACCGGCAGCTCTGCCGGTATATGCAGGACACCTACGGCATTAACCGGGAGGCGGTGCAGAATGCCATAGACCAGGGGGACGCCGCCCTGGCAAGCTTCAATACCCAGCTGGCTCTGGAGGGCTCCCGCATTATCGCCGAGACGGAGAAGGCGGGGAAGTTTGCCGTGGTTATCACCGGGCGGCACTATCAGTTTGATGAACTGGTAAACCACCACTTGTCCCGTTATTTTACCGACCAGAACATACCGGTCATCACCGTGGATGCCTTGACGGGTTTGAAGGACCTGGACCTGTCCCGAACCATGCTGGACATTAACAACAGTAACCATGCGCGGCTCCTTTCCGGGGCCATCTACACCGCCCGGCATCCCGCCCTTGAGTATGTGCAGATTTTCAGTTTCGGCTGCGGCCATGACGCCCTCTATACCGACGAGGTGACCCGGCTCATGAAGGAGATTTCCGGCAAGGTGCCCCTCATCTTAAAGCTGGATGAAAGCGATGTGCCCGGCCCCTTACGGATACGGGTCCGCTCCTTTATCGAAACTGTAGAGGCCCGGCGGATTCGGGAAGCGGGCCGGCTGGAAATAAAACCCCTGCAAGAGCCCTATCCGGTTAAGTTTACGAAAAAAAACAGGGACAAGATTTTCCTGATACCCAATGTAAGCCGCTCCTTCTGCAAGATCATGACTGCGGTGATTGGGAAGCAGGGCTTTAAGGTGGCCCCCATTCCCATCGGCGGTAAGGATGCTATACAACTGGGCAAAAAATATGTGCACAACGATAGTTGTTTCCCCGCACAAATGATGATAGGGGAAGCTCTGGCGGTTTTGAAAAGCGGGGAGTACAACCCCGATGAGGTGGTGGTCGGATCGGGAAAGACCTACTGCGACTGCCGGCTGGTGAATTATATGTTCCTTACCCGGAAAGCCCTGGACGAGGCCGGATACCCCCAGGTGCCCATCTATTCCACCGATGTGTATGATCTTAAAAACATCCATCCTGGCTTCAAATTAAGCGAACTGTCCTTTGCCCGGGGCGCCTGGTGCCTGGTGATGATAGAAATACTGGAGAACCTGCGCCGCAGGATCCGCCCCTACGAATTTGAAAAGGGGGAGACCGACCGGGTGTTTGAAATCTGGGTTGATAATATTACGGAGGCCCTCTACCACGGGGGTATGTTGAGTGCACTCCGGTCCTACCGGAAAGCTATCAAAGCTTTTTGCGCCATCCGCTACGACAGAAGGACGCCGAAACCGAAGGTGTTTATCACCGGTGAATATCTTTTAACCTATCATACCGGTTCAAATTATAACATTGAAGAGTACCTTGAAAAGAACAACATGGAGGTGGAGCTTCCCCAGATGTACAACATATTCCGCAACCTCATGCTTATGCATATCGTTTCAAAGTTTAGGAAGTACCAGGTGATCTATTCCCGGCTTGAACTGCTGCGGGCCTTTGGGGGGGATACGTTTTTTGAAGCCGCCCTGCGGATTATGGAAGTGACGGCCCGGAGGCATCCCTTATATGAGCCGTTCCTGCAGCTGCCCGAATTGGCCAAGTACTCAGACCCTATCATAGACCGTTCGATTAATTCCGGGGAATCCTTCCTCATGGTGGCGGACATACTGCACCAGGCTTCCCGGGGGGTAAAGTCCTTCATCCTCCTGCAGCCCTTCGGCTGCCTGCCCAATCATTTTGCCGGGAGGGGCATTGTTAAGCGCATTAAGGAAGAGTATCCCGGCATCCAGATCCTTGCCCTGGATTATGACCCGGACACCAGCTTTGCGAATATAGAAAACCGTTTGCAGATGCTGATCATGAACGCACGGGTAGCCTAGATGTTTAACCCCCTGGGTCTTGGAGTGGACAAGCTCGTATTCCTGTTTTTCTTTTTCTCCTTTACCGGGTGGCTGGGGGAAACCATCATGGAGTCCAATGTCCGCAAACGGTTTATAAACAAGGGATTCTTTAAGGGACCCTGGGTTCCGGTACACGGTATCGGAGGCTTTGTGGTGTATTTCATCGGTTTTCCCCTGAAACAGCATGCCGTCCTGGTGTTTGTTGCGGGAACCATGCTCTGCACTGCGGTAGAATACCTGGCGGCCTTGTTTCTGGAAAAGGTCTTTCACAAAATGAGCTGGGACTACGATACCTACCCGTTTACCCGGTGGTGTAATTATAAAAAGCGCATCGCCCTCACCACATCCCTGTTCTTCGGGCTCTTATCCGTAATTTTGGTGTACTTCTATTGGGATTTCGCCCTGTCGCTCACAAAGGGTATCCATCCGGTGATACTGTTCAGGATAGATATTCTGATCCTGGGAACCTTCGCGGTGGACGCGGTCGTCACCATGCGGAAGTATATTCGAAATAAGAAAGCGGGGGTCCCGAACCCCGTGGACGGCCTTTCATGAAAGACGCCGCCTTGTTTGATACCCTCGCCGCTGGGATTTGCGGCCACCCCAAGTTTTGTGAATCAAAGGGGTACATCCAGCATGGCAGTGTTTCTGTGTATGAACATAGCCTGGATGTGGCGCGCCTGAGTTTCAGCCTGGGTGAACTTTTTAGAATCACCGACAAAGAAAGTCTTGTTAGGGCGGCGCTGCTCCACGATTTTTTTTGTTACGACTGGCACGTGCCTGAAAAGATGTGGTCCCTCCACGGATGGACCCACCCCGTCGCCGCCGCAGAAAACGGGCGGAAGTATTTTCACCTGTCCGACAAGGAAGCATCCCTTGTCAGGACCCACATGTGGCCATATACCCTGCTGCATCCGCCAAAATACCGGGAAGGCTGGATACTCTGCCTGGCGGACAAGGTCTGCTCCCTCTCAGAAACCCTGTGCCGGTGGCGAAGGCCTATGTCCACTCGCTGATTTCTTTTTTTGAAACCCCCCATTCCGTATATTCCACCTGTTTCATGTTGCAGTAACGGCAGAACGGCACGGGCTTGCATAAAAACTGAACCAGCTCCTGTATGGTTTTTGCCTTATAGATGTCAATGTAATCATCCGCAGTAACCTGAAGATGGGTATTAAACTGCCGGTTAAAGTACCCTATGTAGGCGGCCCGGAAGCAGGGGTATATTTTGCCCTCCACCAGTTGAAAACAATAATTTGCGGCGTAGCACTTCCTGAAACTTTCCCCGGCATCCTGGGCCCCCGAAAGGTCTATGGGCATCTTTTCCCAGAGCTTGTTCATGTGTTTCAGGCTGCCCCAATAGACTATTTCCACCCGGTGCTTTTTTCCCAGCCGTTTTATTTCATCATGGTTTATGGTAATGGGATACACGGTGACGCATAGCCGTATCCTGTTTTTGTGCAGGGCCTCCCAAAAGTCCGGAGGCTGTTTAAGCAGGAGTATCCCGTTTGTCGCTACCTGTATCCTGCCTGAGGGAAAATAGTTTCGCGCAACAGGTAAGAATTCGGTGAGCCGGGGGTGCAGCAGGGGTTCCCCGCCCAAGAGCGATAGTTCCGCAATGCGCCCCCCTGATAATTCCGAGAGCCGCGCGCAGTCCCGTTCAAATGTATCAAGGGCAAGCAGTTTTTCTTCCCCCAGCGGGGAAAGGTGCTCGCAGCCCCTGCAGTTCAGGTTGCAATGATCCGCAAGATGCACGTCAAGCCGTAATAGTTTCCGGGGTTTCAAACGGTTTGCTTCGGTTAGTTTCATTAAAAAGGAACGGTTGAATTTTGGGATAAGCGTAGACAAGGTCCCCAGGGCAAAACTTTCAATACGGTTCCCGAGGCTCATCCCGCCGCCGCCCGGAGCTTCTTCAGCTCAAACAGAATCATTATCCCGGTAACGAGGAACGCCACACCGTCTGCCACCGGCGTGGCGGTGATGGCCCCCCAGAGGCCCCAGACCTTTCCAAAGATGAAGATACAGGGGATCAGCGCGATGCACTGGCGCAGCAGGGACAGGACTATCGACGTTTTCGGGCGGCCGGTAACCACGAAGAAGTTTGACGACACGACTTGGAAGGCCGCAAAGGGGAACATCAGCATCATGATACGCATGGCCCGGGGGGCGAAGAGAAGGAGGGCGGGGCTGCCTGAGGGGGCGAATAGTTTTACTATCTGCACCGGGAAAAGCTGGGTCAGGATAAAGCCCGTGGTACAAATGGCGGTGCCCGCCGCCAGCGCCCCGAGATAGGCCCGGAGGACCCGGTGGAACTTCTTTGCCCCGTAGTTATATCCCAGGATGGGCTGGGCTCCCTGGTTAATGCCGAAGATGGGCATGAGGATCAGCATGGAGATGGAGGCGACGATGTTCATCCCCGACAGGGCGATGTCCCCGCCGTTAGCCACCCCCAGTGCTGCGGCCCCGTACCATCCCATGCTGGAATTGTAGAGCAGCTGCACCGCAGATAGGGCGAATTGCAGGATGAACTGGGCGGACCCAAAGGCCATGATCTGGGCCACGATGGACAGGGACGGCTTAAAAGTCGCAAAGCGAAGCCGGATCACCGCCTTTTTACTGAAGTTGAAGGAGAGAATCCAGATGGCCGCCGCAAGCTGGGAGATGATGGTAGCCCAGGCGGCCCCCTCGACCCCCCAGTGGAGGATGAAGATAAAGATGGGGTCCAGGATGATGTTCAGCCCCGCGCCGATGAACATGCTCACCATGGTGATGGTGGGGAACCCCTGGGCCCTTGTGCAATGGGAAAAGCCGAAGCCCACCATGAGGAATACCTGCCCCAGGAGGATGATCCGGTAGTAACTGCGGGCATAGAGAAGGGAGGCGCTGCCCTTCTGGGCGCCCAAAAGGGAGAGGATGGGGTCCAGCAGGGCCAATTGCACGACCATGAGGATAATTCCCATGCCAAAGAGGAGCCAGAAGCAGTGGTTCAAGGCATTTTCCGCCTCCTCCCGGCGTCTTTGGCCCAGGCGCATGGAGATCATGTTCGCCGCGCCCACGCCAAAGAGCATGGAAAAGGCCATAGTGATGGTCATCAGGGGCAAAACCAAAGAAAGGCCCCCCAGGGCGACCTCGTCTACCCCCCGGCCCACGAAAATCCGGTCCACCACATTGTAGAGGGCGTTGATCAGCATCCCCGTAATGGCGGGAATAGAGAATTGGAGCAACAATTTGCCGATTTTTTCAGTGCCGAGCCGGTCGGCGGCGTTGGTAGGGGGTGCGTCAGACATTGACACAGTTTCCCATGTATAGAAAGCCTTATGCAAGCCCCTGCTTTCAGCAGAGGCTGCGGCAACCGCCGCCAAACCGTCTATCGCACTAGGATATAAGAATTCGGGCTACCGGCCCTATTTTCCGCTGGAAAGAATCTCTCCCCTCTGATATACTCCTCTCATGGAATTGACACAGGAATGTATCGACGGCCTTACGGTCAACGAGGTAAGCATCATGAAGGGTATCGCCGAACATTTGACGGTGAACCTGGGGCAGGTTTCGGCGGTGGTGGGTCTTTTGGGGGAGGGGAGTACGGTCCCCTTTATCGCCCGGTACCGGAAGGAGATGACCGGCAGCCTGGATGAGGTCCAGGTCCGGGATGTGGACCACTTGTTTACCAGTGGAAAGAACCTGGAAACCCGGCGGCTGGAGATTATCCGCTTGATTTTTGCCCAGGGCAAGCTCACCGAAGCCCTCTACGGGAATATTACGAAGGCGGCGACCCTGACGGAGCTTGAGGATATCTATGCTCCCTATAAGCGGAAGAAGAAGACCCGGGGGATGGTCGCCATCGAGAAGGGTCTGGAGCCCTTGGCGGAGGCTATGCGGGAACTGGAAGCGGCTGCGCTGGTCAAAAAGGCGGCGGAATTTGTCAGGGAGGATGTGGCGAGCGCCGAAGAAGCCCTCCAGGGGGCGATGGATATACTGGCCGAGCGGTGCGCCCAGGAGCCGGAGAACCGGGCGGCGGTTAAAAGCTACTATGCCCAGGATGGGCGGATCATCGTCAAGGGCCTTGGGGATGATGAAAAGAAGAAGACCTCCACCTACCAGATGTACTGGGATTTCACGGAAAACCTGTCCCGGATTAAGCCCCACCGGGTGCTGGCCATCAACCGGGGCGAACGGGAGGGGCTCTTAGAGGTGACCATCGATGTGGACGAAAATACGGCGGTGGAACTTTTGCAGGGAAAATATACTATTAACAACGATTACCATAAAACCGCCATTGAGGACGGGCTTAAACGGCTCCTCTCCCCGGCGGTGATCCGGGAGATCCGGGGGGACCAGAGCGACGGCGCGGACGATCACGGGATTTCCGTGTTCAGCCAAAACCTCAAAAACCTGCTGATGCAGCAGCCCATCAAGGGGACCCGGGTGCTGGGGGTGGACCCCGGCATCAGGACCGGGACCAAGTGCGCCTTCCTGGATGATACCGGGAAGTACCTGGATAGTTGTGTCATCTATAACCACAAGATTGAAGAGGCCAAGGGGCTCCTTTTGAAGGGGATCAAGGCCTACGACGTGCAGCTTATCGCGGTGGGGAACGGGACCGGTACCAAGGAGGTCCAGGAGATTATCACGGCGGTGATTGCCGGGAATAGCCTGGAGGTTCTCTATACGGTGGTGGACGAGGACGGCGCGTCGGTGTACTCCGCCAGTGATATTGCCCGGGAGGAATTCCCCGAACTGGACCTGACCATCCGGGGGGCCATATCGATTGGGCGGCGGCTCCAGGACCCCTTGGCGGAACTGGTGAAGATAGACCCCAAGTCCATCGGGGTGGGGCTCTACCAGCATGACGTAAACCAGAAGAAGCTTTCCGAAACCCTGGACGAGGTGGTTTCCTCGGTGGTGAACAACGTGGGGGTGAACCTCAACACCGCCAGCGCCTCCCTGCTCCGCTACGTATCGGGGATCAACGGCCCCCTGGCAAAGAAGATCGTCAAGTACCGGGACGAGAAGGGGAAGATAGCCAGCCGTGAGGAACTGACTGCGGTGCCGGGCATGGGGCCGAAAAGTTTTGAGCAATGCGCGGGGTTCCTCAAGATTCCCGAAAGCGTAAACCCCCTGGACAATACCTGGGTCCACCCGGAAAACTACGCTATTGCACAGGTCATCAAGGATACTATTACTACCACGGGCAATCTTGCCGCAGGTGTTGAGGCGGCGTTAAAGGAACAGTACAAGGTGGGGGATACCACCATCAGGGATATTGTGGAGGAACTGAAAAAGCCGAACCGTGACCCCCGTGAGGGTTTCCCCAAGCCTATTATGCAGAAGGGGGTGGTGACCTTCGAGGACCTCAACGAGGGGATGATGATCACCGGGAAGATTAAGAACGTGGTTGACTTCGGGGCCTTTGTGGACCTGGGGATCAAGGAAACCGCTTTGGTGCACATTTCCGAGCTGAGCGATCACTTTGTGAAGGACCCTATGGACGCGGTTAAGGTGGGGGATGTGCTGGAGTTCCGCATCATCGGCCTGGACCGGGACCGCCGCCGGATCAGCCTTTCCCGGAAGAGCGATGCCCAGCCGAAACAGCAAGCAGCCGGAGCCGGCAGGGATGACGATGGCGCCATGTACAACCCCTTTGCAGCGGCACTAAAGAAAATGAAGGAAAAGAAGTAGCCAAGATGCAGGTATCGGTAGCTCTGAATTCCATTTTGGGTTCGGCGTTAGTAATCATACTCATATTCATCGATTACGTTACTAAATATAATACCGACACGTTTCGGCGAAAGGCCTTTTTCCGTATCCTTCTGACTGCCGTGACCGCAATGCTGGCGGATTTTGTTTTCGATGTCTTCAATGGGGAGCCGGGCAATGCGATCCGTTATGTATTGTATGCCGTTTCAATGATCTACTATATTTTTCAGGTTGCCTCCTTTTATTATCTTTTTCTCTTTATTGACTATTTGTCCTTCCAGGACAGCGGACGGACAAAAAAGGCCGGCAAAATTGTTTGGGCTATATTTATCATCCACGCTCTCATCCTTATTCTCAATCTGCCCCTGGGGTTTTATTTTTATCTTACCCCGGAGAATGTTTTTTCCTATGGGGATAAATATTTTATCCGTCTCATCATCGGATATTTTCCCGCAGTGATGGTATTTTTCGATTTGTTTTTCCTTGCCAAAAACTTCAAAAAATCCCAGCTCTATCTGATCCTCTTTTTTATGATTTTTACCAGTTTGGGATCGGTCATCGACATTGTACTCAATACGAACGGGCTGATGTGGCCCTGCTTTGCCTCGGCGCTTCTCTCCGCTTATTTCTTCATCGTCCGGACGGATTTAAAAATCGACGGTCTTACGGGCATTGGGAACCGGAACAGTTTTAATGAGTTTATCAGTGAGATGTCCCGCCAAAACGCAAGGCAGTCCTACTCGGTGGTGATGATCGACATGGATGATCTTAAGGGGATCAACGATACCCTGGGTCATCTGGAGGGGGACAACGCACTGCGGGATCTGGCGGCCATCATTAAGGGCTGCATTCGGGATTCCGATTTTGCCGCCCGCTATGGCGGGGACGAATTTATAGTAGCAACCAGGGAAGAGAGCGATGTTGTCCGGCTCATGGAACGGATACAGCAGTCCATCGATAATCAGAATGACAAAAAGATCCGCCCCTACCATATTCAGATTAGTTACGGCCGTGGTGTGTTTGCCCCCAACAGCGGCCAATCCATAGAAGCCTTCCTGTCCCACATAGACAGTCTCATGTACAAACACAAGACAGGAAAGCGCCGGAGCACGGATTAATGGAAGGCGTCCTGGAGGAAGGACTTGCCCTTCTTGGCGGTAATACTGCACCGGTTCTTTCCCGGCTCAATGCCTACATTGCGGAGATCGAACGCTTTAATCCCACCCTTAGTCTGGTTGGAACAACAGAACGCCGGGAGCTGGTGATACGGCATATCCTTGATTCCCTGGCTCCCTTGGGGATCATACAACGATTAATTCATGAACAAGGGAGTATTCCGCATATTGCCGATGTGGGTTCCGGCGCGGGTCTCCCGGGGATACCCCTGGCCATAGCCATGCCGGACTGCCGCTTCACCCTGCTGGAGCGGAAGACCCGGCGCGCAGTATTCCTGCGAAACACCCTGGAAGCCCTGGGTTTGCCTAATGCGGCGGTGGAGGAACGGGAAATGGAAAAGGCCCCCCGGTTCCGCTTTGACCTGATCACCTTCCGGGCCTTCCGTCCCCTTTCGCCGGCTATCCTCAAGGGGCTTTTCCGGCTCCTTGCCCCCGGCGGTGTCCTGGCTGCCTACAAGGGCCGAGAGGAAAAGATTGCGGCGGAGATGGGGGCGGTCAGGGACATGGTTGGTTCCTGGGAAGCCATACCCTGCCCGGTTCCGTTTCTGGATGAGGAACGGCATCTGGTGATCATAGCCCCCTTGCCCTCCCTCCCCGTACATGGTAAATTTTCCCCATAATGAAAGCCGCCATAATCTTCGGTTCAGCCTCGGATACGCCTGGAATGCGGAAAGCCGCCGATGTTCTCCGGGAGTTCCGGGTAGATTTCTCCGCCCATATCCTTTCAGCCCACCGGGTGCCGGAACTGCTCACCGAAACCCTGAAAAAGCTGGAAACAGAGGGGGTTGAGGTGATCATCGCCGGGGCGGGGCTTGCGGCCCATCTGCCCGGGGTTATCGCCGGCCAGACCCTTATCCCGGTGATTGGGGTGCCCCTTACCTCAGGCGGTCTCGGCGGCCTGGACGCCCTGCTTTCCATCGTCCAGATGCCCAAGCCCATCCCGGTGGCGTGCGTAGGGGTGGATAACGCCGCCAACGCCGCCTACCTTGCCTGCGAGATTCTTTCTATTAAATACCCGGAGATGAAAGAGAAATTGGCGGCCTTTCGGGTAAAGATGAAGGCCGATTTTGCAAATAGCGGGGGAGTAGAATTATGAGTGATGTTAAACTGGGAGCCCAACTGTATGAGGGCAAGGCGAAGAAGGTGTATGCCACAGACCACCCGGACCAGGTTATCATCCATTATAAGGATGACGCCACCGCCTTTAACGGGGAAAAGAAGGGGCAGATTGAGGATAAGGGGGTGATGAACAACAAGATTGCCTCGGGTCTTTTCGAACTGCTGAAAGAGTCCGGCATCCCCACCCATTATATCAACCGGCTGAACGACCGGGACATGCTCTGCAGGAAGGTCAGCATCGTGCCCCTGGAGGTTATCGTCCGCAATGTGGCCGCCGGTTCTATGGCGAAGCGCCTGGGGCTTGCGGAGGGGACGGCGCTTAAGACTACGGTGTTCGAGCTTTCCTACAAGGACGATTCCTTAGGGGACCCTCTGATCAACGATTACCATGCGGTGGCCATCGGCGCGTCCACCTTTCCGGAGATAGAAAAAATCAAGGCCGTCACCTTTAAGATCAACGACCTGCTTTCCGCTTTCTTTTTAAAAAAAGGTATCAAGCTCATCGACTTCAAACTTGAGTTCGGTAAAACCAATGCGGGCGAGTTGGTGCTGGCGGATGAAATCTCCCCGGACACCTGCCGTTTCTGGGATGCCAAGACCAACGAAAAGCTCGACAAGGATAGGTTCCGCCGCGATTTAGGTAATGTGAAGGAAGCGTATATTGAAATCCTCAATAGAATTGGGTGATAAATTGCACGAAGAATGCGGGGTGTTTGGGGTTTTTCTCAATGACCCTCTGCGGGATGCGGCGTCTCTGGCCTATTATGGTTTGCTGTCTCTCCAGCACCGGGGGCAGGAAAGCGCCGGTATCGCTGCGGTCCGTGAAAAGACCATTGACTGCCGGAAGGGGATGGGCCTGGTGGGGGATGTGTTCAACGCCGATACCATAGCCCAGCTCAGGGGGTCCGCGGCGGTGGGCCATGTGCGCTACTCCACCACCGGCAGTTCCTGCGTCGAAAACGCCCAGCCCTTTGTGAGCCGCTTCAAGCTGGGGTCCATCGCGGTGGCCCATAACGGCACCCTTACCAACGCCGATGTGGTCCGGGAACTTCTGGAGGACGCCGGCATCGGGTTTATCTCCTCCAGCGACAGTGAAGTTATCGTTAACCTGATCGCCAAAAACTACAAGAAGGGGCTGGAAAAGGCCCTCACCGATACTATCAAATTCATCAAGGGTTCCTACGCTCTGGTGGTCCTTACCGATGATGCCCTGGTGGGCGCACGGGACCCCAATGGGATACGGCCCCTGTGCCTGGGGAAGCTTGGGACCGCCGGTCCCTCGAACGGCGGCTGGGTATTGGCCAGCGAGTCCTGCGCCATCGACGCGGTGGGCGGGGAATTTGTCCGGGACATAGAGCCCGGGGAACTTATCATCATCAATAATGACGAGGTTCTCTCCTTTAGTTTTAGTGAAAAGACCCGGCGGGCGGTCTGTTCCTTTGAGTATGTCTACTTTGCCCGGCCCGACAGTATTATTGACAAGGTCGATGTGTACGGTTCGCGGATACGGGCGGGGGAAATTTTAGGCCGGGAGTCGGCGGTTTCCGCGGATTTGGTTGTCGGGGTGCCCGACTCGGGGGTGCCCGCCGCCATCGGGTACGGCAGGGCCACCGGAACGCTGTTCGGCCTGGGTATCGTGAAGAGCAAATATGTGGGGCGCACCTTTATTGCGCCGGATCAGGCGGCGCGGGAAAAGGCGGTTTCGGTAAAGCACAACGTGATCGGCCGGGAAGTCCGGGGGAAACGGGTGGTGATCATCGACGACTCCATTGTCCGGGGCACCACCAGTAGGCGGCTGGTTTCTATTTTGCGGAAGGCCGGAGCCAAGGAGGTCCATATCCGGGTCTGCTCCCCCCCGGTACGCTTCCCCTGCTACTTCGGCATTGACACCCCCCACCGGAAGGACCTTATCAGCAACGAAAACAGTGTTACTGAACTCTGCACTTCCCTGGGCGCGGACAGCCTGGCCTTCATTTCCGTGGAGGGATTGTTGGAATCCCTGGACGCCAACGAGGAAAACTCCTATTGCCTGGGGTGCTTTACCGGGGAGTATCCCATACCGGTTTCCGGGGAAGAGGCAAGTATCAGTCCCAGAGGGAGGTGAGGTCAACCTCCAAGCCCGGCAGGATAGAAACAGGGATGGTGCCGTCCTTTTTGTATATGGTGGATATAAAATGGCCGTTTTCCAGAACATGGACCTGTACCGTTTGCGTATCATGATCAACAACCCAATATTCCCGGACACCGGCGTCCAGATAGTAATTGAATTTCCTTAACATCTCTCGCACGGTATTGGATGGAGAAACAATTTCAATCACCATGTCAGGGGCGCCGTCACAGGACCACCCTCCGGATAATTTGGTTTTATCGCACATCACGAGCAGATCCGGCTGTAACACCGTATCGTCGGTACGGTCTTCACGGGGGAAAAGGCGCACATCCAGGGGCGCGGCAAATACTTCACAGGGTTTTCCCAAGAGGAAGTTGCCGAATTGTACAGAAAGCTCCATACTGATATCTTGATGGGTTACCGTGGGGGAGGCCATCATATAGGCCACCCCGTCCATGAGTTCATACCGTTTGTCCGTTTCCCATGAAAGGTAATCGGCGTAGGTGTAATGTGTTTTTTCCGTTTCGTGGAGTAATAGATCTGACATGTCCCCAGTCTAGGGCATTTGAAGCACCTTGACAACAGCGCGCAGAGCAAAAAAAAAAGAAAAAAGCACTTGATTATTTGATCGGCTTACGATATAGTATTAAATAATCGGGGTTTCAAGTGAAGCCCGACAATGATACCGAATGGGGGGAAAGTTTATGAAGCTGTTG
>BNUX01000018.1 GCA_025997675.1 Spirochaetia bacterium | reverse complement strand
ATTCCCATTTTTTGAAATTGTTGGTAAATATAATAAAAAACTATTGACAATATAAAGGAAATATGAAATAATAAACTATCAAAAAGGGGTATATGTGAATAAATTATTTTTGGCTTCATTCTTTTCCGGCGTGGCAAGTTTATTTCAAAACTTTGCGGGGGAGGATATAAAGGGAAAAACGGTGACATTTATACCAACGGCGGCTATTCCGGAAAAAGTTACATTTTACGTTGGATCAGATAAAAAGTCTCTTCAAAAACTTGGTTTAGTCGTAGATGAATTGGAAATAACAACATCAACCAAAGAAGAAATTAAAAATAAACTTGAAACCAATGATTATATATTTGTTTCCGGTGGAAATACATTTTATTTATTACAGGAATTAATAAAAACCGGAACGGATAAAATAATAAAAGAACAAATAAAAAAAGGAAAAATATATATTGGGGCATCGGCTGGTTCAATGATTTTATCTCCTGATATAGAATATGTCAATGAAATGGACGATAGTGAAAAAGCGCCTGAATTAAAAAATAATTTTAAGGCATTAAACGTAATAGATTTTTACCCAATACCCCATTTTGGTAATGTTCCATTTAAAAAAGCCGGAGAAAAAATAATAGAAAAATATAATTCAACATTAAAATTAATAAGTATTAGTAATTCACAAGTAATAACGGTAAACGGAGACGAAATAAAAATAGAAACTATTCGCTGAAGCTGCCCGCAATCCGCTCTGTAACCTGCTCGATATACCGTGTGGGACAGGCTATGTTGATTCGCTGAAAGCCGCTGCCTTCGGGCCCGAACATGGCGCCGCCGTCTAAAAAAACATCGGCGTTACGCATACGGCGGTCTATTTCCACATCAGGAAGATTAAAGGCGCGAAAATCCATCCAGGGTAGATAGGTCGCTTCAAGGGTGCTTATCGACACTCTTGGCAGCGCTTCGGTAAAAAGCCGGCGCAACAAAGCATTATTTTCCTCTATTTTTAAAAGCAGCGCATCAAGCCACCCTTCGGCCCGTGTATAGGCAAGTTCAAACGCTTTAAAACCGATTGCGGGCTGGGCCATTTCCGAATAAATGGTTTCGTATTCAATACGGAATTTTCTACGGAGTTCCCGATTGGGAATAATCGCGTAGGCAAGCAGAAGACCGGCGATATTAAATGTCTTGCTTGCGGATGTGCACAGGATACAATTTTGCGCAAACTCTTCGGAAATCGAAGCAAATACCGTATGTTGGTAGGGACGCATCACCAAATCAAAATGAATCTCGTCACTTAGAATTACTACATTGTTATCAATGCAGATTCGCCCGACACGCAAAAGTTCATCCGGGCTCCATACCCGGCCCACAGGATTGTGAGGACTGCAAAACAGCAGCAGTTTATTTTTTGGATCCCGTGCTTTTTGTTCAAGATCATCAAAATCAATTTCGTAACGGCCGTCTTTATACAAAAGCGGATTGCCGACGAGTTTTCGCTTTGCCGATCTTATCGCGTTAAAAAACGGGTAGTATATCGGCGGCATTACAATAATGCCATCACCCTCATTAGTAAATGTGCGTGCGGCATGGTAGAGCGCCGGTACAACCCCTGCGGTGTTTAAAATCCAATCGCTTTGTATCCGCCAGTTATGACGCTTTTGCATCCAATGGACTACGGCGGCCTTATAAGCGGCATTAGGATTCGTGTAGCCAAGGATGTTGCCGTCAAGATAGTCCTTTAAGCCCTCAATGATTTGAGGTGCATTTAAAAATTCCATGTCCGCTATCGAGTACGGAATCACCCCGCCGGCTATGCCGCTTTTTTCGCGGTGCATTTTTAACCATTTTGATGAACCGGCCTCTGTCCGGTCAAGGATCGTTTCAAAATCATACGTTACAATAGCCAACATTATCTCCTTCTCATACGACGTTGTATGGTAATCCAAAAGACCGCGCCCAATAGACTATATGCCGCAACAAAAAGGGCAAACAAAATAGAAATGGAGAAGGCCCCCGAGGCGGCATACCCAAGGGGCGCAAGCAGATAGATGTATCCCCCTTCGCGGAACCCGTAACCATTTACCCCCAGGGGGATCATGGCAACAACCGATGATGCGGAACTGACAAAAAAAAGATCCGCCAAGGGAAGGCTGGGAAGCCCCAGCCCGAAAATGATGGAACCAACCGCAAGGGCAACGGACATTTGAAACAAAAGGGATTCGGCCAGGCATATCAGAAGATACACCGGATGCTTTCGTATATCCGTGGATGCCGAAGCAAAATTCTTCCACCCCAACGCGAACTTTGTCGTCCCTGCGGCAAATGCCCGGGGAACAAAGCCGGTCAACTGCACCACCGTAAGGATGACACCTAGGACGAACACTCCGGAGAGGGCGATGATCGCGGGCCGGGATGGGGAGCGGGCAAAGAGCGCCCCTGCCAGCCCAAGCAAACTGAGGGTAACGGTTGCCAGAACCCGCTCCATCACCACCGAGGAGGCGGCGCCGGCATAGGAGTTGAACTCTTTTTTGAGCAGCATCACCCGGATTCCATCGCACCCGATACTTGATGGTAAAAAATTGTTAAAGAAAAAACCGGCGGTATAATATTGGAAAAGCCTGAAAGCGGGAATAAGGATACCCTGGGCCTTTAAAAGAATCCCCCACTTGAGACTGCTTAAGACTACCCCAAGGAGGATAAAGAAAAACACCGGAACACACGACAAGGGCTTGAAATGAGCAACCCTGCCGGCAATTTCCTGTATATCCGCCGTGAGTACAAGAACCACGACAAGGGCGATTGAAACACCAATCTTAAGCCCCGCCGTCAGGGAGGCTTTCGTACGTTTGCTCATCAAGGGCTTGTTTCCTTCTATATAACTGATTCATAGTAAAAGCCCCTCCCTGGTTTCGTCAAGGCCGTTTTGAGAAAGTATATCGGGGAGCCTGCAAGTACTTTTTAGCAGCGTGTGTCCTGCACCCCATTTTCGGGAACTTTACAGAACCGGTTTTATCTTCCATAATAGAAGGATGAGTATAACCGGTTCCGATACAAACGCCTTGCTGCGGTCCATCCCGGCAATGGAGGATCTGCTTAACGCACCCTGGGCCGCTCCTTTTACCGGCCCCCTGGGAAGGGAAACGGTAAAAAAAATAATAGCAGAGGCGCTCGACGAAATCAGGCGCGAAATAAGCGGCGGCGTACCGGCCGGCGAGCCGGCGGACTGTAGTCCGATAGATGAACTCGTCATAAGCCGCGCGACAACCCTGCTCCGGTTAAAATCGTCGAGTACGCTGAAACCCGTGGTCAACGCCACCGGTGTGGTCATTCACACAAACCTCGGGCGCGCCCCCCTTGCCGCCGAAGCGCTTGCCGCAGTCAATGCCATAGCGGGAACCTATAGTACCCTGGAATATGATCCCGCAAAAGGCGGACGGGGAGGGCGCAATGCTCATGTTGAGTGGAGCCTCTGCCGCATGACCGGCGCCGAAGCCGCGCTGGTGGTCAACAACAATGCCGCCGCAGTTCTTCTGGCGCTGTCGGCGACCGCGACAGGGCGGGAGGTCATCGTCTCTGCCGGGGAACTGGTGGAGATTGGCGACTCCTTCAGAATCCCGGAGATACTCTCCTTTTCGGGCGCTAAAATGACGGCGGTGGGCTGTACCAATTCGACCCGCATAAAGGACTACTGCGGCGCAATTACGGAAGACACCGCAGTTTTGTTGAAGGTACACCCTTCAAACTACCGGATAGAAGGTTTTGTCAAATCAACATCCCGTGAAGAATTGGCGGAACTCGCCGCTGAGCGGGGGCTTGTCTTCATGGAAGACCTTGGCAGCGGGCTCCTCGGCCCCCTTGGCGTTTCATTTGCAAAAAATGAACACTCGGTCCGTGAATGTCTCTTAGGGGGGTCTAATATCGTGACCTTTTCCGGGGATAAATTGCTCGGTGGCCCGCAGATTGGGGTGATTGCCGGTTCAAAGAAGCTTATAGACAAGATGAAAGCCCACCAGCTTCTCCGGGCTCTGCGGGTAGATAAGATGACCCTCGCGGCCTTTGACGCTACCCTTCGGCTCTACCTCTCGGGCCGACAGAACACGATACCGGTAATCGGAATGATCGAACTGGACAAATCCGTCCTGCTCGAAGGGGCTCGTCGGCTGTGCCGCATGTTGAAGCGTATCGCAGCAGACCTTGATGCCGGCGATTTCGACATTTTGGTGGTGGAGACCGAAGACGCCATAGGGGGCGGCTCTTTCCCCACGGATCTGCTTTCCGGTTTTGGTGTAGGGATACGGTCGAATTCTTTCACCGCAGAAACCCTGGCCGCAGGCCTGCGTGCCGCCCCCATCCCGGTGATCCCGGCCATCCACGAGGACCGTGTCATCCTGCACGTCCGCACGCTTTTGAAAGGAGATGAGAAATTAATCGCATCCGCATTCTCTTCTGCCATTACCGCAGCAACCCTTAGCAGGGAGGCCGATTAAGTGGAGTATCCTTTTATATTCGGAACAGCCGGACATATCGACCATGGTAAAACAGCGTTGGTGCGCGCCATGACCGGCATTGACTGCGATCGCCTTGAGGAAGAAAAGCGCCGGGGCATAACCATCGAACTCGGTTTTGCCCCTTTGAATTTACCGAAGGGCAGGACCGTCAGCATCGTTGATGTTCCCGGACACGAACGCTTCATCCGGCAAATGGCATCCGGCGCCGCCGGCATGGATGCGGCTATGCTGGTAATCGCCGCAACCGAAGGGGTCATGCCTCAAACCAGAGAGCATCTTGATATCCTGAATATTCTGGGGGTCCGGTTCGGCCTCGTGGCGCTGACAAAGAAAGATTTGGCGGATGATGAAACCCTTGAACTGGCCGCACAGGAAGCGGCCGAATTAATCCGGGGTACCTGCCTTGAGGGCGCGCCCATCATACCGGTGTCATCGATAACCGGCGAAGGGGTAACAGAGCTCGTAGACGAAATAGAAAAGATAATTGATAAAATACCGCCGCGAAAGGGGGAGGGCGCGTTTTTCCTCCCCATTGACCGGGTCTTCAGCAAGAAAGGCTTTGGCAGTGTGGTAACCGGAACATCCTATCAGGGGAGTGTTTCTGAGGGTGATGATGTCGATATCATGCCCGCCGGCTTGGTAGGAAGGGTGCGTTCCCTCCAGACCCACGGAGCGAAAGTCAGTTCTGTTACTGCGGGGCAGCGGGTGGCCGTCAACCTCTCCGGTATAACACAAGATCAACTGGATCGGGGGTACGCCATCTGCGCAAAGGGGGCCTTTATCGCCTCCGACTGTATAGACGCATGGTTAGAGATACTGCCCTCCGCAGAGGAGCCCGTGACCCACTGGCAAAGGCTGCGGCTCCATGTGGGAACGGCGGATGTGGTCGCCAGAATCTCGCTTCTGCAAATGAACGCCGCCGGGAAGAAATCCGGCATACTTCCGGGAAGCGGAGGACCCGTACAGCTTTTGTGCGAATCCAAAATAACGGTTGCGGCCGGGCAGCGGTTTGTAGTACGTTTTTACAGTCCCCTGGTGACCATAGGTGGCGGGCGGATTATGCTGCCGAACGCCTGCCTGGCGAAGGGCAAAGCGGATCGGGAGGCTAAGGCCAGGATAGTTAAAGACCTTTCCGAAAACTTCGGCCCCGTTTCCCTGCTTGCCTCCCTTGTCCATGACAAGAAAATCCTGAGCGTATCCAGCCTGTTTGAACTTTCTCAAATGGACAGGAACGTTTTTAATGAGTCCTTAAGCGTACTATCTGCCGCACCGGATACCTACGGACTTTTGGAATTTGGCGCGGCGCGGAATTTTATCGCCGCCGAAGCCTTCGACACGATAGCGCGTTCGGCGCTGCGGATTCTCCATGAGTTCCATGCAAAATATCCCGAACTCTCAGGGCTGGAACCGGAAAAACTGTATGCGGCTATGGACAGTGTTCACGGGTCCGGCTGGGTTAAGGGAGAGGATTTCAAAGACCTCATCGGCATAATGGCGGCGCGGAATGCTATCACTCCGGTTGATGTGCAGGATAAAACCTGTTACCGGGCGGCGGATTACCGTCAGTCGTCTCTCGATGGCAGATTGGTGGATATTGTAGAGCGTGCGAGGGATGCGGTTGCATCCGCCGGTTTCAATCTTTTAAAGTTGCCGGAACTCGAAGAGAAACTAGGGGTTTCCCCTTCCGATATGAAGCGGGCGATGGCGTATCTGCGGGAACAGGACGACCTCCGGACGATAGAAGGTGGCTTGCTGTTTTCCTGTGAGATGCGGGATAAACTCCTTGCGGCGCTTGCTTCGATGAGTGGCGATATAACGGTGGCTTCGGTGCGCGACTTCATCGGCGTGGGGAGAAAAGATACCTCCGCCATGCTGGAGTTTCTGGACTCACAGGGATTGACGCAACGGGACGGGGATAAGCGGGTACTCACGAAATAACGATGAAAAAGGAAACGAACAATGCGTTATACCAGTACGGGCTCTACGTGGACTTGACAGGGCGAGGCTTACGATTTATAGTTGCTTCATAGCCTACTATTTTTGTATAGTTTGTCAGTTATTAGCGTATTCTAAAGGAAGACATGGACGGACAGGAAGTACTCCGCTTAGAGGGGATTGAAAAAAGTTTTGCAGGTGACCAGGGGCACAGGGTTCCGATTTTACGGGGTATCAACCTATCGGTACATGCCGGGGAATTTATCACCCTCCTGGGAGCTTCGGGTTGCGGGAAGACGACGACCCTGCGGATCATCGCGGGGCTGGAGAAGGCGGACGCAGGCAGGGTGTTTCTGGCTGGGGAGGATGTGGGGGACATGGCGCCGGATAAGCGGGACGTGAACATGGTGTTCCAGAACTACGCGCTGTTTCCCCATATGAACGTGGCGGCGAATATCGGCTATAGCCTGCGCTTGAAACACCGGCCTAAGGCTGATATACAGCGGATTGTGGGCGAGGCTTTAGAGATGGTCCAACTTGCGGGGTTTGAGGAGCGGCTACCCGGAGAGCTTTCCGGAGGGCAGCGGCAGCGGGTGGCGGTGGCCCGGGCTTTGGTAAACCGGCCTAAGGTGCTGCTGTTGGATGAACCCTTGGGAGCCCTGGATTTGCAGCTACGACGGCAGATGCAGCTGGAACTAAAGCGGCTACAGAAGCAATTGGGGATTACCTTCATATCGATAACCCACGATCAGGAAGAGGCGCTGACCATATCGGACCGGATTGCGGTAATGCGGGATGGCCGGTTTGAACAAATCGGGTCTGTTTCTGCGGTATATGACCGGCCTAAGACCAGCTATGTGGCGCAGTTTGTGGGGGGCGCCAATATATTGAGAGGAACCGCCGGTTCCGGGGAGGAAACGGGAACCCTGGTGTTTGAACATCCTGCGGGGCGCGTCCGGGTGCAAAACCCGGGGGCGCCGATTGGGCCGGGGGAGAAGCTGACGGTGGCAGTGCGCTCGGAGTACCTGGTACTGGGGCCGCCGGATAGCGGGGAAGGGCTCGCCGCAACGGTTACGGAAAAAAGTTTTGCCGGGGGACAGCTGCGGATTACGGTGGCGCTGGCAGGAGGCGGGGAGACGGGCGTCAAAGAGACGCTTGTGGCAAGCCGGCACGGCATAGATTCGCCCCTTGCGGCAGGGGAACCGGTGCGGGTGAACTGGGCGAACCCGGCGCAGGCGGTTATTGTGGACCGGCATTTGTAGTATACTATAAAAGGGAGAAACACATGGGAGAAACATACACTGATATCACGCTAAAAAATGCCGGGGATGTATTCATGGCTAAGCGTAGGTTTATCAAAGCGGCGGCGGTTCGGAAGGTAACGGTAGAGGCGCTGGCGGATACCGGGGCGATAACCCTGATAATCAACGAGCGGTTGCGAAGAAAGCTGGGGCTCAGGGTCCGGCAATTGTGCGATGTAACTTTTGGAAATAACACGAAAGAAATGGGGAAACTAGCCGGGCCGGTAGAAGTTCACTGGGAAAACCGCGCAACCGTATGTGAAGCAATGGTTGTATCCAGAGATGGGGGTGTACTTCTCGGCCTCATCCCCCTTGAAGGCATGGACCTTATGGTAGACCCCATCGGCCAAAGGCTGGTAGGCAAACACGGCGATAAAGTCGTGGGCCTGGTCAAGTAGGAGAAGGAAGGTGAAGCAAACCAGAGAGCGGTATGCACTTCCCATGTACATCTTCACCCTGGTTTTTGTGCTGGGGCCGCTGATATATATGCTGGTTTTGAGCTTTATGCACCGGGAAGGGTCCTGGGGGGTGGCGGCTGGATTCACCCTGCGGAATTACCAGCGCATCGGGATTCCCGAATATGCGGAAACCTTTGTGCAGTCCATCAGGCTGGCCCTGTTTAGTACGGCTATGGTGATCCTCATGGGGTATCCCTTTGGCTATTTTATGGCCCGGCTCCCGAAGCGCTGGAGGAGCAGGGTTATGCTGCTGTTGATCATTCCCTTCTGGACCAGTTCCCTGATGCGGCTTTACGGCTGGATCATCGTGTTCCGGGCCAACGGGACCCTGGACACGGCGCTGATGGGGCTGCATCTAACCAAGGAGCCGCTACGGCTGCTCTATAGTTACCCGGCGGTGGTGACCGGGATGATCTACGCGCTGCTGCCCTTTATGATTTACGCGGTATTCGCCAGCGCAGAAAAGCTGGACCGGGGACTGGTAGAGGCCGCGCGGGATCTTGGCGCATCGCCGGTGCGGGCCTTCCTGACGGTAAGCCTGCCCCTGACTATGCCGGGGTTATTTTCCGGGGTGATCCTGACGTTTATTCCCTCTATGGGGCTTTTCTTTATCGCCGATATTCTGGGAGGGAACAAGGTGGTGCTGGTAGGAAACCTGATACAGGAACAGTTGATGAGGGCCCATGACTGGCCCTTCGCGGCGGCCTTGAGCGTGATGCTTATGATCATGACCAGTATTTTCATCTATTTTTACCGGCGGCTTAGCCGGACCCTGGGGGGCAGCGGGGATTTGGAAGGGCTGGTATAAGCCATGTTTATGAAGAAGGGGTATATCGCCCTAATCCTGTGTTTGTTGTATGTGCCCATACTGCTGGTTATCATCTATTCCTTTAATGAGAGCCGCTTGAGTTCGGCCTGGGGCGGGTTCTCTCTGCGGTGGTATGGGGAACTGTTCCGGGACCGGTCCATGTGGAGCGCCCTGTGGAACAGTGTGGTTCTGGCACTGTCGGCAAGTTTTCTGGCGGCGGTCATCGGGACCCTGGGGGCGGTGGGGACACAGGGCAGACAGGAATTACGTGGGTCCGGAAGCATCAGGGGGACCGGTAGGCTAGAAAAAATACTGGAATACCTTTCCATCCTGCCTATTATGATTCCGGAAATTATCCTGGGGATGGTGCTGCTGGCATTCTTTTCACTACTGGCATTTCCCCTGGGGATGGTCACCCTGGTGATAGCCCATACGTGTTTTTGTATACCCTACGTGTATATGCTGGTTAAGGCCCGGCTTGCGGGGCTGGATAAGAGTTACGTGGAGGCGGCAAAGGATCTGGGGGCGGGTGAATGGCGGGCTTTTTTTGATATTACCCTCCCGTTGATATTGCCGGCGGTTGTGTCGGGGATGCTTATCGCCTTTGCCATGAGTTTTGATGATGTGATTGTCAGCGTTTTTGTTACGGGACCTAATACGAATACCCTGCCTGTCAGGATCTTTTCTCAGATTAAGACGGGGGTTACCCCGAAAACGAACGCCCTCTGTACCCTGCTCTTTGTAGCCACAATTTTACTGTGTTTGCTATCCGCTGCTGTGGGTAAACACCGGCACGGACAAAATAAAGAAACTAAAGGAAGTCTGAAATGAAGAAGAACAAGTTTGTTGTATTGGCGCTGGCTGGGGTAGTAGCCCTTTTCCTTGTTCTCCTGATAGGAATACAGGCGGGGGGCTCACGGGAGGGCAAGGCAAAAAAGCAGCTTACCCTCTATACCTGGGCGGAGATATTCCCCCGGGAAATTCTTGATGGGTTTGAGAAGGAGACCGGGTACACCATCAACTATGTCAACTTTGATGAGGATGAAACCATGATGACAAAACTGCAAACCGCAGGTGGGGGGGATTACGATCTCATCATCGCCGATGACTATATCATCGAGACCGCCATTGTGGAAGGATTGGTGCGGAAGCTGGATAAAACAAAGCTTCCCAATTACCGGAACATCAACCCTATCTATCAGCAGCAATTCTACGATCCCGAGGATGCGTATACGGTCCCCTATGGCGCCGGGGTGGTAACCCTGGCCTATGATCCGCGTAAGGTTTCGGTAAAGATACGGGGATACGCCGACCTTTGGGACCCTTCCCTGAAGGACAAGATCGGCATCATGGGTAACTTCCGTGTTATCAATGGGATGGCCCTCAAAGTGCTGGGACAGAGTTACAACACCAATGATATTACGGTGATCCGGCAGGCGGGAGAAAAGCTCCTGGGACTGGCGCCGAATATCCGGCTGATCCGGGACACCGGCCTGGAAGATGAATTCCTTTCCGGTGAAATTGCCGCCGGAGTATTTTACACCGACCAGGCAACCACTGTAAAACTGGAGAGGCCGGAATTGGAACTGGTGTTCCCCGCCGAGGGTATTGGGTTTGGGATTATGGCGGGCTTTATCCCCAGCAATGCCCCCAACGCCGATGCGGCCTACGCCTTCCTCAACTATATTCTGGATGCCCAAAACGGGGCGGCGTGCTTTGAGCACCTGCTTTATTACAGTACCTACGCTGCATCGGATCCCTATATCAGTGATGAACTGCGCCCCTTCCTGACTCTGCCAGAGGGTTTCAATATAGACATGGAGATGATCCAGAACATTAATGAAGCTGCGGAGGAGGAACATAACCGGATATGGACCGCCTTTAAGGAACGGTCAGGAAAATAAGAAGCATATAGACCGCCCTTACCCGGCGGTCTTTTTTAACCGTAGATAATCTCACTGATAACCGGCAGCTTCTTTACCGCATTACCGGAGCAGTGTTTGTAAACAATATGGATAATAACAACCGCTGCCAGCGCCGCCGCAACAGAAAACAAACCCTGCATATTTTCCGCATAACAGCAGGGCTGCATAGTACCCCGTCACTAAGCCAAGTACAAAACCGGCCATGTAAACGCCGAATTGTACAAAGGCTTGGCTTTTTTCTGTTTCCGCCGCCGATTCGACGGATACCCGGTCATTAACGGCGGCATTACAGGTATTACAGGCGTCCAGGAATTCATCCTTGGTAGTATCAAAATGACAACAGCCGTTTGAGGCCGCCGGGCGCGTAACCTTAACAGTTGCCAATGCGCCTTTTAGATTCACTACTACTCCGGTTTCTTTCATACGTTACTGCACATTAAAGGGTTTTAGGAACTTATCTACCTCAACCGCTTTCCCGTTGACATCCACCGGAACCTTTGCGAAGGTCCACCCTTGAACCGTATTCGGATTAACCCCGGCCTTGATAAACGGCTCGGGATTGAGGACAAAAACAATATCCTTGTCATTGGCGCTCATATCCTTGGCCCATTCAAAGAGGTTTCCATCCCCGATGCTTACGCCGTAATGATCCAGGGCGGCATGGTAGCCGATGGTCTTTCGGTACAGCGTAACGATCTGCTCATAGGATGCAAGGGGCGTGGGTGCGCCGGAATACTTCAATTGATCATTTCCCAGTTTCGTCCCCACCATAAGTTTACCTTCGTAGAATGCAATATCCTCCGGCAGCTTATCGGGATTCAAACCTGCGTCAAGAAATGGCCGGGCTTCCACTTCCAGCATCACATCATGGAGGGGGCTCTTGCTGTAGTCGACGCTCCACACAAACCGGGCCTCCCCATCCGGCGCGGAGAGGGACCAGCCGGCGTTCATTTCGTCCGCCGCAATATTGCCGGGCAGTGCGTCCAACACCGCGTTGAAGGAACGTTTTGAATCCGTCCCCACCACATCCAGTTGGGAACAGGCGGACACCATTACGGTAATCATCATAATTGTCAATATTCTGTACATGTTCATACTCCTTTTATTTTGTTGGTTTAAACCGTTTCAGCCGCAGTGCGTTGGTCAACACCGATACGGAACTCATACTCATGGCGGCAGCGGCGAAGATGGGGTTTAAGAGGGGGCCACCAAAGATGTGGAGCAGCCCCGCCGCAATGGGGATGCCCACGGTGTTATACCCAAAGGCCCAAAACAGGTTCTGTTTGATGTTACGGATCGTCTTTTTGCTCAGGTTGATGGCCGTGGGTACATCCATCAAATCGCTCCGCATAAGCACAATATCTGCGGACTCCATAGCCACATCGGTGCCGCTGCCAATGGCGATGCCAATATCCGCTTGGGCAAGGGCGGGGGCGTCGTTGATACCGTCCCCCACCATGGCGACCTTCCTACCCTCCTCCTGGAGCTTCTTTACCTCGTTGGACTTATCCTGGGGCAGCACTTCGGAAAGCACCCGGTCTATCCCCACCTGCCTAGCAATGGCATCCGCCGTCTTTTTGTTGTCCCCGGTGATCATGACTACCTCTATGCCCATTTGATGGAGGCCTTCGATAGCAGCTTTACTGCTGGGCTTTACCGTGTCAGCAACGGCGATAATACCGGCAATTTTCCCATCAAGGGCCGCGTACATCGGCGTCTTCCCCTCCCCGGCTAAACGGTCCGATTCCGATTCCAGTTCCACAAGGGAGACGCCCCGTTCATCCATGAGTTTACGGTTTCCTACCAGGGTTTTTGCACCGTTGATGAGCGCTTCTATGCCCCGGCCGGTGAGGGATTCAAAACTATCCACCGTAAAAAATTCCAACCCTTTTTCTTCCGCGTCATTGACAATCGCCTGCCCCAGGGGATGCTCAGAGCCTTTTTCGGCGGAGGCGGTGATCCGGAGCAGATAATCCGCTTCAATTCCGGCGGGGATTATATCGGTAACCTTCGGCTTCCCTTCGGTGATGGTTCCGGTCTTGTCAAACACAATGGTACTCACCTTGTGGGTGGTTTCCAGGGCTTCCCCGCCCTTGATGAGGATGCCGTTTTCCGCGCCCTTGCCGGTGGCTACCATGATTGCCGTGGGGGTGGCAAGGCCAAGGGCACAGGGGCAGGCGATAACCAGCACGGATATGAATATGGTGAGGGCAAACTTTACGGGGAAATAACCTGCGGGGAGCAGCGCCGGGTTAACCGTGGTGGCGATGAACCAGGCGGCGCCTGAGAGTATCGCTATCACACACACAATGGGGACAAAATAGCCGGACACAATATCCGCCAGTTGGGCGATGGGGGCCTTGGAACCCTGGGCGTCCTCAACTAGTTTGATGATCTGCGCCAGGGCGGTTTCTCCGCCTATCTTGGTGGCTTTGAAACGGATAAGGCCCGTAGTATTTATGGTGGCGGCATAAACATCGGCCCCCGCATCTTTGTCTACCGGCATACTTTCACCGGTAAGCATGGATTCATCTATTGATGTGTGGCCATCCACCACCGTACCGTCCACGGGGATTTTTGCTCCGGGCTTAACCACAATAATATCCCCGGGCACAACCTCATCAATGGGGATTTCCTTTTCCACCCCGTTCTCGATGATGATGGCGGTTTTTGGGGCCAGGCCCATCAGTTTTTTTATGGCCTCGCTGGTCTTGCCCTTCGATACCGCCTCCAGGGACTTGCCTAACAGTATCAGTGCGATGATCACCCCGGCGCTTTCAAAGTACAGTGATTCTACCGCCTTGAAATTGCCCCCGATAATCTGTGAAACATTGTAGAGGCTGTACAGTATCGCCGCGCTGGTGCCCAGGGCAATGAGGGAATCCATGTTGGGGCTCCGCTGGACAAGGGCCTTGAAACCTACGACATAAAACCGGTTCCCCGCTACAACAATGGGGATCACCAGGAGAAGTTCCACAAGGGCGTACACCAGGGGGAAGTTCATCGGGTCAAGAGCGCGGGGGAAGGGCAAACGTATCCAGGTGATCATGGGCGCCATGGCAATATACAGCAGAGGCGCCGCCAAGCTTACGGCGACAATAAACTTGGTCCAGAGGGTCCTAACCGCCCGTTCCTTGCGGAGCTTATCCTCATCGACGGTTTCCCGGGAAATTTCCAGCGCCGTGTAGCCCGCCTTTTCGATAACTTCCTTGATCGCCGATACGCGCACCTTATGCGGATCATAAGCCACCGTGGCTTTTTCCGTGGCAAGATTCACCGAAACGCTTTCTATGCCGTCAACTTTGCGGATAGCCTTTTCTACCCGCGCCGAGCAGGCCGCACAGGTCATGCCCCCAATGGGTATGGTTACCTGGCTGCTCGCCGGCTTCTCCAATACGTCATAGCCGATCTTGATAACCGCATCCTTAATGGCGGTGACCTGGATAGTATTGTCAAACTCGACAAACAACTTTTCGCTGGCCAGGTTTACCGTAGCTGTGTTTATGCCGGGAAGCTTTTTCACCGTCCGTTCTATCCGCGCCGCGCAGGCCGCGCAGGTCATCCCGCCTATTTGAAGTGTTTGAGCTTCCATTAGCTGCGCCTCCACCGGGCGAAAATCGCCTTCGTTTCTTTCAAATAGTCTTTTGAAATGGTGACGGTATTAGCCGTTACCGTTTTGTTTTGCGGGAAAATCGGCACCGGGTTACAACCGCCGCTTCGTACTTCTACCTGGCTCATGCGGAAACGGTTGCCGCAGTTTTGGCAGACCAGCACGGTCCCCTGCTGTTTGTAAAATCCCCGGCCCGATCCGTAACACACCTGGCAGGTGTTAAACGCCGTCCTGACGGTGCCGTCCGGCGCCTTTACCGCGAGCACCTCAAGGCGGGTTCCTTCGATATCAACCGGATAGAAGACCGCGTTTTCGGTTATTTCCGCAATGGATATTACCAGATCCTTGTCCGCAATGGGCGGTTTTACCACATTCTGCTGCCCCGCGTTTTGGGCGAACCCATTGGACGCCATAATCAACAATAAAATTGCTATTCTAAAACCTCTGCACATTTTCTGTATCTCCCTATTTATCAGAATTCCCTGACTTTCCCCGCCTCATAAGAAGCGATGCTATTACGATTCCGGCAAGCGGAATTATACAATGCCAATGACTCAATAAGAATGCCATCCGGTAAACCTCCTTTTGTTTGTTCAGCCTGCCCTGCCGCCGCAGCATCCGCCCTGATTCGCCTGCGCCTCGAAATAGGCCTCCGGGTAAACCTGGGTTTCAAACGCATCAACCTCGCCCTTCACCGCGTTTATGTCGATGTTGTTTATATCATCCACCACCTTCACATAGCCGTAGTAGACATTATCCCCTGAGGAGAAATCAAAACTTTCACCGGGCATAAACTGAATGTTGTTGTCCCCGGCTTCCATATCCAGCAGGGCAAAATAGGCGGGAACGATCAGCCGGTAGTTGCCCTCATCCAGGGAATCGTTATTGATGATCCAGTTTGTCGGGATACCCCTTTGGACCACGAGAACTGCGGGCTCAAAACCGCTGTCCCGCAGGTTTATACTTACCACCTGATACCCGGCGTCCCGGTTTACCTCGGCGATTGCCACATTGTCCGTGGGTATGGTTACCCCCGCCGGGATTGGTGTAAGCACATCGGGAGAGGTGTCGGCGATTGTTTCCCCTTGGGCTACCACGGTAATAGAACTGCGGATCATCCCCATCCAACAACTATAAGGAAACTTCCCGGTCTTGGTAGGGGTGAACTCAACGATATTTTCACCGGGCTTGAAGCGGTATTCAATGCCGTACTCCCGGATGATCATGCGGTTATTACAGCCGTTAATGCTCCCCTGAGGGGCGTCAATCGTCCACCTGACGGGGATGCCCGCCTGCACGGTAATGGCGGGGTATCGCCCCCCGCTCAGGATGCTGTTCACCTGCTGCACTCCGTCTGTAATGGTTGGCTCGAATGGAGAAGCGGCGGCAACAGTATTAGTACCGGGATTGATGGTAAACCCCGACAGGCCCCAACCGTAGCTCACCATACACAGGCCAAGGATCATCACCAGCATGGCGCCTGCGGTCATAACCCGTTTGGTAAACTTCTTACTTAACACGGAACTTACCGCACCCAGGCCGAACATGAGGGGTACGGTCCCCAGACTAAACAGCAGCATGGAGATACCCCCTGAAATGGGACTGCCCGTGGAGAGGGCGTAGAGCTGCATGGCCTGTAAGGGGCCGCAGGGCATAAAGCCGTTCAGTAATCCTATATAGAGGGGACCGGACCCCTCTCCTTTGGCACGATCAATACGGTCGGCAAAGATTTTCGGCATACGGATGCTAAATCTTCGCAGCGCTGGGAATATCCCCAGCATATTGATACCCATGACAAACATGAATACCCCGGCGGCAAGCTGCACCACCCCGCGCATAGCCCCGGAAAAACTAACTGCCGAGCCAAGGGCGCCTACGATGATCCCAATCACGGTGTAAGAAATGACCCGCCCCAGGTTATAGAGGAGACTTGGCCAGAGGGCGGTGATACGGCGGGTATCAGCCGTATTGGCACCGGGGAGGCATTGGGACAGGTTAATGCCGCCGCACATGGCCAGGCAATGGACCGAGGTGATAAGGCCGATAAGGAACAGCATCCCATACCCCATGCCGGATTCGGCCAGGGGGAAGCTGTTGAAAAACGTGAGAAGCCCGAAGTTTTGGACAAGCATAAAGACGGCAAAAATGACGATGAGGATACCGATGGTCCGGGAGGCGTCGGTTTTTGGCGCATCCCCGATATGCACCGAATAATCAAGCTTTTCGATGATGGCGGCTATCTCATGGATAGTGATAGCCTCCGGGTTATACCGCACGACAGCCGTCCCCGCATTGTAGCTCACTTCCGCAGCCTCTATGCCGGGGGTACTCCGCAGTGTCCGCTCAACCCTCTGCTGACAGTTTACGCAGGTCATGCCGCCGATGCGCAGCGTCCTCTCTTGTATGCCGGTTTCCATAATCCACAGTATACAACAAGAATGTTAAGAAACTATGGAGGGATGATGAAAACTATAAACCCAGCGCAAAGGACGCCTTAAGGCCGTTGGTCCGCAGGGCAACCCAGTCACCCTTGAGGGGCACATCCCGGGGTTCTACCTTAATCAGGTAATACTGCTCCGAATCAGTGGGATCGTAGACCCGGATGTCGCCGGTATTACCGTATACCTCGATCCGGAAAGAAACCGGGGCGCCCAGGTTTTCCGCAGTGAGGAATCGCTCGTAATTCGATAGGCTAATACTCTGCACCAGTTCCATCCGGGAGTTGGTGTAACTGCGGTATACCTGGGCGCTCAGACCCTTGGGGATGGCCTTGCTGATAGGATTTTCATCATAATTGAGCCAGAGCAAATAGGATTTTCCGCAGCCCCAGGAGGCGCCGTTATAGGCGGTATCCGAAAAGACGTGGAGCCCTACCCCGCCATGACCGTCCTCGGCGCCGCCCTCATAGCGGATGTTAAATTCATACAATATGGAACCGCTCTGGGGAACCTTGAAATTGACCTTTGCCAGCCGGGCACCGGGATCGTCCTGGAAGAGCCGGTCTCCGGTAAAACCCCAGCGGCCCGAGGCAAAACGGTACTCAGGTATCTGGGTCTGGGCATACAGCGGCAGGGTAATACTTACCACAAACAAAAAAACCACTAATTTTTTCATAATAAACCCCTTCATCGATCTGATATACTATTCTAACATGGTTTTCTAATAAAGGTTACTTTTTTTCTAAGGGGAAGGAGTTTTTACCGGAAAAACAAGGGTTAAAGCAATTTCCCCGGGGAGGATTCGGACCCCCACAAACAGATCCAGAGTCTGCCATGCTACCATTACACAACCGGGGAATGGGTCTCAAATGCTATAAATTAGGCGGTTTTTTGTCAAGTACCCGCCTAAAATAATACGTGCCTACGCCCACTTGATCAGCCCCGTCCGGTACGGGTGCACCAGCGCCTCATGCTTGGGCAGTATCCTCACCGTGTGCCCCTGTTGCCCCGTATCGTCACAGTCGATACGCACCTGGTACACATAACTGCCGCCTTCATTACGGAGAGCCTTCATCTCGGTGCGCCGGGCATGGGTAATGTCGTTGCCCTGGTTGCTGACGGTCCCGTGGTATAGCTCCACCAGCACTTCCTCAGGCTGGAGGGCGCCCAGTTCAACATGGGCGGTCACCGTAAGGGAATCCCCCCGCTGCATCACCGGCTTCGAGTTGGATTCAACCTTGGCGATTTTGAGGGTGTCCCAATTCCCCTGTAGCTTGGTCATGTAGGCGGCTAGGGACTTGCCCTCCGCATAGTCATCCTTGACCAGGCGGCGGTAGTTCTTTAGGGCCGGGAAGTAGAACTTGTTGGAATAGTCCATGAGCATGCGGTGGCTGGACATGGAATGACCAATCTCCTTCATGCAGGTCTTCATCATCCTTATCCATTCACGGGGCAGACCGTCACGCCCCCGTTGGTAGAACATGGGGATAATTTCCCGTTCCAGAAGATCGTAGAGGGCCTTGCTCTCCACCTCGTCTTGTAGATTGGTGTCCTCGTATTCTTCGCCCTGGCCTATGGCCCAGCCCACGCCGGCGTTGTAGGCCTCGTCCCACCAGCCGTCCAGGATGGAGCAGTTCAGGACTCCGTTCATGGAGGCCTTCATGCCGCTGGTGCCCGAGGCTTCCAGGGGGCGGCGGGGGGTGTTGAGCCACACATCGGCGCCGGAGGTTAGGTAATGGGACATGGTCATGTCGTAGTTTTCCAGGAAGATGATACGGCTCTCCACATCGTGGTGTTCCCCAAAGTGGATGATCTCCTTAATCAGCTCCTTGCCGGGCATGTCCATGGGGTGGGCCTTCCCGGCAAAGATGAGCTGGATGGGCCGGTCGTTGTCCCGCAGGAGCCGGAGCAGGCGATCCGGGTCACGGAGGAGCAGGTTTCCCCGCTTATAGGTGGCAAAACGGCGGGCAAAGGCCAGGGTCAGGACGTAGGGGGAAAGGGCATCCTCCGCCTTCTGGATGCGGCGCTCCACCGCACCGTTCCGCTTGAGGTTCTGCCGGATACGGTCACGGGCAAAGGCCACCAGGCGTTCACGGCGGCGCTCGTGGGTGCGCCAGAGTTCCTCGTCGGAAATGCGGTCCATGCGGTCCCAGATTGCCAGATCCGTCGGTTCATCGTTAAAACGAGGCCCAAAGTAGCGGTCCAGGAGGTCCACCATGTTGTTGGAAATCCAGGTCCGGGGATGCACCCCGTTGGTAACATGGCCGATGGGCACTTCGCCCAGGGGCAGGTTCGGCCACAGGCCCTTCCACATGCGCCGGCTCACCTCGCCGTGGAGCGCGGACACCCCGTTGGCATAGGCGGCAAACTTGAGGGCCAGGACAGTCATGCAGAAGGCTTCGTGGTCGTCGTAAACCCGCTCCCGGCCAAGACCGAGGAAGTCCTTCCAGGAAAGGCCCAGGATCTGTGTCCAGGGCCGCATATATTTTTCGATAAGCCCCGTATCAAAGCGTTCATTGCCCGCAGGGACCGGGGTATGGGTGGTGAAGATATTGGTGGGCCACACCACCTCACGGGCTTCGTCAAAGTTAAACTTCTTTTCCTGCATGATTTCCCGGACCCGTTCCAGGCAGAGGAAGGCGGCGTGGCCTTCGTTCATGTGGGTAGCCGCAGGGTTGATCCCCAGGGCCCGGAGCGCACGGATGCCCCCAACACCCAGGAGGATTTCCTGTTGAATCCGGGTTTCCTTATCCCCGCCGTAGAGGGTGGCGGTGATATTCCGGAAATCCTGGGCGTTTTCTTCTATATTGGTATCCAGGAGGTAGAGGAAACTGCGGCCAACCTTGACTTCCCAAATCTGGGCAACCGCCACACGGCCCGCCAAATCCACGGAAATCTTGATGGCATTGCCGTCTTTACCGTTCTTCCGTTCCACCGGCATATTGTACCAGTCGTTTTCGGGGTAGGTTTCCTGCTGGAACCCGTCGGCGTTGAGGTACTGCTTAAAGTAGCCCTGCCGGTACAGGAGCCCGATGCCCACCAGGGGCAGGGCCATGTCGGAGGAGGTCTTCATATGATCCCCGGAGAGCATGCCCAGGCCGCCGGAATAGATGGGGAGGGACACGTCCATGCCGTATTCCATAGAGAAATAGGCCACCACATCCTTCTTGGAGCCGTGGTACCAGGTATCGCCCTTCTTATACTTGATGAAATGGCTATATACCTCGTTCAGGGCGGCCATGTAGGAATCATCCTTGGCTACTGCGGCCAGACGCGCCTGGCTGACCATACCCAGGGTGCGGATGGGGCTTTGCTGGCTTTGCATCCAGACATCATAGTCCAGCCGGATAAAGAGCTGGACCGCGTCAAAGTTCCAGGAAAGCCAGAGATTACGGGCAATCTCTTCCAATGGTTTAAGGGAATTAGGGAGTTTCGGTTTAACCGTGTAGGTGGCTATATTCATACCTAAGAGCTTATGCGTCCGGGGGTGGAATGTCAACGCTTCCTTTACCGCTCCCAGCCCCCCGCATCGCCGTTTACGGAGCTGTCCAGGTTTGTCCTGCTTGCGGTGTTTCTTCGCCGCTTGATCTCCGTGATCACCGCAACCCGGAGGTCACCGCTTTTACTGACATTAACGCTGTTTCCATTCTGATCGGTGGTGGTATTCTGCTGTGCCGGATCAGCGTCTATGCCGTAAATAACCCCGCCGGTTTTTTTGAAGCGGTTATTCGCCCCCAGAACGGCCACGCCGCCGCCACCGACTTCCGCGCTGTTGCCGCCGATTTCACCGCCGGTCATGGTAAAGGTGCTGTCGCGGTTGGCGTTTACCCCGCCCCCTGAATTGCTGGCACTGTTACCGGTAATGCTGCCGCCGGAAAAATCAAAGCTGCCCTCAATGATAAACACCCCGCCGCCGGTGCCATCCGCCGCAGCCGTAGAAGCGGCGGTGTTGCCGGCGATGACCCCGTTCTGCATCGCAAAGGTACCTCCGTATATGGAAACGCCGCCCCCTGCGGTGAGCGCCTTATTACCCTGGATTTCCCCGTCCGTAAGGGTGAAGCTGCCGCCATTGCTCACGTATACCCCGCCGCCATTGGAGGGGGAACTGTTCCCGTTGATTTTGCCGCCCTGCATTTCCGCAGTACCCGCCACGTGGAATCCGCCGCCGTCCTCCGCCTGGTTCCCGATGATTTCGCCGCCCTTAAGGGTAAGACCGGTACCGCTGCCCACGCTGATACCCCCGCCCTGGGTAGCAGCAGTATTACCCTCAACCAGACCCGCAACCAGTTCCAAGGCGCTTTCCTGGAAGCTGAGAATACCGCCGCCAACGGTAGAAGACTTGTTCTCCCGCACTTCGCCGCCCTCAAGGGTGAAGCTGCTGCCCTTTCCGCCCACCGCAACGCCGCCGCCGCCCTGGGCCTGGTTGTTTTTGATCACCGCACCCTTGGCGGCAATAAGGGTCGCGCCGTTCGTGGTGCTGCCGGCAATAAGTATGCCGCCGCCGCCGCCCTTACTAATATCCGCCTCCGCAATACTACCGCCGGAGATTTCTATGTTTTCCAGGCGGATGTGGGAGTTGCCGACGATTTCAATAACCCGTTTGCCCGCATTAAGGGCGGAAAGCGCCGCATTCGCGTCGGCGCCCCTGATGGTTATCACCGCATCCCCGGTGGTCCTGGCGGTAAAGACGCTGCTCCCTTCGTTGGCGCCTTCGCTGGCCGCGTTCAGGGTTCCAAGGACGGTAATGATTCTATAGGCGCCCTCCTTGGCCGTATCAAGGGCCTTTTTCAGGGTTTTAAAGGGCGTTTTCGCCGTTAAGCCGTTGTTGGCGTCATTCCCCGCCGCGGAAACATAGTAGGTATCCGTGCTAATTACTTCCGGCGCGGTTTTACAGCCGAAACACCCTAATACTGCGAGAATAACGAACAACGCCGCCCCGCTCCGCCTCAAATCACATCCACTCTTTTTCATATTGTTCTCCTTATCTCTTTATACCAGGGTCCGGGCGGTCCGCACAATGTCGGCAAAAACCCCGCCGGCGGTAACTTGCGCCCCCGCCCCGGGACCCTTTATCACCATGGGGAGCTTGATGTAGCGGTCGGTGGTGATCACCACCATGTTATCCGAATCCACCAGGGAAAGGAACGGGCTGCCCGGGGACTCGGTGCGGAGGGAAAGCCGGGCGGCGCCCTGCTCAATGACCGCCACGTAGCGCAGGGACTTGCCCGCCGCCGCCGCCGCATGACGGCGTTTCTCGAAATCGCCGTCGCTTTTCTCCAGTTCCGTGAAGAAGGCTTCCACCCCGTCGGCCTTGAAACAGGAGGGGGGCAAGAGGGGTTCTATGTCCACGGCGCTGAACTCCAGGGACATCCCGCACTCACGGGCCAGGATCAGGACCTTGCGGGCGGCATCCATAGCGTTCAGGTCGTCACGGGGGTCCGGCTCGGTGTAGCCCTTGGCCCTGGCATCCCGGACCAGGGCGGAAAAGGGCTTCGAGCCGTCATAGTTATTGAAGATAAAACTGAGGGTGCCCGAAAGAACCGCCTCTATGCACCGGACCTTGTCACCGGACAGGGCCAGGTCCCGGAGGGTCGATATGACCGGGAGGCCCGCGCCCACCGTGGTTTCGTAGAGGTAGGGGACGCCGCGGTTCTTGGAAAGGCTCCGCAGGGTTTTGTAGTACGCAAGGGAGCCCGAATTGGCGCGCTTATTGGGGGTGACTATGGGGATATTGGCCTCTAGTATTTCTGCGTACAAGGCGGAAACCTGTTCACTGGCGGTACAGTCGCAGAAGGCCATGTTGGGCATGTTGAGGGTCTTCATCCTATTGATGAACTCCGGCAAGTCAACGGGCAGTATCTCTGTGCCCACAGAAGCGGTGGCCGGGTCCCCCCCTGAGAGTAATGCCTTGAGCTTTTTAGGAACCAGCCCCTTGGGGTTGAAGATCATCCGCTTGGAGTTGGCTATCCCCACCACCTTGATCCGTATGAGGTATTCATCCGCCAGTATCTCGTGGTGGTTGACTATCTGTTCCAGCAGGGTGCCGCCGATAAGGCCTATCCCCAAAAGGAAGAGGTTTACCGAACGGACCTCCGCCCGGAAGAAGGCTTCGTGGACGGCGTTCAGGGCCTTGATCACATCCTGGGCGCTGACGACGGCGGAGATGTTTATTTCCGAGGAGCCCTGGGCAATGGCCACCACATTGACCCCGGTCCGGCCCAGGGCATGAAAGACCTTGCCGGAAACACCGGAGGTATGCTGCATGTTGGCGCCCACTACGGCGATAAT
The DNA here is from genome assembly GCA_025997675.1 of Spirochaetia bacterium. Lineage (GTDB taxonomy): Bacteria > Spirochaetota > Spirochaetia > Treponematales > Breznakiellaceae > Termitinema. The sequence continues at coordinate 16,538 of BNUX01000018.1, read as the reverse complement.
CGCCAAGCCATCCTCCACCACCGGCGGCTCAATAGCGGCGGCGGCTATCTCCCGGTCAAACTCCTCCCGTATCGCCTCGGCTGCGGCCTGTCCGTCCTGGGGGACCACGGCGAAACAGATGGAGTACTCGCTGGAGGCCTGGGTGATGAGGATGACGCTGATCCCCCGGCGGGCCAATGCGCCGAAGAGCCGGGAGGAAAAGCCGGCCACCCCCACCATGCCGGAACCCTGGACCCGGACCAGGGTGACCTTCGGCAGCGCGCTTAAGCCCCGGATGGGGAAGTCGCCGGGAGCAGCCTGGTCGCTGATCAAGGTACCCTTCCCGTCGGGGTTGAAGGTATTCTTTATCAGGATAGGGATGCCCTTTTCCAGGGCAGGACGCACCGTGGGGGGATGGAGGACCTTGGCGCCGAAGTGGGAAAGTTCCATTGCTTCATGGTAGGAAAGGGAGTTGATCCTGAAGGCGCTTGGTACCAGTTTTGGGTCCGCCGTAAGGATGCCGTCCACGTCGGTCCAGATTTCCACGGCCGCAGCGCCGATGGCGGCGCCGAAAATGGCGGCGCTGAAGTCTGAGCCGCCGCGGCCAAGGGTGGTGGTATGGCCCTCGGCGTCGGATGCGATAAAGCCGGTGGCTATTTGGAGGGCGGGGTTTTTCTTGAAATACCCACGGATGCGGGTATAGGTTTCCTCGGCCCGGTACCGGGCGGCGCCGTAGTTGCTGTCGGTGAGGATGAGGGGGCGGGTGTCCAGGTATTCCGCGCCCACAATCCGGGCAAGGAGTTCTGCGGAAAGCCGTTCCCCAAAGCTCATGACATAATCGAGGGTACGGGGGGATAGTTCCCGGAGTATCCCTATCCCATCCAGGGTATGGTTCAGTTTGGCAAACGTCGTTTTTATGGCGGCATCCGCTGCTTGACGGGCTTCCCCGGAAAGGAAGGCGCGGCTTATCGTACGGTGCCGGGCCTCCATAGCCTTTACGGAAGCCGCATAGGTAACATCACCCCCGGCAGCCTGCCGGGCCGCCGCAATAAGGGCATCGGTCATCCCCGATAAGGCGGATACCACCACTACCCGGACCTTGCGCCCCTGTCCATCCCCCAGAATAGACACCAATTTACCAATTGCCGGAGGGGTACCTATGGAGGTGCCTCCAAACTTCAATACCAGCATACCCATGGTACAAGGTAATACCCCTTTTGGGAGTATTTTTCAAGCCGTCCCGGTGGAGGCTGCGACGACCCGCGTGGAGGCTGTGCCGACCGGCGCGGAGGCTGCGCCGACCGACGCAGAGGCTGCGCCGACCGACGCGGAGGCTGCGCCGACCGGCGCGGAGGCTGCGCCGACCGACGCAGAGGCTGCGCCGACCGACGCAGAGGCTGCGCCGACCGACGTCAAACCGTCTATTGCACTAGGGATTAAGAAATCGGGCCACTCATCCGGTTGTACCAGGTTTTATTTTGTGCTATATCGTACCATGGACCGGTATTACTTTGACTGGGCCGCTACGGCTCAACCCGCGAATCCTTGGTTTAACCCGCTTACCGGCTTGTACGGCAACCCCTCCTCCCGGCATCTTGAGGGCCGCAGAGCCCGGAACGCGCTGGAGGAGGCCCGGTCCCGGTGCGCGAAAATCCTGGGGGTTCAGCCTGGGGAGCTGTATTTCACCTCCGGGGGTACCGAATCCAACGCCATCCCCCTCCATTCCCTTCTCTTGCGGAAAAACGCCGCCATCCTGGTATCGGCAGTGGAGCATCCTTCGGTGCGGGAAAATGCCCTGGCGCTGGAACGGCTGGGACTCGGCTTGACGCATATCGGGGTAGAACGGGACGGCAGGATCACGGAACAAACCCTCTTAGCGGCCCTGGAAAAGGCGCCGGGTACCCGGTTCGCGGCAATCATGGGGGTAAACAACGAAACCGGCGCGGTGATGGATTTGCCGGGCTTGGCGCGGAGGCTCCGAAGCCGCAAACCGCCGGTCCATATCCACAGTGATTTGGTTCAGGCCCTGGGAAAGCTGCCCCTGGACATCAATGGCTGGGACCTTGATTCCGCTTCCTTCAGCGCCCACAAGATTGGCGGTCCCCGTGGTGTGGGGCTGCTCTGGCTCTGCAAGCCCCTGGAAGTGCTGGACCTTGGGGGCGGTCAGGAGGGGGGCATACGGCCGGGGACGGAGAATACCGCAGGCGCCGTGGCCCTGGCGGACTGCATGGAGCGCTTTGCCGCACCCCAGGCGGTGGAGGCGAATGTCTCTGCAGCCAAGGACCGGTGGAAGGTCCTGATCCGCGCCCTGCGAAACATAGACCGCTGCACCTTGATTCCCGAGGACCGGCTGGATGATGACGACCGGTTTTCGCCCTGGATACTCCAGGCGGGTTTTCGCGGTATCCCCGGGGAGGTGATGGCCAGAGCCCTGGATGACGCGGGTTTCGCCGTGGGTACCGGATCCGCCTGTTCCTCACGCCTCCACAAACGGCCGGTCCTGGAAGCTATGGGGATACGCGGCGACCTGGCCCTGGAGGGGATACGCATTTCCCAGGGCTGGTCCTCTTCTATAGAAGAAATCGAAAAGCTTATCGCAGCCATCGTGAAGATTCTGGAGGTCCTCTAATGGGAACGGAAAGGACCGTGTATCTCATAAAACTGGGGGAACTCACCCTTAAGGGAGGGAACCGGGCGGACTTCGAGTTTGTCCTCAAGCGGAACCTCCGGGACATGCTGCGCGGGACCCGGGCCAGCTTAGAAACCACTCACGGCCGCTACTATGTACGCTGCCCGGCGGAGGCGGAACGGCAGGTCGAGGATGTGCTGGACCGGCTTATGGGCATAAGCGGCTGGGCAAAGACCAGGGTTACCGAAAAGACCCTGGAAGCGGTATGCGCCGCCTGCGTGGATGAAGGGAAGGCCCTCCTGGATGGGGGCATACGCAGTTTCAAAATCAATGCCCGCAGAACCGACAAGAGCTTCCCCCTGGACTCCTATCAGCTTGCCTGTGCGGCGGGGGATGCCGTGATAGAAGCGGTACCGGAACTGACCGTTGATGTCCACCATCCCCAGGGAACCATCGCCGTTGAAATCCGGGAAAAGGCATACATCTACGGTTTTGGCCGCAGGGGCTCTGGGGGCCTCCCGGTGGGAACCGCCGGCCGGGGGCTCCTCCTCCTTTCCGGCGGCATCGATTCCCCGGTTGCGGGGTACATGATGGCTTCCCGGGGCATGAAAATCGACGCCGTGTACATACATGCCTACCCCTACACCTCGGAAGAAGCCCGACAGAAAGTGATACGCCTGGCGGAAATCGTGGGCCGCTATAGTTTGGGCATCCGGCTCTACTCCCTGGGCTATACCGGTATCCAGATGCGGATAAAGGAGCGGGCCCCCGAAGCCTGGGCCACCGTACTCCTCCGCATGGCCATGATGGAGGGGGCGGAGAAAATCGCCGGTCGCCGGCAGAGCAAATGCCTTATCACCGGGGAAAGCCTCTCCCAGGTGGCCAGCCAGACCGTGGAAAACATCACCTGCACCCAAAGCCGCCTGACGCTCCCCGTGCTCCGCCCCCTCATCGGGATGCACAAGGAGGCTATCACCCGGAAGGCCGAAGAAATTGGGACCTACGAAACATCAATACTGCCCTACCAGGATTGCTGTGTGCTCTTTAGCCCGCCCCACCCTATTCTGCGGGGGGATCCGGCGGAGGCGAACCGGCTTTACGAAGACCTGGATCTGGAGGCGATGATAGACACCGCCGTCGGGGAATGTGTTATGGAGAAGTGCGGGTTTCCTTTATCTATCCGTTAGCATATCCAACCCGTGCCGGAGTGATCCCATGATGTACTCCAAGCTCTCCCGCACCGCATTGGGGCTGCCCGGCAGGTTGATGATCAGGGTATCCTTCCGGATCACCGAAACCGCCCGGCTGAGCATAGCCCGGGGGTTGATGCCGAGGCTCCTCCCGCGTATGGCCTCGCTTATGCCGGGGACCAAGCGTTCAGCCACCGCCAGGGTAGACTCGGGCATCACGTCCCGGGGGGAAAAGCCGGTGCCCCCTGAGGTAAGGATGAGGTCTGCGGTATAGGTGTCGCAGAGTTGCTTTAGTTTTGCCTCCAGGAGGGGCTGCTCATCCGGCAGTACGGTAAGGCTTACCACCTGGAAGCCCACCGCAGTAACCATATCCCGGATCAAGGGGCCGCTCAGGTCCTCCTGCTCACCCCGGGAACACCGGTCGCTGGAGATGATGATTGCCACCCGGTAGGTATATTGTGAAGATTCTTTACTGGACATTGATTTCATCCCCGGCGTGGATCACGCCTCCGTGGATAACCCGGGCAAAAACACCCTCCCGGGGCATGATACAATCCCCCATGGTCTGGAAGATCTGGCAGCCATTATGACATTCCTTGCCTATCTGGGTCATTTCCAGGGTGATATCCCCGGAGCGGAAGATGGTCCCCACGGGGAGGCTCGAAAAGTCTATGCCGTCCACCACCAGGTTCTCGCCAAAGTCGCCGTCCACCACCGCCGCTCCCCGTGCCCGGAACGCCTCGATCTTCTGGTGGGACAGGAGGCTCACCTGCCGGTGCCACTTGCCGGCGTGGGCATCCCCCTTGAGGCCGTATTCCTCCACCAGTTCCGCCTGACCCACATTCCGCTTTGCCGTCCCCTTGGCGGGACTCGTACATACCGCTAAAACCGTTCCCATATTCTCCCATCCTCCTTCTATCCACCGATATGGTACATACCGCTCTTGTGTTTTGTCTGTTCGCGCTCATAAACCGCCGAAAAATTGTGGGACGGGGGCTTTTGGGCCGCCAGTTCCGCCGCCGCCGCCCTGAGCTCCGCATCGGAAGCGCCGCCGCGGAGCATATTTCGTAGATTCATGCCGGTATCGCTGGAAAGGCAGGGCGTCAGGATGCCGCCGGAACTGAGCCGCAGGCGGTTACAGTGTTCACAGAAACCCTCGCTCACCGCGTTGATAAAACCTATCTTACCGGCGAAGCCCGGCAGAGAATAGTATTCAGCAGGGCCGTTACCCAGCTTGCCGGGGTAAGGGGTCAGGGGACCATAGACCCGCTCCAGCAGGGCGGCCACCTCGGCGCCGGGAATGCTTTCCTGGGAATTGGCGGAACCCAGGGGCATAAGTTCGATGAAACGAACCGCCCGGTTTGCGCTCCGGGCCAGGGCGGCCAGGCCGGGAAGGTCCGCTTCGTTGAAGCCCCGGAGAGGCACGCAGTTCAGCTTCACCGGGATGCCCAGGGATTGAACGCGGTCCAGGGAACGCAGGATGGCGGGAAGCCCCTGTCCGCGGGCAAACGCGTCCGGGACGGTTCGGGTAACCCGGCTGAACCGTTCCGGGTCCAGGGTATCCAGGCTGATATTGACACCGTCCACCAGGGTACGGCCGGCGTCCCCGGCCTCATCGAAAAACTCTTCCAGGAGCAGACCGTTGGTAGTGATGGTTACCTGTTCGATCCCCCGGATTTCCCGGAGCTTCGCAATAAAGCCCACAACCCCTTTACGCACCAGGGGTTCCCCGCCGGTAACCTTGACCTTGCGAATCCCCAGCCCTGCCATAATCCCGCAAAGCCGGAGAATCTCTTCAAAGGAAAGTACCTCTTCGTGGGGTTTCCATGCCACCCCTTCTGCGGGCATACAGTAGATACAGCGCAGATTACACCGGTCGGTTATGGAGATACGGAGATAGTCGATGATCCTGCCATACCGGTCAATCATAGTACAGCCCGCTTAAAGTGCCCACTTTTACCCCCGGTCTTTTCCCAGAGCCGGATATTGCCGATAAGCATGGCCCGGTCCAGGGCCTTACACATATCATAAATCGTAAGGAGGGCCGCCGTTACCCCCGTAAGGGCCTCCATCTCCGCCCCGGTCTTGCCGGAAAGCTTCACCGAACAGAGGGCCTCTATCCGGGGCTCATCCTCAATAATAGTAAAGTCGATACTCACCTTGTCAAAAGTGAGGGGGTGGCAGAGGGGGATAATATCGGCGGTACGCTTGGCGGCCATGATCCCGGCGATACGGGCCACCCCCAGGACATCCCCCTTTTTCGCGGTCCCCCCCCGAATGGCCTGCAAGGTTTCCCCGCTTATAGTGATCTCCCCCTTGGCTACGGCAGTCCGGGTGGTCACCTCTTTGGCGGAGACATCAACCATGATGGCATTGCCGCCGGCGTCAAAATGGGTAAAATCCTTGTTAGTCATACTGTTAGTATACCATGTTTTTGGAACCATACAAGGGAAAAAATTAGTGCAGTAAATCCTCAAACCCTATCCCTTCACCGGCGGGTATGAACCGGGTGGTTTTTTTGCCCGGCAGTTTCGGTTCCCAGGACGGGTGCAGCCCCGGCCGGAGTATCTTTTCGGTCCGCAGTACCCCAATGTCCCCGGACCCCAGGGTGCTCCCGGCCGGTATGTCCCGCAGCGCGTGGATGGAACGGTTGGTCCGCTCGTAGTTGGCGGTTTCCGAGGGGGCCAGCCGCTTGACCCCATCCCCCAGGACGGCGTCCACCGTCTCCCCCCACCGCTCCCGTCTAAGCACATCCAGGGCGGACTCCCTTCCAATCTTTAGCAGGCGTTCCGTCTTCCGTACCGCCCGGACCATACGCTTGAAATCCTCCGGCCCCTGGGCTATTGGGTCGTCCAGGCCCGGGTCCTCCCGGCTCAGACAGAAGTGCTTCTCGATCACCGCCGCGCCCATGACAGCCGCCAGGGATGGGACCAGTACCGGGTCCAGGCTGTGGTCGCTGACTCCCACGGAGCAGCCGAATATGGCGGCCAGGTTCGGCAGGATGCGGAGGTTGTAGTCCTGTGGCGGGGCGGGATAACTGGTAACGCAGTGGAGGAGACAGACCCGCCCGGGGGGGAAAATCTCCAGGGCGGCTTCAATATCCGCCAGCCGGGAAACCCCGGTACTCAGCAGAGCGGGGAGGCCGTAGGAGGCCAGTTCGGTAAGGAGGCCCGTGTAGTTCAGTTCCGGGGAGGCAACTTTCAGCAGCAGGGGCTTAAGGCTTCGCAGTTCACGGGCGCTCCGGATACCAAAGGGGCTGGCCAGAAACAGGAGGCCCCGGGACTCGGCGTACTCCTTCAAGTCCGCATAAAAATCAATGCCGCACTCAAGCTGCTTAAAGCGGTCATAGAGCCGTATCGAGCCGCCGGGCAGGGGCACCTCTCCGGTGTTGGGGTGGAGGATCTCATCGGCGTAGACTATCTGGAACTTGACGCAGTCCGCCCCGGACTCCGCCGCCGCAGCGACCAGTTCCCGTGCCTTTGCCGCCGAGCCGCCGTGCCCGGTCCCCAGTTCGGCGATGATGAGGACATGGCCGGAGTTGTAGGATTGGTTACCAATGATAAGGGGGGGATTGTTAGGCATAGGATCCAAATCAGTATACCCCACAAAGATCGACAAAACAAGGTATCGGCAGGTCCAGGGAGCTAAACAGTATGCGGACCGTTGGTTCGCTTCAAATGGACAAAAGAGACTCCTAAAGCAGCACCGACTTCGCCACCTTCTCCGCCTCCGCCTCGCTTACCAGCTTCCCGATAATCGCCGCAGCAAATTCCCCCGCAGTCCCCGCCCCCCGGCTGGTGAGGATGTTTCCGTCAGACACCACCCGGTCCGCAGACCATTCCGCCCCGGAAACCCGGTCTTCCATGCCGGGGTAACAGGTAAAGCGGCGGCCTTTGAGCAAGCCCAGGGGGGCCAGCACCACCGCCGGGGCCGCGCAGATGGCGCAGACCAGCTTACCCGCCGCCGCCATAGCCTTGACGAAGCTGCCCACCCCTTCTGATGCGGCGAGATTCTCGGAACCCTCGCCGCCGCCGGGAAGCACCACCGCATCCCAGCCCGCCGCTTTGGGGGACAGCTTTTCCAGGGTGGTGTCGGCGGTTATTCCTACCTTGTGGGAACCCTGAACCAGCTCGCCGGGGCCAATGGCAGCCGTGGTAACCGTAATGCCCGCCCTCCGCAGATAATCAATGGGGGTGATGGCTTCCACCTCCTCAAAACCGTCGGCCAGAAAAACAAGCGCCTTTTTCACCATTTTTTCCTCCTTGCCCTTGGTCAAAACTACGTGGTATTTACTCATTATCCATTTTATCATACTATCACCTATCATGCCAAAGATTGAAGTGAATGAGGAAGTTTTCTACACTTTAGCGGGCCGCCGCTGGGACACCAGGGACGCTTTCGAGGAGGCCCTGACCTGTGCCAAGGCGGAACTGGACGAGGATAGCGATAAAAGCCTCCCCGCAGCGGAACGAACCCTAAAAATTGAGTTAAACGATACCAACCGCCCCGACCTTTGGGCCACCGCCGGCTGCGCCCGGCAGCTCCGTATTCACAATGGCGGCAAGCGGCCGGAATATCCCTTCTTTTCCCGTGCCGGGGGGGCCGAAAAGGCGGGCCACAAAGTCCTGGTAGAAGCCTCCGTGAAGGGTGTGCGGCCATACCTTGCGGGCTTCATTGCGAAGGGCAGGGCCGTTACCGACGCCGCCCTACGGGACATGATACAGACCCAGGAAAAGCTGTCCTGGAACTTCGGCCGCAAACGGCGGACCATTTCCATGGGGCTGTACCGCATTGCCATCATCCAATGGCCCATTATCTACAAGGGGGTGGACCCCGATGCGGTGTCCTTTGTGCCCCTCCAGTGGGATGTACCCCTGACCCTTCGGGAAATCCTCAAGCAGCACCCCAAGGGCAAGGAGTACGGCTTTATCCAGGAACACGAGCCCGTGCACCCCCTCCTGGTGGACTCGAAAAACGCCGTCCTCTCCTATCCGCCGATTATCAACTCTGCGGACCTGGGAGCGGTCCAGGTGGGGGACACGGACCTTTTTATAGAACTGACCGGCACGGACCAGCCCTCGGTAACCCTGGCGGCGTCGATCATGGCCTGCGATTTGGCGGACCAGGGCTATATCATTGAGCCCGTTCTGGTGGAGTACCAATACGACACCCCCTTTGGTAGAAACGTTACCACCCCCTTCTATTTCCAGGAGCCGGTGTTCTGCTCCTTAGCCCGGGTGGAGAAGTTCCTGGGGGAAAAGCTCAGTGCCGATGAGTGCCTGGCTGCCCTGGAGCGCATGGGGGTACGGGCCGAAAAGGCTACCGCGACAGAGCGGGGCGATACCCTGGAGCTTGAAGGTATCCGCGCATGGCCCCCGGAATACCGGAACGACTTCCTCCACGCGGCGGATGTAGTAGAGGATGTGATGATAGGCCGCACCCTGGGCTCCTTCAAACCCGAGCGTCCCCGGGACTTCACCGTGGGCCGCCTTACCCCCATCACCTACTTTAGCCGCCGGGTCAAGGAAATTCTGGTGGGGATGGGCTACCAGGAGATGATCTACAACTACCTGGGTTCCCGGAAGGACCTGGTAGAAAACATGCGGGGGAAGGGAGAACGGATTATCCGCATCTCCAACCCCATGACGGAAAACTACGAGTATGCTAGGGATTCTGTGCTTGCCTCGCTCATGCAGAGCGAATCCGTGTCGGGCCACGCGGTGTATCCCCACCGGATCTTCGAGGTGGGCAAGGTTGCTTACCGGGATAGCGGGGAAAACTACGGAACCAGCACCCGGCAGTATCTGGGCTTTGTCCACGCCGGAACGGAGGCTAACTTCAACACCGCTTCGGCGGCTTTACAGACACTGTTCTATTACATTACCCGTGAATACGAAGTTGCGGAGTCTGCCGATCCCCGTTTTATTCCGGGGCGGGCCGCAGCGATCCTATACCAGGGAAAGAAGGTTGGTGTTTTTGGCGAGGTCCACCCGGAATTGCTGGAGAACTGGGGGGTCACCGTGCCCTGCATTGCGGCGGAAATCGACCTGGACGCCTTATTGTAGGCAGTTTCCCCGGCCCTACTTCATAATATACGTCTTAATCGGCAGAAACCCGTTGAACCCCAACCACGGGCATTAGTACTCGGGCCATAAAAAACCGAAGATTTCCGGCTCAATGGCTGATTCGGGAACCTTCGGCCCTCTTTTCCGGTGGGAAAGCTTCTTGGCTTAATCCCCAACTAGTATTGAACCGCCGGGGGTCCTCCCTATAGTGACAGTTTTTTCCTTCCCATAAGCAACGGTAACCTTCTCTACCAGGGAATCGCCGTTAACCGTAGCTGTTATGATATACTCCTCTCCCGGGGTTACGATGAACTTCGCCGGAAGAGATGATACTCCCTTCCCATCAAACGTCACGTGTGTTGCCTTGCCGCCGGTGGCATCCTTCAGGGTGATAATCGTGTCCCTATCCTCACTGCTACAGCCAAGAACCAACATTCCAAGTAAAAGCGCCATACCGACAATGCCTGCCAACCATTTGGTTTTCATCTTTAACCTTCCTTTGTATCAAACAACGATTTCGGCTTTTTTTGCCTTAGTCTCAACGAAACATCGACTAGCCACTATTTTGTTGTTTTTATACATAAAACTTGTTAATACCAATAATATACTTGTTTAAAACAAGTTGTCAATAGTTATTTTTGCCTTATTATGAAATTCATAGGAATGATATGAGTTCCGGGGCAGAGAAATTACGAAAAATCCTTTCGGCGAATATTAAAAATAGAAGAAAAACCTTAAAATTATCCCAGGAAAAGCTGGCCGAGGCCACGGAGCTTTCGGCTCAAACCATCAATGATATTGAAGGCTGCCGGATGTGGGTAAGCGATAAGTCCATCATAAAGTTAGCCGAGGCCCTCAATGTGGAAGCCTACCAGCTCTTGATTCCTACCGGTGAAACAGACGGGCTTCTTCCGCCCCTCTCCCCGGTGGAGACCCTGGCGGCCCTCCGGCAAGATATCAAAAAAACCATTGACGAGCAGTTTGAATCGGTATTGAAACGGGGAGTTTAGTGAGTCGGTATATTCGATTACACCGGCCAGACCCCCGCGCCCGCCCGGATCAGCCGGATTTCGCTTCCGCTTACATCCAGGATGGTGGAGAAAATCCGGGGACGCTCTTCCCCGGTGTCCAGGACCATGTCAATGCCGGCGACGCCCTCTATCTCCCAGCCGCCGTCAAAGAGATCCTCCTCGGGGATGGGGGGGAGTTCGTCAAGCGACCGGTGGTCGCCGTTGTCTGCGGGGGCATCCTCCTCCTCCCCGGGGGAGTCGGCAGACATGGAACGCTTGGCGGTAATCGTGTAGAGGGGGCAGCCCAGGACGGCGATCAGGTCCAGGGGCAGGGGATGGCCGGGGATGCGGACCCCCACTTCCCGGCGGCGGAGACCCAGGGTTTTCTCGGCCCCCAGGAGGGGCTTGAGGAGCCACACGTAGGGGCCCGGGGAAAGCCGCTTGATGAGCCGGAACCGGGTATTGTCCAGGTCGCAGAGTTCCCCGAACTGGGAAATGTTCGAGCAGAGCAGGGTAAAGTGGCGCTCGTCCCGTTCCCCGGAGATGCGTCGCAGTTTTTTGACCCCCTCCTTCGACCGGAGGGAACAGGCCACGGCCCAACTGGTGTCCAGGGGCAGGGCCAGGAGGCCCCCGTTGGCCAGGAGGGATGCGGCCCGGGACAGGATGCGGTCATCGGTGTTTCCGGCGGTTACATACTCGATCATATACTTTATAGTAATATAAAGTGAAGCTATTTTGCTGCCCCCCCCCAGGTTGCAGCTGCGAAACAAGACCATCCGCCCCTGTTCATCCGTAATTTTTTGATGGTATATTTTAAAGGGTATTGAAAACTATTTGAACTTGTATCATAGTGTTAAAGATAAGGAGGATTGTCGTGAAATTAATTACTCTGTTAGCGGTGGTTGCGTTATTTTTCGCTTCCTGCGGGTCCGCACCGAGTTCCGATGGTTCAGGAGGCGGTGCCGTCGGCCGTTCTTCCGCCTCGAAAAAAACTGCAGTACAAAAGAAGGAGGCGGTTAAGTTTGCAAACGGGGACTTGGATGAGTATACGGTCTCCGAATACGATCCCTCGGATATTACCCTCCTGAACCAGACGCGTCATTCAGCGTCCAGCTACATAATGGACGAGACTGAATTTATCTACAATGAAGGAAGTCGGATGTTAACCACCAAGGTGACCAAGGACGATGAAAAGCGGTTAAAAACCAGGGTTGTTTATGAGCATAAAGATAGCAGAACCGGAGAACCAACGAAGGAAACCGTGGTGAACAAGGCGGGTAAGACCCTTGCTTCCAATGTATACACCTATGATGCCGTGGGTAATGTGGAGTCCCGGAGCATCCTGAACGGAAATAATGTTGAACTGGCAAGGACCCTCTATACCTGGAGCGGGGGTTTGCTTATTTCGTCGGAAACCAACGACCGCAGTGGAAAAAGAATCAGTTCCTCCGAGAATTCCTATGACAATGACGGAAATCTGATAAATCAGGTTTTTAAAAACGCTTCCGGCGCCATAACCCGGAACATTACAACGAAATGGCAGAATGGTTTGGAGGTTGAAACCCAGCAATTCTCCGCAGAGGGGACGCTCCAACTGAAGATAACCAATGAATACGGTTCTGAGGGTGAAGTATTGAAACGGACCGTTGAAAATTACCAGGGTAAATCCAAGCAAATCAGAGAATTTGAATATGATTACCGGCCCAACCGCGGGAGGACCTAATGAAGAGGGGAATCAGGTTTATGAAACGTTTTTTTGTGATGTTTACGTTGTTCTGCAGCGTTTCTTCAATGGGTTTTTCCGCCTCATTCCAGGAGGATCTGGAGATATACACGTACCTGTATGATAATGCGGGTACCTCCACGGAAAAGCTCGATATCCTCCAGGTCCTTCAGGCCCAGAAGCTTACCGGTACCGGTGAATTCTATGCCCGGGCCTTTAACCAACTGGTAAATCAGGCCACCACTATCCCCGTTGCGGAGCAGGGCGCCGCAAATGATCTGGCGCAGACCCTCGCTGCCTTAATAGGGGACGAAAAGTATGCTACTTCGGCGCCGGATCTCTGGCGCGCCTATGGTGCATTTCCCAACGCGCCCCTGGTAAAAGCGGAGTGCCTTATATCCCTGGCAAGGGTGGAGGCCAAGGAATTCCTGCCCCAGATTGTCCAGGTGTTGAGGGATCTTAACGTTCCCCTCAGGGGCAGCGAAGAGGCGGAAGCAAAAGGCTATGTCGTCCGGGGCGCCATTCTTGCCCTGGAAAAATACCGGGATATTTCGGGGTATATGCCGGTGTTTGATATATCCGTCAGCGGGTACCCAAAGCGGATACTGGACCTGGCCAAGGGCGCCCTTCCGGTTATCCTGGAGGATCCTTCGGAATTGCTGACCGCTCAGGTCATCAGGGGGTCCGGTTATGGGTCTTCGGCTAAAGTGATAGCCCTGCAGGTCATAGAGGCTTCTAATGTACCCCAATCATCGAAGGCTGTGGCGGCTGCAGCGGCCTTAGAAGCGGGCTGGGGAGCCCAACCCACCGCAACCCGGGAGCGGACGGAAATAGTCACCCTGCGAAAAACAAGTATAGGGATGATTGGCCGGTATGGAGTCAGTGATCCCGTGGTGTATCCCCTTCTGGAGCGTTCCTACAAGCAGGGAAGCGATGATAATGAAAAAATTGGCGCTATCCAGACCTTGGCGGCGGTGGCTACCGATGATTCGGCGCAGCAGCTTTCCTCGTTCCTGACGATCCTCGTTGGCAGGGTACGGGACAAGACCAATACCGAGGCCGATGAAAGAATGATTCGGGCAATTATCCCCGCCATTGGGATGACCGGTAAGGCGCAGGGTAAGACCGCGCTCCAGGACGCGATAAATGCCCCCACCACCCCCGCGATTAAGGAATTGGCCCAGCAGGCGTTGAACAGGCTGCCTAAATAATACCCACCATACCCGGTGCCTGCAGGAACCTACAGGCGGGGTATGTTGTTCTGTCAATGAAGTTTCGCCTTACTCGGCGAGGATGTGCATAATGTTTTCCGGGGAGACGGCCTTGAGGATTTCCGCCCGTTTTTCCGCACTTTTAAAGAGCAGGCTTATTTCCGCCAGAAACTGGAGGTGAGGGCCGGTCTTTTCCAGGGGAGAAAGGGTCATGATGAAAATCCGGCAGGGTTCTTTATCCAGGGCGTCAAAATCAATTGCGGCATCGGAAACGCCAATGCAGGCAACCAGATCCTTTACGGTGGCGCTTTTCCCGTGGGGGATGGCGATACCGTGCTTCATGCCCGTGGACATTTTCTGCTCCCGGTCCATGATGGCGCTCAGGGCCGCGTCCCGGTCCTGTATCTTCCCCGCCGCTACCAGAATATCCAGTAGTTCATTGATGATCTCCTGTTTGGAGGTCCCTTTCAAATGGAGCGATATTGTGTCTTTGGTAAGTACTGTTTTTAAGTTCATATAGATAGTGTAGAGCCTGAATCTTGAAAAGTCAAGGACATAATAGAGAACATTGCCGATGAGATACAAGTTGAATCCTATCGGATACAAGTTAAATCCGGTCGGATACAAGTTGAATCCTATCGGATACAAGTTAAATCCGGTCGGATACAAGTTAAATCCTATCGGATACAAGTTAAATCCGATGAGATACAAGTTGAATCCGATGGGATACAACTTGTATCTCATCGGATTCCCGGGGGGTCGTCAAAGGTCCGGCGGTTTTTCCATCCCCCTTGCTACACCCCCGCCGGGGGAGTATCCTTGATACATGGCCTTGGATTTTGAGCGTTCCGATATCGGTTTGCCGCCGGGAAGCGCGGTATATGTGGGGGACCGCCGCCCCGAGGGGGTGGCCCTTTCTCTTATCGGGTATGATCCCGCCGGGGCCTTTGCCAAGGCGGCTTCTACGGTGGATGAACTGCTGGAATACCGGCGCGCCACCGGGATTACCTGGATCAATGTAAACGGTTTCGCTCAGAGCGATGCCATCAGCCGCCTGGCCGAGGTGTATAAGATCCACCCCTTGACCATCGAGGATGTCCTCAATACCGAACGCCGGCCTAAGGTGGAGGAATTTGACGACTACCTCTTTATCACCCTTAAGGAAATCAGTAACCCTGCGGACAGCCCCTTTGTCTTTGACCAGATAAGCATGGTGCTTACCGCCAATACGGTTATCACCTTCCAGGAAACCGCCGGGGATTCCTTTGACGGCATCCGGCGAAGACTCCTTCAAAATCTGGGCCGGATATGCAAGCTGGGGGCGGATTATCTGGCCTACTCCCTTATGGACTCCGTGGTGGACCGGTATTTTTTGGTCCTGGACACCCTGGGGGCAAGTATCGAGGATTTTGAGGAGCGGGCGGTGGACGATAAGGATAAAGACTTTATTACCGACCTCCAAACGACAAAGCAACGGCTGCACCATGCCCGGCGGGTTATCTGGCCCCTCCGGGAAAGCCTTTCGGTCCTGCTCCGCACCGAATCGGCCTTTATCAGGGATGGGTTGACCCCCTTCCTGAAGGACCTCCAGGACAATGTGATCCAGGCGGCGGAAACCGTGGAAAGTTACCGGGAAGCTATTTCCGGTATCATGGAGGTCCATCTTTCGGCGGCCTCCAACCGGCTGAATAAGGTGATGAAGGTGTTGACCATTATTTCCACCATTTTCATTCCCCTCACCTTTATCGTCGGGGTCTACGGCATGAATTTTACCCACATGCCCGAACTGGCCAGCCCCTACGGGTATCCCGCAGTCTGGGGGCTTATGATCCTCGTTGCCCTGGGGATGATTGCCTTCTTTAAAAGCCGGGACTGGTTATAGGCCTCTTGTATGGAAATGCTATCCACCGCCGAAGGGGACATTCTCCGGGCTGCGGAGGCGATACGGGGAGGCGGGCTGGTGGCTTTTCCCACGGAAACCGTCTACGGCCTGGGCGCCGATGCCTTTAATCAGACCGCCCTTGCCCGGGTCTTTGCCGCAAAGGGCCGTCCCCGCTTCGACCCCCTGATCCTCCACATCGCCGCATTGGAAACCCTGGACCTCCTGGTGGACCTGGCCGCTCTCAGCCCCGTCCTCCGGGAAAAGGCACGTATCCTGGTGAACCGGTTGTGGCCCGGCCCCCTCACCCTGATACTCCCCAAACGTCCCTGTGTCCCGGATCTGGCCACCAGCGGTCTTCCCACGGCCGCTATCCGCTTCCCGGATCACCCCGCAGCTCAGGCGCTTATCCGGCTTTCCACCGGGGCGGTGGCGGCCCCCAGCGCAAACCCCTTTGGCCGGCTTTCTCCCACCAGGGCGGAGCATGTGCGGGACCAGTTGGGGGACAAGGTGGACTTTATCATTGATGGCGGGCGGACTCCGGTGGGGGTGGAGTCTACGGTGCTGGACCTCTCCGGGGGGCATGGAATAGCTACGGGTATTCCCCGCATACTGAGGCCCGGCGGCGTTTCCCGGGAGGCTATCGAGGCGCTGATCGGCGCGGTGGAGGTTCCGAGGGAGCCTCTTTTGACTCCCCTTGCCCCCGGGCTGCTAACAAGCCACTATGCCCCGCGTACCCCCTTGAGCCTTCACAACCCGGAAGCTATGGCTGCCTTACCCTACATGCCGGGGGAACTCTATCTCTTCTTTTCCCCCGCCACCTGCGATCCCTGGCTTGCCGCACAGGGCACC
>BNUX01000017.1 GCA_025997675.1 Spirochaetia bacterium | reverse complement strand
CCTGGATAAAGGCGTTGGCGTACATTACCAGGAGGGAGCCCGTAGCCAGGATCAGCTCCTGATCATCCGGATGCTTTGCCAGTTTGGCTTCACTCTGCTTAATGGCCGAGGGGATAAGGAACTCCACCGTTTCCGGTTTCAAGCGCATAGCCACTTGGTTGATGGAACAGCCGGAAACTGCCAGAAGGATAAGCCCAAGGCCGGCGACGGCGTGTATGATTCGATGGTTCATCAATTTTCTCCTTAATCACCAATGACCTGGCGTATATCCTTTTTGATGGCCGTCAACTTCCGTTCCGCTTCGGCCTTAGCTGCCTCCAGTCCCCCGGCGCCTATTGGCGTACAGCTTGATGCGTAGAACTTGATCTTCGGCTCGGTACCGCTGGGCCGGGCACTTACCACAGTCCCGTCCTTAAGGTAGAACTGGAGCACATCGCTCTTGGGGAAGTCCACCGGGTCTGTCTTGCCGGGCCTGGCGGGATACCGCCACACCGATTCCTGGATGTCCCGAACCTTCTCCACCTCGATCCCCCCCAGGGTTTTCGGCGGGTTTTTTCGGTATTCTTCCATTATACCCTGCATGATAGCCGGTCCCTCTGGACCCTGGAAGTACTTGGATATCCCCGTCTCCTGCCAGTATCCGTTTTTGGCGTACAAAGCGTCAAGACGATCCAGGAGGCTCATCCCCTGGCTCCGCCAATAGAGGGTCATTTCTGCGGTCATGGCGGCGGCGCTCACCCCGTCCTTGTCTCGGACCTCGTTTTCCACCAGGAACCCGTAGCTTTCCTCGGTACCAAACACCACATTGGCGCTACCATCCGACTCTGTCTTTGCCATCACATCGGCTATCCACTTAAACCCGGTCAGGCACTCGTAGAGTTTTACCCCGTAGGATTCGGCCACCCGTTTCTGCATCCCCGTGGTGACGATGGTGTTGACCATCGCCGCCTTGGCGGGCAGCTTACCGGTTTCTTTTAACGACAGGAAAACATAGTCCGCCAGAAGGGTCCCCAACTGGTTTCCCGTAAGCAGGGTAAAGTCCCCGGGAGCGCCCCGCTTGCCCGAGGGAACGGCGATGCCCAGCCGGTCCGCATCAGGATCGGTGGCCATGACCACATCAGCCCCCACCTGCTTCCCCAGCTTTAGGGCAAGTTCCAGGGCGGCGGCTTCCTCAGGGTTGGGGAAGGACACCGTGGGGAAGTCCCCGTTTCCCTCCCGCTGTTCCGGCACGGTAATCACCTTAAGCCCCAGGCTCCCCAATACCGCTTCCACGTGCAGGGCTCCGGTTCCGTGGAGGGGGGTATAGACGATCTTCACCTCCGCCGCCTTTGCCTTGATAAGCTCGGGCCGGAACAGACGGCTCCGGATCATAGCCTGGTAGGGTTCATCTATTGTTTTATCGATAAGTTCCAGAAGCCCGTGGGCAATGGCCTCTATCCGGGTAATCTCCTTAATCTCCTTCACCGCATTGACCTCCGCGATGATCCCCTCGTCGTGGGGGGGGATAACCTGGGCGCCGTCGTTCCAGTAGGCCTTGTACCCGTTGTATTGGGCCGGGTTATGGCTGGCGGTAACCACGATCCCCGTATCCGCCCCCAGCCGCCTGACCGCGTAGGAAAGTTCCGGGGTGGGCCTAAGGGCGCTGAACAGGTAGGTCTTGATACCGTTGGCGGCCAGGATAAGGGCGGCGGCTTCGGCAAATTCCGGGGAATAATGGCGGCTGTCATAGGCGATCACCGCAGCAAGCTTCCCGGCGACCGCCTTTTCGGGGAACGCCCTGCGGACATAGGCGGCCAGCCCCTGGGTGGCGCTCTTTACCACCAGGGTATTCATCCGGTTATACCCGCCCCCGATGACCCCCCGCAGGCCCCCGGTACCGAATTCCAGGTTCCGGTAGAACCTATCCTCCAGTTCCTTGAAATCCGCTTTTTTAAGGAGTTCCTCCACTTCCGCACGAAAATGGGCGTCCTGTTCCTTTGCTATATAATCCTTCGCCGCTTCGATAATCGCGCTTTGCTCCATACAAACCTCCATATAACGGATCCAGGGGTATTTTCAGTATACGCGGGTCTTGATTGGGGCGCAAGCGGCCTAATTGAAATAGATACTAAACTGAAACTTGCCGTCAAAGGAAACTTC
Source organism: Spirochaetia bacterium (assembly GCA_025997675.1). GTDB lineage: Bacteria > Spirochaetota > Spirochaetia > Treponematales > Breznakiellaceae > Termitinema. Next base: position 38,685 of record BNUX01000017.1, on the reverse strand, counting down.
GGGTCCAAAGAGCAGCGCGCCTATAGGCGTTTGAAGCTGCAGCCCCGCGCGGACGCCGCCCCTCGGTTCCTTAAACCGCTCAATACCGGTGAACTCCTCCCACACATACCCGCCGCGCAGGGTGAGCGCGAAAAACGTCCGCACGCTCAAGATCCTGGACAGGGGCGGTATTTCTTCCAGGTAGGTAAGGCCCACAACACCCTTATCCCGGCCTAAAACACCTATGCCGGCGTATCCCGGAATACCCGTCTTCCCCGAAGGAGTATAGAAACTCCACTCCGAAGCCATCTCCCCGCGATAGGACCCAATATTCAAGTCGGCAGTAAAACTGCGCCGGATATGGGGTGTCCATGCCTTTTGGAGGAGAACATCAAACCGTTCATAATAGGGAACAACAGGGCCATCCCGGAGGCGGCTTCCGGCAAAGGGGAAATTGGCCGTGGCATCAATCGTAATATTATGCAGGAAGCTAAAGCGCAGGAGCTGATCGATATTGCCGGTGTTGTAGTGAAGACCAACCTCAACAGAGTGCATATCGCCGCTTGATAAATCCATGTTTACCACCGACTGGGTGGCGGTATTGTACCCCTTGTTTTGATACCAGAAAGGCTCATAGAGATACCCCAAGGACAGGTTAAAATAATCCACCGGCGTGTAGAAAAACTGCGCCCTCCCCTTTAGGCCGCCCAGGGTCGAAAGTTTTCCCTCGGGCTGGAACGCGAAAATACTCGAAGTCAGATAATCCCCCGTCACCTCCGCGCGGGCCTGAAACAGGGAAGACAGGCCTTTCGTATAGCCAAGCGAAAGTGATGCCCCCCCCATACGGGAACCGGTAAAGGAAGCGTTCAGGTTCAAACGGGAGTCCCGTAACAAAAGATCGTTAAAATTGAAATTAACCCGGGCGGTCACCCCAAATTCAGTGGTGTTGCCGAAACTCAAAGCCCCCATCAGGGTAAGCGCGACATCGTTTTTCCGTTCCGTCGCCTTTACCCCCGTTAATACCAGGCAGTAGCCGCCATCCGCTCTCTCCTCAAGGTGGTAGCCGACACTCTCATAATTTCCACGCCGCCTGAGTAGTTCAATCGTCTCCTCAAGTTTGCCGCTATCCACGTTCTTTCCAAAAAAATTATCAAAAAGCGAATTGAGAGAGCGGGGTGAAATCTTTGACGCCGTAGTTTGCCTGCTTTCTTCCGCGCCGTTAGCCCCGATGGAAACGAGGCGTACCTGGGTAAAAACCGGCTCCGGGAGTTCCAGGTAGCTGCCCTTCCGCCGCCAGTCACGTTTATCAAGGGGCCGTTTGGTTTCGATTTTCGCGGCGAGTTTCAACAGCGCCAGCATATTTTTGGAACTGCGAGTAATTTCCTCCCCGCAGTCGATAATCGTCTGCGCCTTTGCAAAATCGGTCAGATAGAAGCCGCTCAAATCCATAACCAGCCTGAAATCCTCATCACCGACCGCCAAATTGGAACCATAGCTGGTAGTTTGGAGCAGCCGAATCGTTTGATCGACTACCTTATCTATGCTGTCAATTTCCTTCGGTTTTTTGGCAACCAGGGAACCGACATCAACATCAATGATAATATCGGCCCCCCACTCCCGGGCCATATCAATCGGATTGTTGTTGATAAAAGCACCGTCGATAAGGTAAGCGCCGTCCATGGGCACCGGCGGGAAAACTACCGGGATACTCATACTGGCGCGCATGGCGCGGTAGAGCGCCCCGTGATCCAGGGGAACTTCCTTGCCGTCCGCAATATCCACCGCAATAGTCTTAAAGGGAATCGACAACGCGGCAAAATCCCGGTACATCGATACACGGTAGAGGAGCCGCGAAAGGAGAAGGGTAAGGTTCTGATCCGGCAAAACCCCCTTTGATTTTCCGACCCCGCTCTTATTAAAGTTCAGCCGTAACAAGGGCGCCGGATCTCCGGGAACCGCAGGATACCGGGACGCACCCTCGTTCAGAAACACCTCCGCCCAGTTGCTTTCCACGGAAAGCCGTTCAATGTCCCCGGGGGAATAACCTGCGGCGTACATGCCCCCAATAATACTCCCCATGCTGTTCCCAACGATGCAGTCTATGGGAATCCCCACTTCCTCCAGCACCTTAAGAAAACCCAAATGGGCAAACCCGAGGGCGGCGCCCCCGGAGAGCACCAACGCAATTTTTGGCCGGCGGGCGCTATCCGGCGCAACGGGGATTTCCTGGGCGGGGAGCATGGAGGGTATGAGGAAGGTCAGCAGGAGCAGGGCGAACTTTTTCATCCAGATATAGGGTATTCGATAAAAAGGGGGGTGGCAATATGGGGCCATAATAGTACAATACACCCATGGAAAATTCCGGACCCGCCTGGTCCCCGGTTGACCTGATCAGGGAAGCCTTTCACTACCAGAGCCGCTTTGAGGGTTCCACCATGGTTTTCAAGATCGATTATTCCGTCATCGAAGACCCCGGTTTTCCCTACCTGATGAAGGACCTGGCGCTCCTGGCCCGGACAAAGTTCCGGGTGGTAATCGTGCCGGGGGCCAAGGAGCGGATCGACGCGGTGCTCCGGGAATACGGAGTCGTGTCACGGTATTCGCTGAGTACCCGGATCACCACGGAGGCGGCGCTTCCCTTTGTGGAGATGGCGGCCTTCCATGTGGCCACCCGGGTGATGACCGGCCTGGCGGCGGGAAGTTCCGGCGGGGGCAAGGCCGTGGATGCGGTGATTGGCAATTTTGTCCGCGCACGGGGGCTTGGGGTAGAAAACGGCCTCGATATGGAACATACCGGCACGGTGGACCGTATCCTCACCGGGTCCATAGGCCGGGTGCTGGACCAGGGGGGAATACCCATACTCCCCTGCATAGGCTGGAGCCCCGCAGGAAAACCCTACAACGTGTCCAGCGATGAAATTGCCCTGGCCGCCTCCACTGCTCTGGGGGCTATCAAGCTCTTTATTGTTACCCTGGACCCGGGGCTCAATACACCTGCCTACAAGCTGCCGGAAACGATACAGACCGGAGAGAACGGCCGTATCATCCGGCTCACCCCCCTGGAGGCGGAGGAGGTGCTGGAAATGAACCTCTGGGATGGCGCCGGAAATAAGGCCCTGGATGAACTGCGGCTGGCGCTCCGGGCTTCCCGGGCCGGCATTGAGCGGGTTCACATCATCGACGCACGGGAAGAGGGGGCGGTACTCCGGGAATTGTTCTCCAACCTCGGCGCCGGGACCATGGTGTACACCGACGATTACGAAGCCATCAGGCCCTTGAAAAACCGGGATATTCCTGACATACTCCGGCTTATGGAACCCCTCATGCAGCAGGACGTCCTGGTGCGAAGGAGCCCCGAGGACATTCAGGAAAAGAAGGATGACTATGCGGTCTTTGAGATTGACGGTTCGGTCCACGCCTGCGCCGCCCTCCACGACTGGGGTGAAGGCCAGGGGGAGATTGCCGCGGTGGCAACTGATCCCGCCTACGCCGACATGGGTCTGGGGCGGCGCATTGTCCGCTTCCTTATGGACCGGGCAAAAAAGCAGGGGCTCCGGCGGGTCTTCGTGCTCACCACCCGCACCCAGGACTGGTTTGAACTCCTGGGGTTCAGGGAGTGTTCCCCGGACAGCCTGCCGGAGCGGAAACGGCGCGGCTATGACAAGGCCCGGAGGAGTAAAGCCTACGCGCTGGAATTAGAATAGGCCAAAATTACATTCAAGATACATAAAGGAGAGAGAAATGGAATTTGAAGCTGTTCAGGTGGGGATTTTATCGATACTCCCGCCGGTGATCGCAATTTCCTTGGCGCTTATCACCAAGGAAGTCATTTTTTCCCTGCTCTTGGGGATCATGTCGGGGACACTGATCTACAGTGTTGCTGCGGGGGGGACCCTTTTAGGGGCCTTTCACGTTACCACCGAGCTGATGATAACCAAGGTTGGGGGTAACTCGTCGATGGTGATCTTCCTTGCCATGCTCGGCGCATTGGTGGCGCTGGTCACCCGGGCGGGGGGCTCGAAGGCCTACGGCGGCTGGGCCGGGCGGCGGCTGAAAACCCAGCGGAGCGCCAGCCTTGCCACCGCATTCCTGGGGGTCATCATCTTTATTGACGACTACTTCAACTGCCTTACCGTGGGCACCGTGATGAAGCCCGTCACCGACCAGCACCGGGTATCCCGGGAAAAGCTGGCCTACCTCATCGACGCCACCGCCGCGCCGGTTTGCATCATCGCCCCCATTTCTTCCTGGGCGGCGTCGGTCATTTCCTATTACCCCACCTCTACCGGCATCACCGGGATGCAGGCCTTTGTCAGCTCCATCCCGATGAACCTCTACGCGGTACTGACCCTTTTCATGATCGTCTGGCTAAGCGTACGCAAAGGCGGCGATTACGGCCCCATGGCGGCGGCCCAGCAAAGAGCGGCCGAAACTTCCGGCCCCGTGATTCAGGCCGGTTCCTCCGACGACGAGCTTACCAAGATCGAAGTGTCGGACAAGGGCAAGGTGGTTGACCTCATTATCCCCGTAGTATTCCTGGTGATTTTCTCGATTCTCGCCATGCTTTTCTACGGCGGCCTCTGGGACGGCAGCAACAAAGGTATTGCCGCAGCATTCGGAGACACCGATGCCGGGGCGGCACTTTCCCTGGGCGGTTTCGCCTCCCTCTTTGTGGCCTTCTTTATCTTCGTCCCCCGCAAATTGATGAGTTTTAAGGATTTCTTTGCCGCGATCACCACGGGGATTAAAGCCATGGTACCGGCTATCATCATCCTGTCCCTTGCCTGGACCATCAGTGGCGTCTGCCGGGACCTCCTGGGAACGGGGCCCTACGTTGCGGGGGTGGTGGAACAGTCAAGTCTCCCCATCGCGCTCATTCCGGCCATCATGTTTATCATCGCCGCGTTCCTTTCCTTCGCCACCGGCACCTCCTGGGGAACCTTCGGCATCCTCATCCCCATCACCATTGCGGTGTGTGATATCGTAGCGCCCTGGCTTTCGGTCACCTCCCTTTCCGCCGTCCTTGCGGGGTCGGTATTCGGGGATCACTGCTCGCCCATTTCGGACACAACGATACTGTCATCAACCGGGGCGGGGTGTAACCACATCGCCCACGTTTCGACACAGATTCCCTACGCGCTTACCGTGGCGGTGGCCTGCTTCGTCGGGTATATCATTGCGGGGTTCACTGCGCAGTTGGGGTATGGGGTAAGTGTGGGGATTACCCTGCCGGTTTCGTTTGTGTTGCTGATTGTGTTACTGCTGGTACTGCCAAAGGCGCTGCCGGGGAAACGGACGGCTACATAAGAATGTTTGGGGGGAGCGCCGCCTGTTTCCAAGGCGGCCTCTCCTCAACTGTTTATCAATACATTTATTTTACTGATAACTTCTGCCATTTCTTCCTCTTTTGATTTTATAATAAATCTAATATCCCGTTCTCTCCAATCAAGATTTTTTATCTGATCAGACAATATTACGCCGGTAATTTTTTTGCTGTTGATTTTTACTTCAAAGGGATACCCTTTCCCCTGGTTGGTTATCGGACAAAAAATACCCAATCCGACTTTTTCATTGTATTCCCGTGGGGAAATTACTATCGCGGGCCTATTACCTTTTTGTTCATGGCCTTTTTGTGGATCAAAGTCTAACCATACTATATCGCCGCGTTCAGGAATATACTCCTTTACCATACTTCTTTTCCTACCGGCCCATTTGTCTCAATTTCCCCATGAATGTTTTTTTCAGTAATTAAATTTATCATTTCCGATAATGTACTATTCTTTGGCTTAATAATAATTTCATTTCCCTTATCCTTAATGTCAACAGAAGAACCGTCCTTTAAGGACAATTCTCTCACTATTACGTTTGGTATCCTGATTCCCAGACTATTTCCCCATTTTTTTATGACCGCTTCCATGATCTTCCCCCATTGTTCTCAGTATATACTATGTTTATACGCCTGTCAAGGCTTTTTTTGCATATTCCATCACCGCTCCGGCTTCTTCTCGAACCACGCCCCTGGGACCGACCTAAGGGGCCTTGACCAAGGCCGAATAGCCCCTTATACTATACGTATGACTGGTTGGGATGTTTTGAATAATATGATCTATGGGTTTCCTCCGGTAGCAATAGCGCTCCTTTTGGCGGCTGTTATTGTGGGGGCTATCATTTTTATCGTAGGTTTTACCAGGCATGGCGTTGATTTTATAAAGCACGGGTTTAGGCAAAATCTCCTGAGCGAATTGACGGCAAAACTGGCAACCAAAGAAGACATTAGCAACCTGAAAAAGGACAATCATTTTGGACACCTCAAAAACTACCTCGGCGTCCTGAACGGCGTGCTTCTTGATAAGAAGATAATCGACAACGAAACCAGGGCGCGGCTGGATAACGAGCTAAAGGGTATGTGAGTCATCGCCGGAATCTGTCCGGCCTCCCGCCCCCTCACCGCTCCGCTTTCTTCTCGAACCGGGAAAACACCATCGTGAACGTAGCCCGCCCCTGGCTCACCGACCGGAGGGACGTCATAAACCCGAACATCTTCTCCATGGGCGCCAATGCCCGCACTTCATCACCGGAGATTTTGGAGTCCATGCTCAGAACCTGGCCGCCTCTTTGGGTTACCAGGCTCATCACATCACCCACGAACTCCTTGGGGGAGATGAGGTCCACCGCCATGATCGGCTCCAGCAGGATGGGTGCGCCCTCTCGGCAGGCTTCGTAGACCCCGTGGTTGGCGCAGGCTTCATAGGCAAAGTCCGTGCCGGTGATCTCGGAGTAGTCCAGCCCCGTCAGGGTGACGCCAACGTCTATGCAGGGATAGCCCAGAACAATGCCGGAGGAAAAGGCCCCCTTTACCCCCCGCTCTATGGCTTCAAAGATAGTGTCCGGAACATCCCGCGCTTTGGCAGCCGCATTGGTATAGCGGTTCCCCGTGCCCGAAGGAAGGGGCTCAACCTTAAAACGCAGTATTGCTGCGTTTTCCTTGCCCGCCATGATTTTTGAGAAACGCTCCTCGTGTTCCACCGCATTGGTAATCGATTCCCGGTAGGTCACCTGGGGGTTGCCCACCTTTGCGTTGAGCTTGTACTCCTTGGTGATCCGGGTAACCAGTACGTCCAGGTGGAGTTCCCCCATGCCGGAAATGATAAGCTGCCCCGTTTCCGGGTTGTCCTTCGTCGTAAAGGTGGGGTCCTCCTTGGCAAGCAGGTCCAGGATTTCCCGGAGCTTGTCCATCTCCGACATGGTCCGGGGTTCAATGGATACCGAAATAACCGGCTCGGGGAAATCCATCTTTTCCAGCACCACCGGCCAGCCTTCGCTCCCGACGGTGTCCCCGGTCTGGGCCAGCTTCATCCCGATGATCACCCCGATGTCCCCGGCGGCTAACTCGTCTATGGGCTCGGACTTGTTGGCGTGCATCCGCAATATGCGGTTGGCCCGTTCCCGCTTCTTCTTCCCCACATTGAAAACCGCCGTGCCGGGCTTGAGCACCCCGGAATACATCCGCACATAACAGAGGCTCCCCGCCTCCCGGTCGTTCTGTATCTTAAACACTAATCCTAAGGGCAGGCACTTGGGATCGCAGGGCACCGCCACGTCCTCTTCTTTTTTCAGGTGATGCCCCGCCGCAGGGGCAACCTCGTCCGGCGCGGGGAGATAGTCCACCACGGCGTCGATCACCGGCTGCACACCGATATTGCGGCGGGAGGCCCCGGCAAACATGGGCAACAGGGACCGGTTCAGCACCGCAGTGCGCAGTTCTTTGCGGATAAGCGCAGGCGCTATGTCCTCCCCTGCCAGGTACTTTTCGGTGATGGGGTCTGAAACCGCCGAAAGGGCGTCGATAAGTTTATCCCGAAAGGACGCCGCAAGGGCCTCCCGCTCCGGAGCAATGGGGGACGGGAGGATCCTCTCCCCGTCGTTGGCGGCGTCCCAGCGGAGTTCCCGCATCTCAATCAGGTCGATTATCCCCTCAAAGGTATTTTCCTTGCCAATGGGCAATTGGAGGGCCACGGTTTGGGCGCCCAGTTTTGCCTGAACATCGGTCAGGACCTGGAAAAAATCCGCCCCTACCCTATCCATCTTGTTTACATAGCCGATGCAGGGCACCTTGTAATGCTCCGCCTGACGCCACACGGTCTCGGTCTGGGGCTCCACCCCCCGGACGGCGTCGAAGATCGCCACCGCCCCGTCCAGCACCCTCAAGGACCGTTCCACCTCGGCGGTAAAGTCCACATGGCCGGGGGTATCGATGATGTTTATCTGGAATTGCGCCTCGTCCCGTTTCCAGTAGGTGGTAGTTGCGGCGCTCTGGATGGTAATGCCCCGTTCCTGCTCCTGCTCCATCCAGTCCATGATGGCCTCGCCGTCATCCACCTCGCCTATCCGGTGGCTTTTGCCGGTGTAGTAGAGGATCCGCTCGGTGGTGGTGGTTTTTCCGGCGTCGATATGGGCCATGATGCCGATATTTCGCATAGTTTTAAGCATGGGGACAACTCCTACGGACTTTAGTCCGCCCTATTGTACCCAAATAATGAGGTCGGGGCAATTCCCGCCGGACCTTTGACGGACCCCCCCCTTGCGGGACATTGCCTACAAGTTGCCGGCAATGTCCCGCAACTTGAGGGCAACGTTCCGCAACTTGAGGGACAGTGCCCGCAACTTGCGGAGCAGCGCCTACAACTTGCGGAGCAGTGCCTACAACTTGCGGAGCAGTGCCTGCAACCTGCGGAGCAGTGCCTGCAACTTGCGGAGCATTGCCCGCAAGCGCCCCCTCCCCCTGCATTCCCCTTTCCCTTCCCCCTCGCCCTATGATACAATCACCCCAGGCCTTTGGTCTGCAATCAGGAGCATTTTATGGACAAGCAGCGTGAAACATCCCATTGGGCCGATGAGACGGCGGCAAAGATAATCCGGGAGAAGGGCGAGAAGGCTCTGTATACCTGCGCGTCCGGGATCACCCCCTCGGGGACGGTGCATATCGGCAATTTCCGGGAGATAATCTCCGTGGATTTGGTGGCCCGGGCTTTGCGGGATTTGGGCAAAAAGGTGCGGTTCATCTATTCCTGGGACGATTACGACGTGTTCCGCAAGGTACCGAAAAATATGCCCAAGCAGGATGAACTGCAAAGCTGCCTCCGCTTCCCCATCACCATGGTTCCCGACCCCTGGGACCGGGACGCCAGCTATGCCCGGCATCACGAGGTGGACGTGGAAACCATGCTGCCCTTTGTGGGCATCCGGCCCGAATACCTCTACCAGGCCGAGCGCTACCGCTCCTCCCGCTATGCCGAGGGGATACGCAAAGCCCTGGAACGCCGGGACACCCTCAAGTCAATCCTGGACAAGTTCCGGGACGAGGACCACAAGATCCAGGGCGCCTGGTGGCCGGTGAGCGTTTTCTGCACCAGCTGCAACCGGGACGATACGGATATAGAAGGCTGGGACGGCGACTGGGGACTCAGCTACCACTGCAATATTTGCGGCCACAAAGAAACGGTGGATATCCGCAGGGCGGCGGGGGTCAAGCTCGGCTGGCGCATCGACTGGCCCATGCGCTGGCAATACGAGCAGGTTGATTTCGAGCCCGCCGGGAAGGACCACCACAGCCAGGGGGGCAGTTTCGACACCGCCCGGCTGGTCTGCAAAGAGGTCTATGGCTGGGACGCCCCGGTCACCTTCCGCTATGACTTCATCGGCACCAAGGGGGTACCCGGCAAGATGTCCAGTTCCTCAGGCCAAGTGATAGCCCTGGCGGATGTCCTCCGGGTCTACACCCCGGAGCTAACCCGCTATCTCTTTGCGGGGACCCGGCCCAACACGGAGTTCACCATCTCCTTCGACCTGGACGTGATAAAGATTTACGAAGACTACGACCGGCTGGAGCGTATCGCCTGGAAGCTTGATCCGGCCAAGAACGACGAGGCTTACCGCAGGGCCCGGCGCATCTACGAACTTTCCCAGGTAGGGGCGGTTCCGGCGGTCATGCCCTACCAGATCCCCTTCCGCCACCTTTGCAACCTCATCCAGATAGCCGACGGCAACATAGAACAAGCGATAGACGGCCTAAACCCCGCCCCCGCCCCGGAGCAGCAGGCCGGCCTCAAAGCCCGGGCGGCCTGCGCCAAGTACTGGGTGGAAGAATCCGCCCCGGAGGAGTTCCGGTTCTGCCTGCGCGGCGAGGGGGAACGCTCTCCACTCAACGACAGCGAAACTACGGCCATACGGGATTTACGGGACACGGTCATCGCCGGCATCGAACAATACGCCGACGACAAGGCTTGCGCCGAGGCCATCTACAAGGTTGCGGAGGACCACGGCATGGACGGGAAGGTCCTGTTCCGTGCGGCCTACCAGGCGCTAATCGGCAAAGACCAGGGGCCGCGGCTGGCGAATTTTCTGCGGTCAATTAAGCAGGAGCGGCTGTTAGCAATATTGCGTGCGTATTAGAAAGGAGGATTATATGAAGGTTAGTATTCTGAGCGGTATTTTTCTTAGCGCCATGGCGGTACATAGTTTTGCTGCGGACAACGCTATCTTCAGTTACAAAGTAGGACGCATTGAAGTCCACATGCTGGTAGAAAACCAGGGGCCGGGGAACACCTCCATCCTGATTAACCCCGACCGTGCGGCCCTGGATCGCTATATTCCCGGCGGGACCTATACATCGGAGGTCAACACCTTTCTTGTTAAAACCCCGGACCGGATCATTCTGGTGGACACCGGCTTTGGCAGGGCCCTCTTTGATTCCATGAAGACATTAGGTGTTGAGCCCGCCCAGGTTGACGCGGTACTCCTGACCCACCTGCACGGAGACCACATCGGCGGCCTCGAAAGAGACGACAAAGCGCTGTTCCCCAAGGCCAAGGTGTACCTGGCCCAGCAGGAAAAGGATTATTGGATAAAGCCCGGCACGGGCAATTCCGCCGCCAAAGCCCTGGCCCCCTACGGTTCACGGGTGGAGACCTTCCGTCCCGGCGAACTGGGCGCAGCCATTGCGGACCTGCTGCCGGGGATCAAGGCCATCGCCGCCTTTGGCCACACCCCGGGCCACACCGTGTTTATGCTGGAGTCCGACGGCAAGAGGCTCCTCATCTGGGGGGACCTGATGCACGCAGAGCTTATCCAGTTCCCCGTACCGGACCAGTCGGTCAGCTACGACACGGACCCCCTAGCGGCTGCGGCTATACGCAGGCGGATACTGGCCTATGTGGCGCAAAACAACATCCCTGTCGCGGGGATGCACCTGGTGTACCCGGCTATTGGGACGGTTACGGCGGCGGGGAACGGGTATAGGTTTACTCAGGCGGAATAGGGGCCGTTTACCCCAGTATCTCCAGCAATCTCTCCAGATCTTCCATTGAATAATAGTCAATACTGATGCTGCCCTTTTTCATATCCCCGTGGATGGTCACCTTCGTCCCCAGCCGTTCCCGGAAGCGATCCTCCATGGCCCCCAACTCCGGGTCCCGCCTGGACGCAGCCGGTTTTGCCGCCGGCTGTACCGCGTTGCCCGCGTTCAGTGCCGCCGCCCGTTTCTCCGCCTCCCGCACCGAAAGCCCCTGCCGGAGGATCTCCCCCAGCAGCCGTTCCTGCGCCGCCTCCCCATCCACCGACAGAATAGCCCGCCCATGACCGGGGGTGAGTGTCCCCTTTTCCAGACAATCCCGGGCCGCCGGGAGCAGCTTGAGGAGCCGCAAGGCGTTGGCCACGGTGGAACGGTTCTTCCCCACCTTGGCCGCCACCTCGTCCTGGGAAAGGCCGGTTAGTTCCATGAGAGCCCGGTAGGCGGAAGCCTCCTCCATGGGGTTAAGGTCCGCACGCTGGACATTCTCTATCAGAGAAACCTCCAGGCGTTTTTCGTCGGAATAGTTTCGGATAATGGCGGGGACTTCCGTAAGCCCCGCAAGACGGGCCGCCCTGCTGCGCCGTTCCCCCGCAACAATTGTCCAGGTCCCGTTCCCGGCATCCTCCACCAAGAGGGGCTGGATGATCCCCTGCTCCCGGATAGAGTCCGCCAGTTCCTGCAGGCTTTCTTCATCAAAATGTTTGCGGGGCTGGCCGGGATTGGCCTTGAGCTTGTCCAGGGGTACCTGCAGCACCACAACGTCCGGCCTTGTTCCCGGAGGCGCCGTATCGGTTTCGCCTACGTCGTCCACTGCGTAATCATTAAGATCCGCAAGCGGGTCAACCGGGAAGAGGGCGTCAATGCCCTGGCCCAAGCGGCTTACAGACGCACGGCTTACAGACGCACGGCTTACAGACCCACGGCTTTTAGGCCCCACGGCGCATCACCTCCTCGGCCAGGCTGTTGTAGGCCCTGCCGCCGGAACATTGGGGGTCGTAGCGGGAAATGGGCTTGCCGAAAGAAGGGGCCTCGGAAAGCCGGACATTCCGGGGTACGATGGTCGTAAAAACCTTGTCTTTAAAATAGCCGCACACCTTGGTCACCACCTCCTGGGCCAGCCGGGTCCGTGAATCATACATGGTAAAGAAGATCCCCCCAATTTCCAGATGGGGATTCAGTTTTTTCTGAATCCGCTTGATGGTCTGGAAGAGCAGGGAAAGGCCCTCCATGGCAAAATATTCGCACTGCATAGGGATAAGTACCGCATCAGAGGCAACCATGCCGTTGATGGTAAGCACCCCCAGGGAAGGAGGACAGTCAATGAGGATAAAATCATACTTATTCCGTACCGGTTCCAGGGCCTTTTTAAGGAAATAATCCCGATCCGTCTGCCCAATAAGCTCCACCGCAGCGCCGGAAAGGTCGAGGCTGGCGGGAATTACCGAAAGATTGGGGACTTCTGTGGCACGGATAACTTCCGCAAGGGAGGCATTCCCGGAAATAAGTTCATACACCCCGGGTTTGGCGGAACGGTGCCCCACACCGCTGGAAAGGTTCGCCTGGGAATCAAAATCCACCAGAAGCACCGACTTCCCCGCCTCGGCAAGGTAGGCCCCAAGACTGATGGCGGAGGTAGTCTTTCCGACCCCCCCCTTCTGGTTTACAAAAACGTATACTTTGCCCATTTCCCCACCGGTATTGAAAACTAGTTTATAGTATAATACGATGGGTGTGCTTGTTCAATGCTGTTGAACATAGAGGAGTGCCGGATGACATCCACACAAATGCTTGCCATTGATTTAGACGATACCCTGTTACGGTCGGACCTGACTATTTCGTTCCGTACCCGGAACGCCATCAGGAAGGCAGAAGCCCAGGGCTGCGTGATCGTCCTGGCTTCGGGGCGGATCCCCGCAGCCATGGAACACTTTTCCCGGCTTTTAGGGCTCCACAAACGGCCCGGCTACCTTATCTGCAATAACGGCACCATGATCCAGGAAAGCCACACAGGAAAACTCATCTATGAGGCCAAGATCCCCCCCAAAACAGCCCTGATAGCCTACGACCTGGCATCGGCGGAGGGTTTTCCGGTGCAGCTCTACGAGGACGATATCATGTATATCTCCCGCCCCAATGAATTTGCCGACTACGACCAAAAGCTCACCGGCTTAAGGCAGGTGGTGGTGGAAAATTTCCGGGCCATGGTGGGCCACGGCTGTTACAAACTGCTCATCCCCGGGGATCCCATGATCCTCCGGCCCCTGGAAAACATCCTAAAAACCTATATTGGCGGCGAATCCACCATCTTTACCAGCAAACCCTATTTCCTGGAGATACTGCCCTACGGGGTTGATAAGGGGACCGGCCTCGCAAAGGTGGCGGAAGTCCTGGGCATCCCCCGGAACGCGGTGCTTGCCATCGGGGACTCCATGAACGACGAGGCTATGATCCGCTGGGCGGGCATCGGGGTAGCCATGGCCAACGGGGATGAACGGATCAAGGACATCGCCGCCATGGTTACCGATAAATCCAACAATGACGATGGTGTAGCGGACCTGATAGAACGGTATATCCTTGGAAAAGAAGCCCTGCCGACCAGAGAATTAATGTAAGCTTCTATCATACTCTGCCGATAATGAACCTATGAAACAGATAAGCGGATTTTTCATTGTATTCCTTATAGTGGCCGCATTTTGTACCCTCCAGGCCCAGGATAATATGACCGGCGATGGTATTTACGATCCCAGCATTGTTCCCGCCGATAGCGCCGCCTTCCGTCAGGATGGAATCGCCTCCTGGTACGGCACGGAGTTCGAAGGCCATCCCACTGCGTCGGGTGAACTCTTCAACCCCTCCCAGATGACCGCCGCCCACCCCACCCTGCCCTTCGGTACCATGCTGCGGGTAACCAATACCCAGAACAGAAAGCAGGTAATTGTCCGGGTAAACGATAGGGGACCCTTTGTAAACACCCGGATCATCGATGTTTCCCGGGCCGCGGCGGAGGTGCTGGATATGATCAGTACCGGGACCGCTCCGGTGCTGGTAGAGTTAGCCGGGGAAGGGGCCGCCCCGATCCCGTCGGCAGCATCGGCGGGGCCGACCGAATCCGACCCCTGGATAGCGCCTATTCCACCGGCGCCGGCACAGCAGCCGACATACCCGGCATATCCGGCACAGCCACCCGCAACGACACAACAACCGGCATACCCGGCACAACCCCCTGCAACGCAACAGCAACCGGCATACCCGGCGTACCCGGCACAGCCGTCAACAACACAGCCGCCGGTATTCTCGGCACAACCGCCGGTACAGCCGCCGACATCCTTTAGCTCCACCCCGGCGGTGGTTAAACCGAACATACCCCCCCTGGGAACAAATAAGCGGTACCGTGTCCAGGTAGGCGCCTATCAGAGCACCAGGAATGCGGTAGAGGCATTTGATCGCGTAAAAAGCGTCGGGCTTGAACCGGCTTATGAACGGTATAACGATTACTACCGGGTGGTGATCTCCGGCGTACCGGGGGATGACATCCAAAATCTGGCGGGCAAGCTCGGTTCCGTTGGATTTCGGGAAGTTCTTATCCGGGAAGAATGAGAAATTTCTTGACCTTCACCGGGGTTTTTTAGTATATTCGAAGTATCGGAACACGTACTAATATCACTAAGAGCAATGGAGGACCATATGAAGGTAAAGCCTTTGGCCGATAGGGTCATTGTTAAGCTGGAGAAGAGCGAGGCAAAGACCGCCGGAGGGATCATTATCCCCGATAACGCCCAGGAAAAGACCCAAACAGGGACCGTAACGGCGGTGGGGGAAGGGACTGAGAAAGTGAAGATCACGGTTAAGGCCGGTGACAAGGTCATGTACGACAAGTACGCCGGAACCCAGGTCAAGTTTGACGGAACCGAACACCTTATCCTTAAAATGGCCGATATTATCGCCATTATCGAATAAGCCGTTCTTCCCTGGAACAAATTTTCGGATTAAGCCCGGCTCCGGCCGGGTTTTTTTCATTGGGAGTTATTCTATGAAAACTATTCTCTGTTACGGTGACTCAAATACCTGGGGTTACGTCCCCCTTTCCGGGGAACGGTACGACCATAAAACCCGGTGGCCTATGGTTTTATGGCGGCTGCTCAATACCGGCGCCGATTGGGAGGACCCTCCCTATTGGGTGGTGGAAGAGGGCCTTAACGGCAGGACCAGCTGCCGGGAGGACCCCATCGAGGGGGACCGGAACGGCCTGCGCCAGCTTATCCCCATCCTGGAAAGCCATAAACCCCTGGATTGGGTGGTGGTCATGCTGGGAACCAATGACCTGAAACCCCGCTTTAACCCGACCCCCTTTGATGTGGCCGCCGGGGTGCAGAAGGTGGTAAGTACTATCCAGGTCTCCCGAACCGGCCCGGGGGAGGGCTCCCCGAAAATCCTGATGGTGTGCCCGCCCCCGACGGCGGAGTCCATGGGATTTCTCCATATATTCGGCAATACGGTGGAACTCTCTAAAAAGATGACCCACCATTACAAGAACCTGGCGCACGAGAGTGGTGTCCTGTTTTTTGACGCCGGGAAGGTGATCAGCACCAGTGCGAGGGACGGCATCCACCTGGAGCCTCCGGAACACCGGATACTGGCGGAAGCGGTGGCGGACATTATCAGGAAAAATAGTTAAATGCGGTCCCGGCATTGTTCTTAGGCTGATAATGGGATATATTAAACGGGAGGGGGCATAATGGAAACTGCGGCATCTTTAAACGACTCCGGTATTGCTTTAACGGAGGCAAACCGGCCCTATGAAGCGATCCCCCTGTTCAGAAAAGCCCTTATCATGGAGCCGGAAAATCCCCTGCTCTGGATGAATCTGGGGATTGCCCAGCAAAGAACCGGGGACTATGAAGAAGCCCTGACCAGTTTTCAAAGGGCGATTCTTATTGATGACGATTTAGCCGAAGCCTGGGTCAGTATGGGGCTGATCTACTACGAAATAGAACAGTTTGACCTCGCCGAAGAGTGCTACCATTCCGCCCTGGTCCGTGACGACTGCGCCCCCAAAACCTGGAACAACCTGGGGGTCCTCTACTTTGTGGAGGGCAGCTATGAGGAAGCCCGGCACTGCTTTGAAGAGGCGGTGAGTCTGTTTCCTATGTATTACGAGGCCCTCTACAACCTGCGGGATACCTGCCGGAAGCTGCAGGATTACCGGGCGGCGGCGGAATTCGAGCGTATCCTCAGCCAGCTATCCCCCGATATGGGCTATCCCGTCCGTCCCACCAACACCTAATCCCGGAGGATTTTTTGAAGGTCCTCTACATCGCCGAAATAGTCGGGAAAGCCGGGGTATACGCCTTAAAAATGGCTTTGCCGGAACTGAAAAAGCAAAAACCTGCGGACTTCATCATCGCCGGTGCGGACGGCGTCACCGGGGGCAACGGCCTGGGGCGCAACCACGCCGCCTATCTCCGTAAACTGGGGGTACAGGTGCTGTGTACCGGAGAATGCTGCTTCTACAAAAAGGACCTGGTGGAAAACCTGGGCAAGATCCCCTACGTGCTGCGTCCGGAAAACCTCAATCCCCAAGCGCCGGGTATAGGCGCACGGGTCTACACCACCGGTACAACAAAGGTAGCCGTGGCGGTCCTGTTGGGCCAGAGCGGCTTTACCCGCCTCCACGGGGACAACCCCTTCGCCCGCATCCCGGTGCTTCTGGAACGGCTCCGGAGGGAAACCCCCTACGTTATCGTCGACTTTCACGCCGAGGCCACCGCGGAAAAGCGCACCCTCTTTGCCCTGGCGGACGGGGCCTGTTCCGCGGTAATCGGTTCCCACACCCGGGTCCAGACCGCCGATGAAACGGTGCTGCCCGGAGGAACTGCGGTGATCACCGATGCGGGGCGGACGGGCAGCCGGAATTCCGTGGGGGGGGTGGATAAGGATGAGCGTATCAAGGAATACCTTACGGGCATCCCCGATTGGACCAGGGAGGCATGGGAGCAGCCTGAACTCCAGGGGGTTTACCTGGACATAGACAGCCGGGGAAAGAGCCTTTCTATTGAACGGATACAATGGCCGGTGCCGGAGCTTCCCGTTAAGGAGACGGGCGCCGTCAAGGAGGAGGAAATCCGTGACTGAAACGGGTAGAATTCGAGAGATACGGGGGAATACCCTCACCATTACACGGGAAAACAGCATCGCCTGTTTCGGCTGCATGAATGCGGAGTGTAAGGTAAAGGAGCTGTCCTACAATGCGGAAAACTCCGCCGGCCTGGACCTCCAGCCGGGGCAGTTGGTGGAAACCGAGGCCGTTGCATCGGCTATTAAGCAGGGGCTCGCGGTGCTGCTCCCCCCGATCCTGGGCTTTATCGCCGGCTATGTGCTAACCGGCGTTCTCTTTCCTTCCGCCAGGGACCCCTCCCGTGCGGCGGCTGGGGTCCTGCTCCTCTTTGCCGCCGCCTTCGCCCTCTACTTTATCCGCCGCCGCTTCCCGCCCAAAACTATACGCCGGGTTATCCGGGTGGTAGAGGGCTAGCGCTTAAACTTCTGCGTTTCCAGGGTATTGTCCCCCCGGATATGCTCAAACCAAAGCTCTTTCCCCGCCTTTTCCCGAAGAATCCGGTAGAAGGCCGCAATATCCTGCACCTTCTCGCCGTTGACGCCGGTGATCCGGTCCCCCCTTTGGAGCCCCAACACCGAGGCCGGGCTCTTTTCGATAACCTGGATCACCGCCAAACCCCTGGCATCCTTGCCCAGGTTGAGGGCGCTCCTGATGGCATCGTTGATGGGGGCCAGAACAAGCCCCGGCCAGAGCTTGCTGTTTTCTGCGGCGGTTTCGTTGTTCCGCGCCTCAATACGGACCGTCATGTCCGTGGTAACGCCGGCCCTGACAACCGTAAAGGTCGCCCGCTCACCCGGTTTGAGGTCCCCCACCGCCAGCATCAGGGGATTCACCCCCCGCATTTCCCGTCCGTTAAGGTGGGTGATGAAGTCACCGGGCTGGATGCCCCCCTTATCCGCCGGGGATCCCAGGAAGACCTGGGTGGCCAATGCTCCCCGCTTACCCTCCAGCCCCAGAGCCTGGGCCGTTTCCCGGTCCGCCTCGCTCAGGGAAACCCCCAGCCAGCCGTAACTCACCTCGCCGGAATTGATGAAATCGTCGATGGTACGTTTCGCGTTGTTGATGGGGATCGCAAAGCCCAGCCCCACGGAGCCGCCCCCGGAACTGTTGCTGGCAATCCAGGTATTGATCCCGATAACCTCACCCCGGATATTCACCAGGGCACCCCCGGAATTCCCCTGGTTGATGGAGGTGTCGGTCTGGATAAAGTCGTTGATATTGCCCCCGGGCCCCCCGGTACGGCCCAGGGCGCTGATAATGCCCATGGTCACCGAGGACATATAATTCAGGGGGTTGCCCACGGCAATGGCCCAGTCCCCTACCCGGACCGCATCGGAATCCCCCAGTTCGGCAATGGGAATGGGGGCGGCGGAGATGAAGGACACTAAGGCCAGATCCTTCCGCTCATCCTTGCCAACCAGTTTTGCGGGAATCTCATCCCTATCATCGTTAAAGGCCACCACAATCTCGTTGGCATCCTGTACTACATGGTAATTGGTTAAAACATAGTAGGTATCGCCGGTCTTTCTGACGATGATCCCCGAACCCAGGCCCTGGGTCCGGAATTCCCGTTCCTGCCCGCCGCCGTTGCCGTCCCGGGGGCCAAAGAAAAATTCCCAGGGGATGCCGTTAAAATTGGGGGCCTGCTGCTTCCGGATGGAAACGGTCTTGAGTTCCACCACCGAGGGCACCACCTTGTCCGCCACGGAACGGAACACCGTTTGGAGTCCCTCGGCGACTTTCAGCGCATCTTCGGGGATCACCACATTGGAATAGCCCGGATTGGCCTGGGCCTTGGCGGTTTTAAAGGGGGTGGAACAGGAAAAGGACAGAAAGGCAAGGGAGAACCCGAATAGGGCCCCCAAAAGTACCAGGTTAAAGATAAAAAAATTCCTTGATGATAAGCGTTGGGAAAAATTCATGCAAATACACTCCTCTTTGGTATACTATATAATATAATATTTTTTTTTGGGAATAGTTACAGCCCCCGCTTACACAATCCCCCGGATCTCCGTAACATCCCCAATCCCCCGGGATTCCATCCAACCTTCAAGGCCCGCCAGGATGTCCAAAGCGATTGCAGGGTTAATAAAATTGGCGGTCCCTATCTGTACCGCCGCCGCCCCGGCCATGAGATACTCCACCGCGTCCTGCCAGTTCGTTATACCCCCGGCGCCCATCACGGGGATTTGCAAAACCCCGGCGCACTGATGGACCATGCGCAGGGCTATGGGTTTGATGGCGGGACCGGAAAGTCCTGCGTAGGGGGCGTCAAACACGGGGCGCCCTTTTTGAATATCAATGGCCATAGCAAGAAACGTGTTGGTGAGTGATACTGCGTCGGCGCCCTCCTCCTCGCAGGCCAGGGCCAGGGCGGTGATGTCCTCCGCATTGGGGGAAAGCTTTACCATCAGCGGGTGTTTACAAATACTGCGGACCCGGCGCACCACCTCCCGAGCTGTTTCGGTCTTTATCCCGAAGGCCATGCCGCCGGCCTTGAGGTTCGGACAGGAAATGTTCAGCTCCAGGATATCGAAGTCCGCGGTGTTGAGGAGTTCCACCCCCGTAAGGTAGTCATCTATGGTGTGGCCCCCCAGGTTGACTATCAGAGCCGGTCCCAGGGTTCGCATAAAGGGGAGTTCCTTTTCGATAAAGGCCGGAACACCGGGGTTTTCCAGCCCCACACTGTTCATGATCCCGGCGGAGGTTTCCCAGATCCGTATGCCCCCATTGCCCGGCTTAGGGTTCAGGGTGAGGCCCTTGGAACAGATCCCCCCAAGGCGGCTCACCTCAAAAATCTCGCTGAACTCCCGGCCAAAACCGCAGGTTCCCGAGGCCAGGACCAGGGGGTTTTTAAGGAGGACCCCGGCAAAATTGGTTTGCAGGCTGGGTTTCATAGGTCAAATACCTCCTCTGCGGGAAACACCGGGCCGTCTTTACAGACCTTTTTGTTTCCGGCGGCAGTTTTCCTGCTGCACCCGTAACAGGCGCCCACTCCGCAGGCCATGCGAGCCTCCAGGGATACGAAGAGCCTGTCCCCGGATTTGCATTTTTCCCGGAGGGCCTTCATCATGATCTCCGGGCCGCAGGTGAAAATCGCGTCATAGCCGGAGGGGTCAATAGTATCGGTGATAAAGCCGCCCACGTTTACCGTAACACGGTCCGCAATTTCCCGGTACTCCTCCGTCAGAAACGCGGCGCCGCTGAAGCCCAGGTACAGGTCTACTGTGCAGCCGGCGGCCTTGTACTGTTTTGCGCCCAGGTACAGGGGGGCGATTCCTGCGCCGCCGCCTACCATTGCTATTCGGCCTGCTATATCGGGGAAGCCGTTCCCCAAAGGGCCCTGGATAGTAATAGGGTCACCGGGTTTGAGCCGGGAAAACATCGCCGTTCCCCGGCCTACGGTTTTATATAGAAAGAAGACCCGGTTCCCTTCGGCATCGAACACGCTGATGGGCCGGGAAAGCACCGGAATAGTGTCCCAGGAACGGAGCATACAGAACTGCCCGGCACGGATTGCAGGGATACTGTCGGGTAGTTCCGCTGAAAGGAGATAAAAGCCCGGTGAAACCTGCCGGTTGGAAAGCACCGCAGCCTTACTACATGACAAGTGTTATCGCCTCATCCCCATGGGCGCCGGTGACTTCCTCACTTTTCGGACACACCATAAGATCCATGTCCTCCATGGGGATTGCGCCAAGCAGAACCGGGCCGTCATTGGGGGCAACCAGGGCATCACAGGACATCTCCCGATCATTCCAGTGAACCTCCACCGGCTCGGTTACCCTAAAGATTTCCTTACTGTTATTTCCCAGGGTGATTCGTTTCAGGCCCTTTATCCTAAGCCCCAGCTTTGCCAGAACCCAATCGTTGATCACCAGGGTTCCTGCGCCGGTATCTACCAGAGCCCGCACGGCCGTCTCCCTGACTTCGCCTGCGGCGATAAGCCCCCGGTTAGCATTGCCTACATCAACAGCGTTTTTCAGCGTGATATTCGTATACGTTGTGCCCATCATAATGCTCCTTTTTCTTAGTATACGCTAAAACCGGCTCAATAGCAAACGGCGTCCTGATAGACGATGTTGCCGCCAGAGATGGTGTACTTCACCTTCCCCGTCAGGGTCCGGCCTGCGAAGGGGGAGTTGGCAGATTTTGAAACAAACCCGCCTGCGGTCCAGGTTTCCCTATCGTCAAGGATGGTGATGTCCGCCGGGCCGCCTTCCGCCAGGTACCCGGCTTCCAGCTTGTAGAGGGCGGCCGGGGCGGCGGTCATTTTCCCGATAAGTTCCGGCAGGGTAAGATGCCCCGGCAGGACCAGATTGGTAATCCCCAGGGCCAGGGCGGTTTCCAGGCCGATGAGCCCGCTGGGGGCTTCGGCAAAGGGCCTCGCTTTTTCTTCTATACTATGGGGGGCGTGGTCCGTGGCAATCATGTCGATGGTCCCGTCTTTAAGCGCGGCGATAAGGGCCTGACGATCCCCTTCGGTACGCAGGGGCGGGTTGAGCTTCGCCAAAGTTCCCTGGGTACGGACCGCATCTTCGGTGAGGGAAAAGTGCTGGGGGGTCACTTCCGCAGTAATACGAGCGCCAAGGCGCTTAGCCAGCCGGATAAGTTCCGGGGATTCGGCGCAGCTTAGATGCTGTATGTGGACCCGTGCGCCGCTTGCCAGGGCAAGCATACAGTCCCGGGCGACCATGGCGCTTTCCGAAACCGCCGGGGCTCCGTGGATTCCCAGGGCTCTGGATACCGCCCCTTCGTGTATGCCGGGAACACCTATCAGGGAGGGATCCTCCTCGTGGAGGCTGATGGGGACATCCAGGGCCTTCACCACCGACAAGGCTTTTTGCAGAAACGCCGGGTCCCGGATGGGGATACCGTCATCGCTGAAACCCAGGGCGCCGAGCCGTTTGAGTTCCGCCATACCGGTCAGTTCCTTTCCTGCCATGCCCTTGCTCACCGCCGCTACGGTGTAGACCCGGATCGGGGCTTTTGCGGCTTTAGCCAGGACTTCCGCCAGGGTTTCGGGATTGTCCACCGGCGGCTTGGTATTGGCCATGCAGACTACTGAGGTAAAGCCGCCGTGGGCCGCCGCCGCCGCACCGGAGGAGATGTCTTCTTTGTAGGTTAGACCGGGATCGCGGAAGTGGACGTGGACATCAATGAGGCCGGGAACAACCGTTTTCCCACGGGCATCAATAACCCGCTCATACCTTCCATCCAGGGGATCAAACTTTCCGATACGGGCAATCCTGCCGCCTTCCAAAACCACATCCAGTACACCGTCCATTCCGGACCGTGGGTCAATCACCCTCCCCCCCGCAATTAAGGTAATCATAGCTACTCCCCTCTCCGCAACATCCTGGGGTACGATACAATCAGCGTACTTTTGCCAAGCCCCTTTTGTTGTAACAGTTCCGTGTCTGTTCGTGAAGCCCCGGCTTTTATGGTAAAAGCCCGGGCTTCCGGACAGGAGCCCAGGCTCCAAGGGGAATAGCCCCGGCTATCGGGGGAAAAACCCAGGCTATCGAGGTAAGAAACCGGGCCTTTTTGCAATGTCCCGAGCTTTCCCGGTACGAGCCCGGGCTATTGGGCATCAGTCCGGGCTTTCCGGACGGGAGTCCGGGCTTTTCGACCCCGGTCCGGGCTATCCGGTTGGGAGCCTGGGCTATCCGGGTGGGAGCCCGGGTTCTTATACCGCCGGCTTGGGCTCTCTGAAAAAAGCCCGGGCTATTTTGGCTTAATTTCGAATTTCCCGGTGTTGAAATACCGGTTTTAACGCATTCGCCTATATAGAGCGAATCACGCAAAATGAAAAAGAAGCGTAAAAGGACGGCAATCACTGTCAAACTGCCGGTCACAGGCAGCGTCAGAAGGGTTAAGATGGGGGGCGCTTTTGGTAAAATTGGATAACTTGCTCACGTCTATATAATACTCTATCCGCCGATGAAAAGCAAGGGTTAGGAGCGAATTTTTGATTTATTTTTAAAAATAGGCTCTATTCCTCGGCTACATAATCGGTATGCCGGTCTCCTTGCGGTATCTTGAACATTTAATTTTTGAGCGGTAAACTCACGAAATAAGGAGAATTTCATGCCACAAGCCCAAACCATGACTGAGGATGATATAAGCGCCATAGCTGAAAAAGCTCATGTCTATATGACTGCCGGTAATATGGAGGAATGTGCGCTGATCCTGAAACAGTTGCCCTTGGCGCCCTATCTGGCGGAATTCGCCAAAAATCGCCTCGGCCCGGAATTCCTTATTAAAGGTGGTTTTAACTTGTCAGAAGCGGAGGCTGAATTTGGTCTCGACTGGCTTAGTAAATAACATCTTCATCAGCGTCAATTCAATTGATAGAGGCCGCAGAGCACTTGCTGCCGATGGAAAAGAACATGAGGGAAGGCTCTTTTACGAAGAAGGCATATCCTTAGCCTTGGCGAGTTTTCAGGAAGCCCAAAAATCAGCGGACTGCGAGATTTTAATACTTTCCGAAGAAGCTTTTTTACGGCAGGAACTTCATTTTTGCCATCCTGCGGATACCATCACCCGCAGTAGCCTCACCCAGGCCATCCAGAGCTTCGGAGATGCTCAACGCTCCCTTAATGTTGTTAGCCGTCCTGCGGCTTATCAGGAAGCCGAGGCAACCTATTCCACGACAAAAAACCGTATCCAGGGCTGCCCCAGGGACATTTTTCATCAGGCGTGTGCCGGCCACCGGACACGGCTTAGTAACTCACTCCGCACTCCCGGGATCAACATGATAGAAAAGGCCGTCATACAGCAGCGTATGGCAAACATGAAAACCGCCGTGGGTTGCTATATTGAGAAACAGAAGAAAGTTCTGGCGAGAACCAGCTAGGCCGCTATTCCTCTGCTACATAATCGGTATTCCGGTCTCCTGGCGTCATCCCCCCTTGCGGCGGCAGCCATAAACTGATATTATTATTAAGCGAAAAAAATAACAACAATACGGGAGACATCCATTGTCGCATGAGAAAACTGATTTTAAATCTATTCTTCGCACCGATTCGGAACTGAACCAGATCCAGGATCTGGATATCCTGCTGGAGCGGATACTCAAGGCAATCCGGGAAGCGGTCCATGCCGATGCGGGCTCAATCTATGTGCTGGAACAAGATATGATTGAGGGAGAACGGATAGAAAAACTGGTCATAAAATACGCCCAGAATGATACCCAGCAAAAAAAGCTCCCCCCGGGACAAAAGCTCGTCTATTCCCTGTTTTCCCTGCCTATTAACAAATCAACCATTTCCGGTTATTGCGCCCTAACGAGGCAGTTGGTCAATGTTCCGGATGTGTACAACCTGCCCCCGAATGCGCCCTATTCCTTTAGTACCGCCTACGATAAAATCTCAAACTACAAGACCACCTCGACCCTGGCGGTTCCCCTGGTAACGAATGAAGGCCGTTTGCTGGGGGTAACCCAGATTATCAATGCCAAAGATGCGGAGGGCAATTCGATTCCCTTTTCCCGGGATGATGAGTTTTTAGTTACCCACTTTGCCGCTACGGTAACGGTTGCCCTGGAACGGGCGTATATGACCCGGGCCATGATATTGCGGATGATCAGAATGGCGGAACTGCGGGACCCCAAGGAGACCGGAACCCATGTAAACCGGGTGGCGGGGTTTGCCGTAGAGATCTACGACGGCTGGGCCAGACGCCACGAGGTGCCCGACGAAGAACGGGAAAGATACCGGGATGCCCTGAAGATCGCCGCCATGCTCCACGATGCGGGAAAGGTGGCCATTCCGGATGCGATATTAAAGAAACCGAGCCGTTTTACGGTGGAGGAATACCGGATCATGCAGCGCCATACCGTGTTTGGGGCCGGGTTGTTTGACGATCTCCAGTCGCCGCTGGACACTATTTCCCGGGATATAGCCCTGACCCACCATGAAAACTGGGATGGCTCGGGGTATCCCGGCTGGATTGATCCGGTAACCAAGCAGGTTATCAAGGCCGATAGTCAGGGGAACCCCCGGGGGAGAAGAGGAGAGGAGATCCCCCTTCCCGGACGCATCGTTGCTTTGGCGGATGTCTATGACGCCCTCTGCTCCCACCGGGTATACAAGGAGCCCTGGACGGAGGAGCAGGTTTTGTCGGAAATACGGAGTATGCGGGGCATCAAATTCGACCCTGAACTGACGGACATATTTTTTGAGATACTGCCGAATATAAAGCAGATACAGAATCTTTACCCGGAATAGCTAGGATAAATGGTATACTGAGCAGATGAAAGACGAGACCTGGACTTACGCCGATTACAAGGACTGGGAGCTGGCCCCGGGTGAACGGTATGAGCTTTTCCGGGGTAAAGCCGTGGCTATGGCGGCCCCGAACGAGTATCATCAGTTAATTCTTATGGAACTGGCCAAACAGATTGCGGTGTATCTGACCGGCAAGCCCTGCAAAGTATTTCCCGCCCCTTATGACGTGCGGCTCTTTTATGAAGAGGATGAAAGCGACGATACGGTTCTCCAGCCCGATATTGCCGTGGTGTGTGATAAAAAGAAGCGGGGGCCGGAGGGTTGTCGGGGTGCGCCTGACTTTGTGGTGGAAATCCTGTCGCCTTCCAACAAGGCGGTCGATATGGAGCTCAAATTTGACCTGTACCGGCAGGCGGGGGTGAAGGAATACTGGGTTGTTGATCCTGAGCATAAAACCGTCCATTGCTATGGTTTTGAAGGCGACCGGTTCTTTTTCCGTTCTTACGGCGCCACCGGAACCGCCCCGGTGGAGACCTTAAAGGGCCTTGAAATAGCCCTGGAACCGGTTTTTGCCGGATAATACGCACGAAACTCCCCATACACCCCAGCGACCCTACTGCTCCCCGTAGGCTATGGCGTTACTGCCGAAACTGCTAATAGTTTTCTGTGTCCAAGTCTCGCCGTTGTCGGTTGATACGGCATAGTTTTTATTGACTCCCACGGCGATCCACCTACCGTAACAAGGGCGTGTAAGCAAAATATTAGCTATAGGTACTAGAAATTATAATAAACACCATTAAGCTCTTTGTCAAGATTTTTAGCAGCTTGTAGCATTTAAAAGATGACCCTACAGGAACTTTTTATCGTAAACCTAAAGGAGTACCGGAAACTGCGAAAAATCTCCCAAATGGCGCTTGCCGAGGAGTGTGAATCGGCCCAAACCTATATTTCCGAGCTGGAAATGGGGAAAAAAAGCCCGTCTCTCCTCATGGTGGAGCGTATTGCCTCAGCCCTTGGCATAGAAGCGGTGTATTTGTTCAAGGATGAGCCCCCGCCGGAGGGTCGGAAGAACCTAAGCCATACCCAGAAGCAGGAAATGACGGATCGAATGCACTCAGCGTTGGTTAAAATCATCGAAGACTATTAGCGGACCTTTGACGGACCCCCCTTGTAGGGCATAACCGTCAACTTGTAGGGCATGCCCGTCAACTTGTAGGACATGCCCGTCAACTTGTAGGGCATGTCCGTCAACTTGTAGGGCATGCCCGTCAACTTGTAGGACATGCCCGTCAACTTGTAGGACATGCCCGTCAACTTGTAGGGCATGTCCGTCAACTTGTAGGGCATGCCCTGCAACGGAGATCCCCCCGGGAAGCTCTGCGCCGCAGACCGCTATCTGAACCCGACGGATCATTAGGAAAAGCTACCGTACTATCCAGTTTTCAATGATTATATTTTCAATCCGGTTGAAATGATTCACATTTTCCGTTACCAGGACCAGGTGATTGGCGACGGCAGAGCAGCCGATGAGTAAATCAAAGTCATCAATCAGGATTCCCAATCGTTTTAACCGCGCTTTTTCCTTTGCAAAAAGACCGATACCGTTAAAAATAGGCAGAATACTGACCTTTTGTATCAATTCATCAATAAGAAGCATGTTTTTTAGTATCCTGTTGCTCAATTCCGCGCCATATTTTAGCTCAGCGATGGTTATTTCCGAAATTAAGCAATTGGCAAAACCACCGGCCTTTTTAATTCTCGTATTCAGATTGAACTTACCCCGGAGATCAAAAATGCAAATATTGGTATCAAATAGGTACTTTGTCATATTTAAAGCGGCTCAATCTCCCTGCCGCCGGATCTTCTATCCGCCCTGATCTCCGCTATCATTTCCTCCGCGCTTTTATCGTCCTCCCAAGCCCCGTAAAACCGGTCGACCAATTCGTCCGATTTCCGCTTGGCTTCTTGGGTGTCGTAAACATCTTCCTCAACGGAAATAGTCATTTCTTTTAGCATAAACAACTCTCCTTATGTACCGTTTCAGTATAGGCCGAATCCGGCAAATAGTCGAGGGTAGGAAATTACCCGGAGGGCTTTGCAAGTTTAGCCAAAACCCGGTCCAGCCCGTCCGCAAAGGCCTTCAATTCCTTTTTCCCGTAGGTGGCTATCCGCGCCATCCCCAGGCCGCTCTCCGCCAGGCCAACCATAAAGTCCCGCAGGGAAAGCCGTTCCCGGATATTTTCCCGGGTATACACCTGCCCCCGGTCGTCGATCACCAGAACGGACGCTTCAACCAGCCGGGACGCCAGGGGAATATCACGGGTAATCACCAGATCCCCCGGCTCGGCCAGTTCAACGATACGGTTATCCGCCGCGCCCTCCCCCGCCGGGCACCGTTCCATCACGGCAAAGTCCCCGCCGATATCCGGTATGGGGCGGTTGGCGGCAAATATCGCTTGTATCTCCCGGCGGACGGCGGTTTTCAGTATCAGTTCCCGGGCCGGCCGGGGGCAGGAATCGGCGTCCACCAGGATTTTCAAACGCAAAGGCTCCCCGTACCGGCAACATAGAGGGTATAGTCCCCGGAAAACACCGGCAGCTCTCCGGCGGCGATAAACGCGCTCTCTCCCCGTTTCAGGACCAGCGTTTCACCGGACGAGGAGATGCACAGTTCACCCCCGGTTACCAGCACGATGGCGGGGCCATTGCCGGGAAAAGGGGCGCCCCCTCCCCGCCCGGTAATGCCGGTAAGGGAAAATTCCCGAAAGGGGGATGGATACCGGGAAATGCCGGCGCCGGAGGAGGTGAGGATTTCCGGCTTGAAGGGGGTAAAGCGCAGTATCGCGGTCAATTCCTTCATGTCGATATGCTTGGGGGTTAAGCCGCCCCTGAGTACATTATCCGAATTGGCCATGAGTTCAATCCCAAACCCGTGTACATAGGCGTGCAGTATCCCTGCGGGGATGTTCATCGCCTCGGCGGGTTTCAGGGTAAGGAGGTTAAGGTAAAGGGGGGCAATGATTGCCGGGTCCCCGGGGTAGAGTTCCGCAAAATAGGCGGTGTATTTCCATTCTTCGGCATACGGAGCGGTAAGGCTCCGGCTGCGGGCATATTCACTCAGGGCCTCCCTGATTTCCGGGGGGAGGGAAAAGAGGGCGGTGAGGAAACGCCGGAGCGGGTTGTCACCGGCTTCCAACGCGGCAAGGAGGGGCGCCAGCGGTGCAAAACCAAATGCCTCAAGGCGCTTACGGATCTCGCCGCCTTCACGGAATCCCACCATAGCGGTAAAGGGGGTAAGGGCGCAGATGATCTCCGGCTTGTGGTTGGGGTCCTTGTAGTTCCGGTCACCCCGCTCCCAGCCTTTTTTCGCCTGGTCCGGGTTCGGATGGGCCTGGATAGAAAGGGGCCGGGCCGCGGCAAGGAGCTTATACAGGAAGGGAAGCCCCCCGTACTCCCGGGCCGTCTCCTCTCCCAGATACCGCACCGGGTCCTGCCCAATAAGCTCCGAAAGAAGCCCGGAACCGCCGGAAACAAGTTCCGACGGGCCTTCGGGATGGACCCCCATCCATAGCTCCGCCCAGGGCTCCCCGCCGTCATTGGGGAGGCCCAGCAACCGGGGTATCCACCGGGGGGAACCCCATTCATAGTGTTTAACCGGGTTTTTCAGCTTGAAAACAGAAGTCACGGAATATGCAGGTCCCGGTCAAGACGGGCTATCAATTCCTGGGCAAGTTGTTCCGCCTCCAGGGAATCCCGGATACGGGGGTTGTGGTCCGCCTGTTTCCGGATGTCGTCACAGAGCAGGAACCCTGCCATGATGGCAATCTTCAAGGGGTCCTCCATGCCGGTTATCCGTTTGGTGTTTTCGATGGCCTGACGGTAATAGTTCAAGAGGCTTTGCAGGTACACCGGGTCCTCTTCGGCGGTGATGGAGAAGGAGGTTCCCAAAATATCGATGCGAAGATCGCTTTTCGGCACCGGCAATCCTTTAAAAAATATCCAACTCACCGGCTCCGGTTTCATCGGGGATCTCATCGCCCGGTGAAGCTTCCGGCGCATCCTCCTCCGGAGGGGGGGAGGATGAAGCGACGATAGCCTGAACCGTGGAGAGGCTCTCGCCGATGGCATCCTCAAACTGGTTAAGCCGGTCGAGGGCGGAGACAATCCCCTCCTCAATGCGACCCTGATCTTCCTTAAAGCGCTGAACCGAATTCTCAAGCTCATCCACCCGCCGGAGGGAGCTTTCAAGCTTGCCCCGCAGCAGGTTGTTTTCCTCCCGCAACAGCTTCTCCTCAGCGGTCATCCGGTTGACATATTCAATCGCCTTGACGATCTTGGTTTCAAGCTGCCGTACCTGCTCCAGGGTTACCATACGTGTTCCCTCAGGATGCCTGGACACCCAGGGCTGCTTTTGCCTGGGCAACCACGGCTTTGAATGCGGCGGCGTCTTCTATCGCCATATTGGCCAGGGCTTTCCGGTTGATAGTCACCCCCGCCTTGGCAAGACCGTCCACCAGCCGGGAATAGGAAAGCCCTTCCGCACGGCAGGCGGCATTAATCCGGATGATCCAGATACGGCGGAAGTCCCCCTTCCGGTCCCGGCGATCCCGGTAAGCATAGAAAAGACCCTTGGTAACCGCGTCTTTGGCAACCTTAAAGTTGGAATGGCGGCGGCCCCAATAGCCCTTCGCCTGTTTCAGTATCTTCTTGCGATGGTCCTTCCTGCGGGACCCGTCTACTGCTCTTGACATATATGATACCCCTTTTAGTCCTACCCGTAGGGCAGGAGTTTCTTTCTGATTACCGGTTCATTGTCGCTGGACAGAATACCGGCATGGCGGAGATTCCGCTTCCGTTTGGTAGACTTTTTGGTAAGTATATGGCGCAGGTTCTGCTTCTTATACTTCACCTTACCGGTCCCGGTAAAGGAGAACCGTTTGGCGGCGCTCCTCCTGGTTTTCATCTTCGGCATGATATCATCCTCTATTTCTTAGTTTTAGGGCTTAGTATCATGGACATCATCTTCCCTTCCATAAGGGCCGGTCTATCCAGCACATATTCCCCTTCAATACGTTTTAGGACATCGTCAAGGACATCCTTTCCCAGCTCCGTATGGGCAAGCTCCCGGCCCCGGAAACGAATCGTTACCTTGACCTTGTTACCCTCCGCAAGAAACTCCTTGACATGCTTGGACTTGAAATCCAAATCATGGTCGTCAATCTTGGGCTGCATCCGGATTTCCTTCAACAGCACCTGCTTCTGTTTCTTTTTTAAGTCCCGGACTTTCTTTTCGTTCTCGAACTTGAACTTGCCGTAGTTCATAATCTTGACCACCGGCGGAGACGCCTGGGGGGCGACTTCCACAAGGTCAAGACCCTGTTCCTTGGCTAATTCGAGCGCCTCGTCGGTGGCAAGAACCTGCTGCTCCCCGTCATCCTTGATGAGCCGCACCTCCCGCACCCGAATCTGTCCATTGATCCGCAAATCCTTTTCCGCCAACTGACCTCCTCTTCCGTCCCATTCCGGACCATTAGTTCGTTATACACTATACCGGATGAGCGGAGTTTTTGTCCAGCCCCTTAAAATTGTCCGCCAAAGCTCAGTGACGGTCTGAAATACCACCAGGGGGAATTGTCATCCGGGGAAAAAATATGGATAAAATCAGCCCCGGCGTCAATGAAGAAGGGTCCCTTGAAACGCCATTGAAAGGAAAGCCCCGTATCCAGGGAAAAATACGCGCTGCTCATAGGATCCTTAGCACCATCGCCATAGTCAAAGTAAAAATCCGTTACCAGATTTACCCCTACCCCCAGGCGGAAGTTAAGGGCCAGGGGCCGCTTCGGCAGCCACGGCAGCCACCACTGGTACAGCAGATTAAGATACGCCCCTATATCCTGGGCCGCAACGGTATACGTATCCTTTTGGTCCTCCATTTTGTACCAGGAGGCGCTCAACTCCGCCCCTAAAGATCCCCAGCTTCTCTTGAGGGGGAGGAGGCCGAAGCGGAAGTTGATGCCCAGGGGAAAGGCAGGGTTTGGAAAGACATCGCCGTTAAAGAGGCCCCCGTTCAGGGGAATAGCGGGGGCATATCCCGCCGAAACAATGATATCCGGCCGCTGGTGGGGCGTTTTTTGAAGCTGGACCTTCAAAATGCCCAGGGTGTCCTCCAAACCACCGGGGTTTCTGATAACCACATTGTAGTCCCCCGGTACAAGCTGCTCCCTATTGAAGGTCAGCACGGCAAGGGACTCTCCTTCAAGAGCAATACCCAGGGGGCGTATATCTTCGGCATTCTCCACAGGAATACCCCGTAGGCGGAGTACAATAAATGCCTGGGGGTCTATATTCCGCCCGGTCAGGGTAAGCTGCCAGGGGGGCCCGGAGTCCAGAAAAAACACTTCAGGAGAAAAGGTAAGTACCTCCGGTTTGATGGCGCTCAACACGGTAAAATACTCCCAGTCCATGGTATATTCAAGCTTCCGGTAGAGGTTATACACCTGGATCGCATACCGGTACCGGCCGGGCCGGAGGGACAGGCTCAGGGAATTTTCCGTGGTTGATTCCCGCAGCTGTTCCTTATATTCACCCTCCAGTTCTTCTTCAAGGATCACCTCATAACGGAACACCAGAGGGTCGTGTTCCCAGGAAATGCGCTGAATAAGCCGCTGCTCAATAAAATTATCTTCCTCCGCCGGCATAGGCGCCAGGACTGCCAGCAGCAGGACCGGTATAAGGAACTTATTGACCATAGACCGTACCCGGATTCCTTGCGGTTTTCCGCTGGATCGCAGGAAGGTCCAGGGCAAAATGGTTTTCAACGGCGGTTCCCCGCCGTTCAATGGAGCCATCCGCCGCAAGCTTCCGGGCTTCCACCTGCCAGATAAAGCTGCCGTTCCCCAGAAGGCTTACCTCAATGTTCCGGGATGTCTGGGCCGAGCTTTCCCAGCGCCGTATAAGCTGCCGCTTACCCTCCGCTTCCTGGTAGAGGGCCAGGCCATAGGCATTCGCCCCCGGCACCGCACCCCAGGTAAAGGTAATGAATTCGGACTCCCGGAGCTGTTCGGCGCCGATACGATACCCGTTTTCAGGCAGCAGCAGCGTGGCTGCTCCCAGCGGGGTCACCGGCGGCGGCGGCGGAGCCGCTACAACCGGGGGCGGCAGGACAACCTGGAAACTCCTGCCCGGGGTCTGCACACTTCCATCCAGGGCTGCTACCCGCCAGTACCACCATCCCTCACCCAGGGTTCCGCCCCGGAAAACACCCCCTTCAACAGGGACATCGAGGGCCAGCCGGGAAAAATCCGGGGTGTCGGAAACCTGAAAGTGCAGGGGCTTTGTCAGGTTCGTCTCCCAGGTAAAGTCCGGCAGCCGGTTACCGGTTACGAGATAATTACGCAGGGGGAAGAGGGGCCGCAGGACAGATTCCCCGGTGGTAACGGAAATGGACCAGGAAGATGAAAGCGCCGAACTGATTCCTTCGGCGTCGGTTTGATATACCCCCCAATAATACCATCCTTCCCTCAGTAGGTTCTCCTTTACGGCGTAGGTATAATAATTGGCGGTCAGCTGCCGGGTAAATACCGGGTCCTGCAAGCCGGGTAAGGCGGAAACCAGCAGGGTATAGGATGCGGCCTCGGTCTCGCTTTTCCAGGAGAAATAGATGTCGGAGCCCGCTTCGGCGATATTGATGGGGGACTCCGCCGGGGGCCTCAACAAAGTGGGGGCTGCCAGGCTTCCGGTTTGGGTGATGGTGAAGGATGCGGGAGCCGCAGGGGCAAGATTTTCCGGGACTACCCGCCAGTACCAGCGCCCTTTTTCCAGGCCGGGGTGAACAAAGGAGAGGGCGGAGGCGGCGCCGCCCTGGACCGGGGTCTGCACCACGGGGTTTGCAAAGCCGGCATTATCCGCCACTTCCAGCGTATAAGAAGAGACTTCGGGAGACGCGGTCCACTGAAACGTAACCGCCGGCGGCCGGCTCCGATACCGGTATTCGTAGCCCGGAGGAGGATTCAGCAGCTGGGACTCCGGTACATAGCTTATGGTCAAGCTGCCGGTGCTTGCGTTTGCCGCTCCATCAAATCCGTCCGCTCCGTCCACGCTTACCGGGTAGGCCCGCCAAAAATAGGCGCCGGGCGCCAGTTCGGTCCGGACCCGGGTCTGTTCACCCCCCGCCAGGGTGCGGATGATCCGCTTAAACCCCCGGTCCGCCGCAATCTCTATGCGGGTAGTGTCACCCTCCGCATAGTGCACCCCGTTCCAGGTGAAGTCTACCGGTGCAGGGCTGTTCACGGTTTGGATGATCCGGGTAACCGGTTTGGGGCTGAGCATTACCGTCCGGGGCGCTTCCAGGGCGCGGCCGCCGGAATCCAGGGTAAGGGCGCCCCCCGCATCGATACTTTTGATTTCGCCGCCAATGACCAGGGACGCACTGCCTTCGCTTACCGCCAGGTCAAAGTTCCCCTCCGAGTTAACACGGGCGTCCAGCACCGTCCCGCCGGCGATGGTTATCAGATTACCCTCGGCGTCCAGCAACATTGCGGTCCCGGCCCCCTCGGCGGCGTTTATGCTAATATCCCCCCGGGAAAGGGTAAGGAGGGGCACCTCGTTTTCCGAGAAGATCTGTATCAGGCTGCTTTCCGCCAGGTTGACCCGGGACCCCTTGCTTAAGGTAATGGTGGTCTCCGAAAGAACATCGGTACGGATAAAGTCGCCGTAATAAACCGGGGCATCCTGCTGCAACCGGGCCCAGAGTACCCGGTCCTGAAAGCGCCGCTGGGTTACCTTGTGCTTCCAGGAGATGGTCCCCACGGGTTGGGCGTTCTGCTGCGAAACGGTCTGGTTAAGGTTGCGCCAGAAAAACAGCAGGCAGAAAAATGCCCCCGTAAGACAGAGCAGTATGACCATACAGTCGGCGGGTCCAACTAAGGCAGACCCCCTGTTCCCCCGGTTTCTTCTCATCATTCCCCATCACTTCACAATCACATACTTCTTTTCTTCAGCATCCGGGTCGAATACCGCCAAATCCGGCGCCGCGTAACCCAGCATACTCCGTACTTGTCCCAGGGTCACCGGGGATTGCTGCCGCTCCCCGTGCTTCCGTGCCCGGAGGTTGACCACCGCAAACATGCGCACCGGCTTTTTCTTTCCCTTAACGGTTACCGAGGGCATTTCTTCGACTATCAGGTCATCCTTGATAAGCGCCCAGGTGTTTTCGGTGATCAGGATGTCCGTATGCAGGGGCTTGTTCAGGGCCTCGGTACGGCTTGCCAGATTTACCGCATCGCCGATTACAGTGTATTCCATCCGTTCATGGGAGCCTATCTGCCCGGCTACCACGGGGCCCGAGTTGATCCCGGAGCCAATCCAGACGCGGGGATGTTTGATGCTGTCATCCCGCCCCTTGTTGAATTCCCGCAGGGCGGTCCGCATAGCCAGGGCGGCCCGGATACAGTTCAGGGCATCCGCAGCGGGACTGCCCGCAGTGGTTGCGGCGCCCCAATGGGCCATCACCGAGTCCCCGATAAACTTATCCACCGTGCCGCCGGTTTCCTTGATGCAGGCTACCATGCGGGTCATGTAGTCGTTGAGGAATTCCACCACCTCTTCCGGTTCCAGTTGTTCCGATATCGCCGTAAAGGAACGGATGTCGGAAAAGAAAATAGTGGCCTGCCGGGTCTCTCCCCCCAGGGTGAGTTCCCCCCGCATGGCCCGCTTGGCTATTTCCAGGTTGGTAAAGCGGCTGAAGCTTACCAGGGCCTTGCTCATCTTTACAAAGCTTTCGGACAGAAGGCTGATTTCGTCCCGGCTCTTTTCCTGAAGGTTCACCTCGAACAGCCCGGCTTCAATTTTCCGGGCCGCAGCGGTAAGCCGTCCCAGGGGCCGGGAGATGGTCTTAGAGAAGAACCAGATAAAGAGGATGGAAAGGAAGAGTACCGCCCCGGTTAGGAGGATATTCCGCTGGGTAGTGACGGCGATGCCCTCAAAGACGGTATCATATTCCGCTATGGTAAGCACCGCCACATTGGCAGCGGATAGTTTCCGGAAGGCGCCAAAATACCGGACCCCTTCCCTATCGGTGTAAAGGGTTTGGAAATTCGATTCCCCCCGTTCCCGGTATAGTTCCACCAGGGGGTCTTCCCGCATATTTACGGCGGCGGTGACCAGCGCCTGCTCCGGGTGGACCAGCAGGTCCCCATCCTGGTTGACCATGAAGGAGACGTAGACGGAGCTGCCGAAGATATCGGTCATGCTTTCGGTGGAAAAGATAAGGGTGACGGTTTCCCAGTGCATGGCCAGCATAGGGATACCGAAGACCGGGGCGGCATTCAGAAGGGATACCGGCGCCCCCGCCATCTCCGGCTCCGGGGCAAAGGCCGCCATAAAATCATCTACCAGCCCGCTTTCAATTCCGTTAGCCGCAAAGAAGTGTTCATTTATCAAGGGACCATTCCCGCCTCTAATGATGGCGGCTACATCCTTATTCTGTTCAAAGTAGAAGTTCGCAAGCTGCCGGGCATAGCCGGAGGCCCCCACCGCGGCAAGGGAATCCAGGAGCATCCGGGCATTGGAATGGAATGTTTGGAGCGCGGTTTCGGCTTCTGCGGCGGAACGCCGGTTCACGGTAAAGTTATTATCCTCCGCAGTGATTTGCAAGTCCCCGGACACCAGGACCGACACCAGGACGGTGATGGCTCCCAGGGAGATGAGCAAGAGGATGGTGATAATGGTGACCAGTTTGATACCGATGGGGTAGCGTACCTTGTTCCCGGCCATTTTCCTGTCTTCCCGCACCGCGATTAAGCGGCGCGCACGTATTGAACGGTTCATCCCTCACTATATCGGCATGTTGGGGTGAATAGTTTAGGGGGGTGGGAAGGTTCAGCTACCACAGGTGATGCATTTGCCCGCGCTACTCATTCCGCGGCGCAATTCTCTACTTTCCCGTATCCCTATCCACCGTTTCAATCATCACCATGGCGGGTTCGCCCAGTCCAAGCGCTTGGGCCAGGGGCCGGGAAAGGTCAATGATCCGTTTCCCGTCGGCGGCCATCCGGTTGGTCACCGTGGCGATTGCCTGCTTCCCGGTAGCCTTGTTGGTTATCCGGACCTGGGTCTGCAGGGGGATTGAGGGGTGAGCGGCGGTAAACTCCGGCCCCTCCATTTGCCAGGTCGCCGGCCCTGTTTGCATGAACTTCCTGGTTGCCTTGCGCTTAGCTTCCCGGTGAACCTCTTCGAGCCGTACCCGGGTAAACCCCGTTCCGTGTTCCTCCATGTCCAAAACGTCCGCCGCAGGTGCGCAAATATCGATGACCCATCGGGGGTCCAGAGGGATACGCCCACCGATAGTAACCACAACGCTCTTATTGTTTTCCAAGTTGGTCACCTTCACCTGGGCGCCAAAGGGGAGCTTAGCATGGGAGGCATAGAAAACCCTATCCAGGGTACTGTAGCGGGTAGCCAACCCTTCCACGGCCTGCATCGTTGTCTGCTGGGCAATGCAGGGCATGAGCGCCGCAAGACCTATCAACCCCATCAATGCTATCCGCTTCATTGTCTCCCCCCCTTTACCCCTACAATATATCAAATGTTCCGCAAAATACAAACCTTTTCCCTTCACGGATACAAAAACCGCTCCATTTCCTTCAATAAGGTGCCAAACTCCGCAAAGCTGGTCTTCGTCTTCGGGATGGACGTCAAAAAGAACTGGCCGTAGCGCTTGTGCAAAAGGCGGCCGTCCAGGACCGCCACCACCCCGTGATCGCTGGAACGGCGCATCAGCCGGCCAAAGCCCTGTTTGAACTTCATCACCGCCTCCGGGAGGGAGAGTTCCATGAAGGAGCTGCCCCCCTTCCCTTCCAGGGCTTCACAGCGGGCCTGGAAGACCGGTTCGTTGGGGGTACGGAAGGGGAGCCGGCAGAGTACCACCAGGCGGAGGGTGTCCCCGGGGGCGTCGACCCCTTCCCAGAAGGAATGGGTGGCGAAGAGGACGCTGGACTGGTCATCCAGAAAGGTTTTGAGGAGCCGGCCCCGGTCGTCGTCCCCCTGTTTGAGGCAGCGGATGCCCTGCTCTTCCAACAGGGGGGCGGCGGCGGCAAAGGCGCTGCGGAGGGATTCGTAGGAGGTAAAGAGGATAAGGGCTGAGCCGCCGGCGGTTTCCGCAAGCTTTGCCGCCGCCATGTCCACAAAGGCCCGGTAGCTTCCCTGTTCCGGCAGGGGCGCATCGGCGGGGACGGCCAGGAGGACCGCCCGGGCATAGGGGAAGGGGGATGGGAATTGGCCCGACAGCACTTCCCGCCCGGCCAGTTTGAGGCCGCAGCGGCTTTCCCAGTAGGCAAAGGAATCGTTTACCGTGAGGGTGGCGGATACACAGATCACCGTTTTGTTGGGTTCAAAGAGGGCTTCCTTCAGGGAGGGGGCCACGTCAATGGGGGTGGCGGTGAAGGACACCCAATCAGACCCGGCAGCAGCAGCGCCCCCTCCCCTGCCCGCGTGACGTTCCATCCACATCACCTCTGCGGGCCGCTCCCGGTATTCGATGAAGGAAGCGCAGACAGAGCCGATGGCTTCCAGGCGTCGGGTAATGGACTTTACTTCCCAGACCGTGGGGTCATCCGCGCTGTCTTCGGGAACGGTTTCCAGCATATCCCGGATAATGCCCGCCAGGGCGGCAATCTTCTTCCGCAAATCCGACAGTTCCGGTATCAGGGACGTAGTAATACTGTTTCCTTCGGCGGGGGTGAGACGGAAGCTGCCTTCGGTCCGGCAGAAACCCAGGGCGGATTCGTTTAAGGTGTCGGCGGCATCCCGAACAAACTGGACGGCCTCCGCCCCATCGTCGAGCTTGTCTTCCTGGCGGGACAGGGCGGCCAGGCGGACCAGGAGGCCCTGCCGCACAGCCCGGCGGCGGCGGTAGAGGCGGCCAAGCTGGCGGTATACTCCCAAGCGGCTGAAATCCTTTGAAAAGAAGGAGGTGGCGGCGGTTTCCATGGTATGGGCCTCGTCCATGATCA
>BNUX01000016.1 GCA_025997675.1 Spirochaetia bacterium | reverse complement strand
GAAAAAGCTGAAAGGCTTGGTGAAGACCCTTCACTAGGCGGGGCCTACTCTTTGATGTTGTACTTCCGGCGGAACCGTTCGATACGGCCGGCGGTGTCTACCAGCTTCTGCTTACCCGTAAAGAAGGGGTGGCAGGAAGAACAGATTTCAACCTTGATGTCCTTTGCGGTGGAACGGGTTTCAATTACGTTCCCGCAGGCACAGGTGATTTTGGTCAGATCGTACTTGGGATGGATACCGTCTTTCATCTATATAACTCCATAATCATACTTAATCCATAGCCGCCGAACCGGTGTTCATCGATCGGAGGAATGCCTCATTATTCTTGCTTTTCTTCATTCTGTCAACCAGCATATCCATGATTTCGATATCGTCCATGGGGTTGATAACCTTCCGGAGTACCCAAATCTTCTGGAGTTGGTCTTCCTTGAGGAGCAGTTCCTCCTTCCGGGTGCCGGATTTCTTGATGTTGATTGCCGGGAAGAGCCTGCGGTCACTGATGCGGCGGTCCAGGTTGATTTCCAGGTTGCCCGTACCCTTGAACTCTTCAAAGATAACCTCGTCCATGCGGCTGCCGGTCTCGATAAGGGCGGTGGAGATGATGGTCAGGCTCCCCCCCTCCTCGATGTTCCGGGCTGCCCCGAAGAAGCGCTTGGGCTTGTGGAGGGCGTTGGAATCCACACCGCCGGAGAGGATCTTCCCCGACATGGGCACGGTCTGGTTATAAGCCCGGGCCAGCCGGGTGATGGAGTCCAGGAGGATCACCACGTCCTTTTTATGTTCCACCAGGCGTTTGGCTTTTTCCAGGACCATTTCCGTGACCTGGACATGGCGGGTGGCCTGTTCGTCGAAGGTGGAGGAGATAACCTCCGCCCGGACGGTACGTTCCATGTCGGTCACTTCCTCCGGGCGCTCGTCGATGAGGAGCACGATAAGGTAGACCTCGGGGTGGTTCCGGGTGATGGCGTTGGCTATCTTCTGCATCATGATGGTCTTCCCGGTCCGGGGGGGGGCCACGATGAGGGCCCGTTGGCCCTTGCCGATGGGGCAGAAGAGGTTGATGACCCGCTCGGATATCCCTTCGGTGGTGGTTTCCAGGTCCAGGATCTTGTTGGGGTACAGGGGGGTCAGGTTGTCGAAGGGGATGCGGTTCTGGGCCACCGTGGGGTCGTCATAGTTCACGGTTTCCACCCGGAGCATGGCAAAGAACCGTTCACCCTCCTTGGGGCTGCGGATCTGGCCGTAGACCGTATCCCCGGTTTTCAGGGCAAAGAGCCGGATCTGGCTGGGACTGATATAGATATCATCCGGGCCGGGGAGGTAGGAGTTTTGGGGACTGCGGAGAAAGCCGTAGCCGTCGGGGAGTGTTTCCAGGGAGCCGTAGGCGTAGATGATGCCCCCCCGCTCGGTATGGGCCTTGAGGATAATGAAGATAACTTCCTGTTTTTTCAGGGTCACCAGGTCTTCGTGGGAGACATTGTAGCCGGTCGCCAGGGAGCGGAGGTCCACCATGTTGAGTCGGGTGAGTTCGTTAATACTCAGCCGGGGTTTGCCGTTGTCCTGGTCCAGCCGGGGCTCCGGTTTGCCGTAGATGTCCGGCATGGAGGGCAGCTTGGGGATGGCCGACAGGGGGAGGCCATCCGGGGAGGGGGTCAGGGTCGGCGGCTGAAAGCCCCCGCCCGGGTAGCCACCTCCGGGCCCTGCCCCGGAATTACTGTAATTCGACGGGGAAAGGTCCGCACGGGACCGGTCGGATGGGCGGCGTCCCCGGAACTTACCCTGCCCGGGAGTTCCCCCCCGATGGGGTTCATTCCAGTTATTCCCGCTATTCCCCCCTGGGGCGGAGATTCCGCTTTCGGCGGCGGCGGAGAGGTTATCCATGTATTTATTCAGTGCGGCTAATCGCGTGGCGGATTGGCCGTTTCCGGGGGGGGGTTGCCGCCCCTGGGCACGGACCACGATAGTTTTACCGCCGGACCGGTCTTCTTCCCCGTCTTCACCGGGGTTCTGGGCCATATCTCCCGGTTCAGGGGCTTGAACATCACCGTCATCCCCGGAAGGCGCCGCCTGGGTTACTTCATCGTTATTCAAACCTTGTAGCTCATCTTGTTCCGCCGTTTTGGGAGGACGGCCCCTGCGTACCATTGCCATGGAAAAACTCCGTTTTTATCCCTTCACGTCCTTGACAGAAGGGAAATAATTTGATGGGAAAATATACTCTTACACGCTTTCAAACGCACCCATTTCCTGTGATTAATTCTTTGAATGGATTACAATACGTATTATTTATCCTAGGATACTCCCTGGAATTGTTTTTGTCAAGCCTATTTATATACAAATTTCTCCTTATTATAAGTAATTTCGGACTTGATTTCACTGATGGGAATCCATTGCACAATAAAGGACAATTCGGTGTTGAATTTATACTCCCTGCTATCGGTGGGCAGATAAGGGGCCAGGGTCATATCCAGTTTGGCGTTCCAGTCCCCCAGGTGGTGCAGGAGGGATAAATTAAAGGTTTTTAACTTAAACCCCGACTGTCTTCGGAGATTATCATCGTCAAACCTGAAGGAATTCAAAAGATCCGTGAATAAATTCGTTTCCCCTATCACGGGAAGACCCTCGGGTATATCAAAAAGAGCGGTATCCAGGAAATACCGGTATATTGACCCATTAGCCGAGGAGGCTCCCAGGGAAATATCCAGGAATTTGGTAATCCCAAGGGTAAAATTCATACCAAAACTGAAATTGGAATTGGTAAACCGTTGTAAATCAAAAGCAAGGGCCGTATTGAGGCCTATTGAAAAGGAAAGCCGCTTTTTCCACAGCTCGGCTTTTTTAAAGGTATGGTTATACCCCAGCTTGAATTCCCGGGGGCTAAAGGAAGAACCCGGGGAGGTTTTCCATTCCCACTTTTCACCATCCGCGGTGGGATCGGTGTCTTCAAGGGAATCGGTGGTCGAATAGGTTGCGGTAAAGGAGGCGGTAAACCCGTATGCGGACAGACTGGACGTCGTGCTTTGAAACTCCTCTTCCTCCGGATCGTAGACCACACTTTGGGAAAGGGAAAGGGAATCAGTAAACCGCAGGGTTTCGGTAAACCGCAGGGGCTCGTAGAAGGGGTCATCAAAGAGAGCCTGGAAATCATAGGTTTTGTTGTCTTCCTCTTCTTGATCATACTTATATTCTTTATAGGGTCCGGGGTCCTTGCCGGCGGCGATGGCGACAGATCGTTCTTTGTCCGCCCGGGTCTTTTTATCCACTATCGTCCTTCCTCGGATCTTCGTGTTGAAGGTGGTTTCGCTTTTCCAGACCCGCATGGTGGCATCCCCGATAAAGGCGCTGTCCTCCGGGGGTATATCCACGGCAATTGACAGATTCTGGTTCTTATTCAGCACCAATGCCTGGAGATTTGCCTGCGCCCTATGGCTGTCCAGGTTCTTCTTATCCCATTTTCCGTAGAGTATATCCCAATAGGTCTTATCCGGATCGGGATAAGAGAGGGGCGTCCCATCCGGATTTGTGTTTCTCTCGAATTTGGACTTTGCAATAAGCCCCTTAATATTATATTGGAAGTTTGTATTGCTCCAAACGAAACTCCGGTAAAAAGGCTTGAGGGTTGTGGTGGTTTCCCAGGAGGTGGTAAAAGAGGTTTGTTCCCTAGCCCGAATTTGGGCTTCGTTTCGCTCACGCCTGGAACGGTACTCCTCCGCTTCTTCGTTGATGTAGCCATACCCCTGCCATTCAGTGGAAGCGGAAAACGTGAAGGCTTCGGTTATGAAGGAATTCATATCCGCCAGGGTAAAGGTGGTGCTGCCGTCGGTCCTGATGTTGGTCAATATGGAAGACGCGGTTTTCCAGTCGATATCCTCAGACTCGGGCCAATTTTTCGGGGAAGATGGGAATTGAAGTTCCGTGGCGCTGGTGGGGGTAAGCTGATAGTCAATGGAAAACCGGGGACCCGTCAAGGGAAGATCAAACCGGTGGGAAAGGCCCGGAGGAGTTAATCTGAGGCGTTCCTCCATTCCGCTGTTCGCATCTTCATCCCTTGCCACTTCCCAGGGTGAATTGGGTACCCCAAGCCCCTTGAAGGGATCTTCATCCCCGGGATCCGTCTCAGAGCCGGGGGTTTTTGCTTTGGGAGACCGGCTGCCGCCTATGGTCAGGGGGGTACCGGTAATACTGGTGCTTATGGAATAGATAGTAAATTTCTCGGGATAAAAGAATTCCCTCCTCGGGGAGATAATATTCAGCTCCGTCTGCTTCTTGTCAGCCGGATAATAATAATTGAGCTCATCCCTAAGCTCGGTCGCGTACTTGCTAAACGCGGTGGACGTACGGTAATTGAAGGTAACAAAACTGGTGATGTTCGAAATGGAAAAGTTTGAGATATAGGGGGACAATATGGACGGTGAAAGGCTGGAGGAACCGCTCAGACGCCATTCGTAGGAACCTATGGTGTTTTTTGTAAGCGCATCCTCCTCTTCCTCCGGGGTATTACCGCCCTGTTTTAACATTTTTATATAGTCCATCTCTTCGCTGCGGTCCAGAAAATCCCTATCCACATAGGGGTCGGAATAGAAGGGAAGGCTCCAGGAAAAGGACCCGTAGGTTCCCCCCAAGGCGCCGGCATTGGTCATTCTGAACCGGAAGGGCACATCCGCAGTAAAAAGCCGGGACCAATTCCAGTTGCTGGTCCCGTCGAAGGTAGCGAAGGGGGTATAGAAGGTATTATTCTCCGGTATCTGCATGATATCCCGGGTGAAACCGGCCCCCAGGGAAAGGTTGTACTCCTTAAAAACACCCTTTTCGGGAAGCGCAAGTTCGGTTCCCACGTAGGCGCCCAGATTGGTATAGGCATCCAAAAGGACGGAAAGCCGGATGTCATTGGGGTCCCGGGATTTTTTTCCGGTGCTTCGGAGGAATATTCCGTGCCGGACCTTTTCCATATCAGGGGAATTGCCCAATATGCTGCTGAGAGAACTCCGTTCAGTGGAGGATTTTGCCTTGGGCCGTCCTAAAATATAGGTGGTGGTCTGAAGAAAACTCCCTTCCCGGGAGCGATACCCCAGAACGGGATGGAAGATAATTTCGTCGCCGGGGAAAAAGAAAACAGGTATGTATAGTACCGGTATTTCCCCGACTTTAAGAACGCCGTTGAGGAGGGCAAAGTCGGCACCCGGCAGGAGCCAAATTTTAGACGCCGCAAGGGACCAGAGGGCTTCAGGGTTACTACCGTTGCTTATTTCCGCATGGGTAAGCACCGTGGCCTCCTCGTCGCTGCGGGAGATGACGGTCCCCGCAAAGCGGTAGGTGGTTCCCTCCTCCTCCTTCGCCGCCTCCCCCTCCGCCGCCTTCAGGGATCGTTCTGAAACACCGCCCATAAAAATACTGGACCAGTTATCCAGGTCCACGGTGATGGATTCCCCCCGGAAGGTTTCGATGCTATCCTCGGATTCTTTGACATACTCCACCCCTCCAGTGGCAGACATAAGGTTCCGGGTCCGGTTATAGAGGATTTCCCATGCCGTAATCCGGTGGATCGAATCGCCGTCCTTCAGGGTGACCCGTACATCACCCCGGAGACGGGCGTAATCTTCGTCCACCGCATCAATGGTAAAGTA
This sequence comes from Spirochaetia bacterium, assembly GCA_025997675.1. Lineage (GTDB taxonomy): Bacteria > Spirochaetota > Spirochaetia > Treponematales > Breznakiellaceae > Termitinema. Next base: position 37,662 of record BNUX01000016.1, on the reverse strand, counting down.
TTCGGTACTCCTGGCGGACTCAATGGTTATAACCTTGGGTATTGGCGCCCCTTCAATTGGTACGGTCGCTGCCCCTTCCGCCGCATAGACCTCGGCAAGCTTGAAATAACTCCGAAGCCGGTTACCCAGGGCCGTCCGGTCACCCCCTTCACTCAAGCCCAGGCTCCGGCACCATGCGGCCAGTTCCGACAGGGTGGAGGTTTTTATGTCCAGTTCCAGGATCTCCGCATTCCTCTCGGCGATGGCGGCAAGGGCGGCGGCGGCGGCCAGCTCTTCCTCAGTCATTTCAGGGGGGGCTTCCGCCCCGGCATCTTCCGGAGAAGCCGCCGGGGTTTCCGGGGAAGCCTCCTCCCGTGGGGCCTCGGTGGGGGCGGCCTGCCTCCCCCCGCCCCGGTCGGGCTGCCCCCGGGCCCGGAGATTCGGACCCAGAGAAAGAAACAGGATGCCGGCAAAAAGGGTTATTTTTGCAAACCGGGAAAGGGCGCTGTTCATGTCCGCCGGGGCGGTGCTTTTTCGCCCTTAGTACGACGCCGGGAGCGCCGTTCAAAAAGTTCCTTGATATACATCCCCGTATAGGAGTGCGGCTCAGCCGCAAGCTCCTCCGGCGTGCCGGTGATCACCAGTTCCCCTCCCCGGTCTCCCCCCTCGGGTCCCAGGTCGATAAGGTGATCCGCCTGGAGCAGCACGTCCAGGTTATGCTCGATCATCACCACCGTGTTCCCCTGATCCGAAAGGCACCGGATCACGGCCATAAGCTGCTTCACGTCGGCGAAGTGGAGCCCGGTGGTGGGCTCGTCCAGGATATAAAGGGTCTTGCCGGTGGAGCGCTTGGATAGTTCCAGGGCCAGCTTTACCCGTTGAGCCTCCCCGCCGGACAGGGTGAGGGCGGACTGGCCCAGCTTGACGTAGCCCAGGCCCACCGAAAGGAGGGTTTCCATTTTATGGGAGATTTGGGGCATGGCACGGAAAAACTCCGCCGCCTCCTCAATGGTCATATCCAACACATCGGCGATGTTCTTTCCCTTGAAGCGGATTTCCAGGGTTTCCTTGTTAAACCGCTGGCCGTGGCAGACATCGCAGGTAACGTATACGTCCGGGAGAAAGTTCATCTCGATGCGGATGGTCCCGTCCCCGGAACAGTTTTCGCAGCGCCCCCCCCGGACATTGAAGGAGAAACGCCCCGGCTTATAGCCCCGCATCTTAGCCTCCGGGAGGCCGGCGAAGAGGTCCCGGATCGCGCCAAACACCCCCACATAGGTTGCCGGGTTGGACCGGGGGGTACGGCCGATAGGACTCTGGTCGATATCGATCACCTTATCGATATACTCCAACCCCTCAATCGCATCGTATTCCCCCTCGGGATGATTCGCCCTGAAGAGCCGGTTGAACAGCGCAGGGTACAACACATCCCCCACGAGGGTGGACTTTCCCGACCCGGATACCCCGGTAATGCAGGTAAACATCCCCAGGGGTATCTTCACGTTGATGTTTTTGAGGTTATGTTCCCGCACCCCCTTCAAGTATATGAAATTGCCGTTCCCCGTTCGCCGGTTTTGGGGAATATCCATGGTCAGGGTCCCCGCCAGGTACTGCCCGGTGAGGCTCTCCCCCTCCGCCATCACCTCATCCGGCGTACCCTGGGCGACAACCCTGCCGCCGTGAACCCCCGCGCCGGGGCCCAGGTCCACCAGGTAGTCGGCGGTCCGCAGGGTCTGCTCGTCGTGCTCCACCACGAGGAGGGTGTTGCCCAGGTTGCGGAGGTAGAGCAGGGTGTCGATGAGCCGCTGGTTGTCCCGCTGGTGGAGGCCGATGGAGGGCTCGTCCAGGATGTAGAGGACCCCCACCAGGCTCGAGCCAATCTGGGTGGCCAGCCGTATCCGTTGGGCCTCACCGCCGGAGAGGGTGCCGGCCTTCCGTTCCAGGGTCAGGTAGTCCAGCCCCACGTTCATCATGAACCCCAGCCGGGCGTTGATTTCCTTCAATATTTGGTTGGCTATCTTCTTTTCGTTCTTAGTAAACTTGAGGGAATCGAAAAACTTGAGGGTATCGATCACCGAAAGGCTGGTGATATCCCAGATGTTCTTCCCCCCAACCGTCACCCCCAGGGCTTCCGGCTTGAGCCGCTTGCCCCCGCAGTCCTCGCAGGGCTTCTGGCTCATGTACTTCTCGAACCATTCCTTCATGTTGTCCGACTGGGTTTCCAGGTAGCGCCGTTTCAGGTCCGCCAGCACCCCGGGGAACCGGGACTGGTACTCAAACTTCCCGGTCTTGTCCCGGTTGACGTACTTTATCTTTATCTCATCCTTGCTGCCGTAAAGGATGGTGTCCCGCACCTTCTTGGGAAGGTCCTTCAAGGGCGTATCCAGGCTGAACTTGTAGTGCTTGGCCAGGCTTTCAAAGCGGCTGCGGTGCCAGGCGCTGTCCGGGTTATAGGGGGCCACACCGCCTTCGTTGAAGGATAGGGAGGGGTTGGGGATCACCAGGTCGGGGTCGAATTCCAGCTTGGCCCCCAGGCCGGAACAGCTGGGGCAGGCGCCGTAGGGGTTGTTAAAGGAGAAAAGCCGGGGCTGGAGTTCCGGAATGGAGACGCCGCAGTCCGGGCAGGCGTTCTTCTGGCTGAAAAAATGCTCCGTCTCACCGGCCGCCACCAGCATGATCCCGTCCGCCGCATTGAGGGCGGCTTCCACCGATTCAGCAAGCCGGGAGCGGATATCCGCTCCGATGACCAGCCGGTCCACCACTATCTCAATGCTGTGCTTCTTCTGTTTGTCCAGCTTGACCGCCCCGTTCTCCTTGAACGCATCTTCATCCAGGCTGACCAGGACCCCGTCTATCCGGGCGCGGGCGAACCCCGCCTTCCGGGCATCCTCAATGATCTTCTGATGCTCCCCCTTCTTCCCCCGGATCACCGGCGCCAGAAGCTGGACCTTGGTCCCCTCCCCCATCCCCATGATCGTGTCGATAATCTGGTCCACCGGCTGTTCCCGGATTTCCCTGCCGCATTGGGGGCAATGGGGGACCCCCACACGGGCGTAGAGGAGGCGGTAGTAGTCGTAGATTTCGGTAACCGTCCCCACGGTGGACCGGGGGTTACGGTGGGTAGTTTTTTGTTCTATAGAAATGGCCGGGGAAAGGCCTTCAATATAGTCCAGGTCGGGCTTGTCCATGCGGCCCAGGAACTGCCGGGCGTAGGCGGAAAGGCTCTCCACATAGCGCCGCTGGCCCTCGGCGAAGATGGTGTCAAAGGCCAGGGAACTTTTGCCGGATCCGGAAAGCCCGGAGATGACGATGAGCTTGTCCCGGGGGAGTTCCAGGTCGATATTTTTCAGGTTGTGCTCCCGGGCGCCCTTTATGATAAGCTTGTCCATTGTGAGGAAGGATATACCGGATAGAGGGGATTTTCAAGACGGGTTATACCCAATGGCCGTTTTCCAGAACATGGACCCGTACTTGACATAGTTAATAAATCATGGTAAATGGGAATATATTATGGACATAATTGAAAAAAGAAGAAGCATTAGAAAATACAAATCAAATAAGATCGATGATAATCTTATTAATAAATTGATGCAGAGTGCCATTTTAGCTCCTTCTGGCGATAATACTCAACCTTGGCGTTTTATAATTGTTGATGATGTTAAAATTCAAAAGGAAATTATAAAATTATCACATAATCAAAAATGGATGGAAACGGCACCCGTATTAATTGTGTGTATAGCAGACATTTGTTCAAGGATAAAAGACAGTGATAATTTAATTTTAGACGAAGAATCAAGCATTTTTGAATTAAAACAAATAATTAGAGATACAACAATTTCAATTGAGCATATAGTTTTAGAGGCAGTAAATCAGGGTTTGGGAACATGTTGGGTTGCCTGGTTTAAACAAAATGAAATGAAAACATTATTGGGAATACCAAATAATAAATATGTTGTAGGAATACTAACTATAGGATATGCTGACGAAGAACCAAAACAAAGACCAAGGAAAACAATGGAAGAAATAGTACACAAGAATAAATGGTAATTAATAAAGTTACTAAAAATACCCTCCACCGTCCATAGTGGTTGGGCTATCATGGTGGACCACCCTGTAGACCTAGGGAAAAACTATAGTCCCTCTTGCATACTACTTGGTTGTATAGTATATATTGAATATGGCTCAAATTCAAGTGGGCTTTATACGGAATTTTAGAAGGTTCTCCGGACTTTCCATCCGCCGGACTATGGGCCCGGGTGCAGGGACCCACAATTCTTGCCGATTCCGCTCCTACGGAACGTCATCCCTATCATACGGAACGTCATCCCTATCATACGGAACGTCGTCCCTATCATACGGAACGCGCTTTCCTATCATACGGAACGCCATCCCTATCATACGGAACGCCATCCCTATCCTACGGAACGCCATCCCTATCATACGGAACGCCGTCCCTATCATACGGAACGAGGCTCCTCGACCGGAAAAATGTACCATAGGGCTGATTGCTCCATTGACAATAGAAAAAACCACCGGTAAGCTCAATATATCGGGTATAATTGACGATAATGAATGATAGACGTTAGTTAGCGGGAGCGGACCATGGCAATAAGTAAGAATCCTTCAATATACGATGATCGCAGTTCAATCGGGTCCTCAGAGGAGCTTGATGAGTACGGCGTTTGGGTAAAGGTTTCGCCCGAGGATTTTGTCGAAACCCGGAAAGCGGATGATGTGGATCTGGAGGAGCTGTCCGTGGATCTGGAGGAACAATCCCTTGAGGTAAGCGAGCTCCTTGATTATTCTGATGATGATTTGGAAACCCTGGGGGAGGAAATGCAAATCCCCGAGGAAGAGGATGAGGAAGAGGATGAGGGATTGCCCGCGTCGGATCTTTCAACCCAATTATTGATGAAAATCGCCGATGAACTGGCCTCAATAAAGGGTGAACTGTCGGATCTTAAAAGTGAACTTTCGGTTATCCGTAGTGAAAAGCCGGTTGGAAACGCCAATGAGAAGGGGGACGATTTTTTTGATGAGGATAATGATGACAAAATCGCCTTAACCGGTGATGAGCTTAACAATATTCTCCATACCGCCGACTTTACCGAGGAAACCGGGGCGGATGCCGGTGAAAACCTGGGGGACGATTTCGAGGATATCCTTGATACGCCGGATGCCCTCGCCGATTTTGAAGCCAAGGACACCGAGGATTTAAAGGCCCTCAGGGAAAACGGCGTGGAGCCCATGACCGCCGCCCCTCCGGATACAAGCTACCTGGATGAAGACCCCCTGGTAGAGGAGCCGATTGACCTGATGGCGGAACCTTTCCCGGATACGGTTCCCCAAGACGAAAGCCTTTTTGAGGAAGTTTCCTTTGACGAACTTGCCGGCGGGGGTGAATCCATCGACCTTTCGACCATTGAAGCCGTCGAGCCCCTTGAAGGTGAGCAAAATATCGACTTTGACTTTCCTCCGCTGGATTTACCTGCCGAAGAAGAAGAAGATACCGAAGATACTGCCGACCTTGAGGATCTGAACATCGACCTTGGTTTGCTTTCCGACATAAGCTTGGACGATTTGCCCGTGGATATCCCTGAAGAGGCCCCTGCAAAAGATGATACCGAAGATACATCCAACATTGAGGATCTGAACATCGACCTTGGCTCGCTTCCCGACATAAGCTTGGACGATTTGCCCGTGGATATCCCTGAAGAAGCCCCGTCAAAACCGGAGGCCGGTACGGAAATCCCCTCGGGGTTTAGGAACGAACTGATACAGGTACTTGAATATATGGATAAACTCCTGGAATCCCTTCCTGAAGAGAAGATCGAAGAGTTTGCCCAGTCCGAACATTATGTTACCTACAAGAAACTTTTTGATGAATTAGGTATAGAATAGGGCCCCATGCTTCCACGGCTTGCTGCTACGGGAAGCGGTTTCCCCACGGTCTATATCGGCGAAATGGCCCTCCATTCCCGGTATAATCCCCCCGGGGAGGCGGAAAAATATATCAATTCCCTTCAATTTCGTGAGGGGGTTCGTTTTTTTATCCTCCTGGAACCCGGTTTGGCCTATACGGTGGCGCCCCTGCGAAAACGGTTTCCCCATGCGGATATTCTGTCCCTCCATGTTTCCGATTTTTTCACCGGCGGGAAGGATGCCGGGGCAATGGCATGGAGTCCCGGTTTGGGGAAGCCCCTTCAACGTTTTCTGGAGGAGCATCTGCCGGACACGGAAGCGGCATCGGTGGCCATAGTTGAATGGCGTCCCTCCCAGGCGGCCTTTGGCGAATCGTACCTTAAGGTGTTTGCGGAAACCGTGGAATATATAAAACGAGCGGATGCCAATAAGCGGACCCTGGATAATTTTGGCAGGCGGTGGTTTAAAAACGTTTTTAAAAATCTCCGGCTCTTGAAGAAATCCCTCCGCTACCACCCCTTCCCTTTTCCAATAGTAATCGCCGGCGCAGGGCCAAGCCTGGAACAGACTATTCCCCTCCTGGTGGAACAGAAAAAACATGCCCCCCTTTTCATCCTGGCGGTTTCCTCCGCCGTTCCGGCGCTTTTTGCGGCAAACCTGCCGCCGGACCTTATCATCACCACCGACGGCGGTAACTGGGCATTGTTGCATCTCTACGAATCCTTAAGGACGGAAGCGGGAACTCCTCCGGCCTTTGCCGCCGCCCTTACCGCCGCCCTCCCCTCCCAGTTTGCCCGCCTGCCCTGGCTTCCCATAGGCGATGCTTCCCTCTGGCAAAATATCCTGCTCTGCAGTACGGGGCTTCCCTTTGTATCCTTCCCCCAACGGGGAACCGTTACCGCCACCGCCCTGGATTTAGCCTTTCAACTTTCCCGGGGTCCGGTATATATCACCGGGGTGGACCTTGGGCGCCGGGATATCCGGACCCATGCCCGGCCCTACAGTTTTGAGCGGCTTGTTACCGAGGGGGCATCCCGTTTTAACCCGGCATACTCCCAAACCTTTGTCCGCTCTTCCGCCGAGGCTGCCTCCGGCGCCGGGGGCAGCCTTGGTATCTACGCCCAGTGGTTTGCCCGGCAGATGGCGGCCTACCCGGACCGTCTCTTTTCCCTGGGAAATAACAACGCCGTTTTTAATGAACGCCGTATTGATATGTTTAATCGCAAAACTACACCGGCGCCTGATTTTCCGGAAGCAATAGCAGAAATAGTATTACCGAATGATAAACAATCATCAAAAACCCTATCGGAACCCCTACTCAGGGCCCTGGAGTCCGATGAAACAGGTGAGACACTCAGGCGGGAACTGGGCCCCCTGCTTTTTCCCGGGGAGGCGGCATCGGTGGAAGCAATCCGTGAAACAATAGGCGAGGTAAGTAATGGATAAGGGTTTTCTCTTTGAGCGCAATCTTTTAGCCCTCTCACCGTCCGATCCCTCCCTTTGCTCCCGGCTCTCCGGGTCGGAAACTACACGGGGCCGGTATAAATTCATCGAATCCCGCTCCGGCGAATCCATCCCTGCATTGGTGGATTCCGCCGGGGCCGCCCATCCCTTACATTCCCTGGTAGACCCCCGGAAGGAGGGAGTGCGCCTGGTTTCCAATGTTCCCGGGTTCCTCATCATCTTCGGCCTGGGAGGAGGTTTCCATGTGGAAGCGGCCCTTGCCAAGCCCGGTACCGAATGTGTTACGGTGATTGAGTTTGATATCAACGGTGTAGCGGAGTTACTAAGCTCCCGGGATTATATCGGTATCTTTAACGACCCCCGGTTCCGCCTCCTGGTGGACCCCTCGCCTCCCGCTCTGGAAAAGCATCTCCTGGACCGGTACAAGCCCGGCATCTGTGGGGGCATCGCGTTACTGCCCCTGCGTACCAGAACCGACTTAGAACGCCCGCTGTTCGCCGAGGCTACAGGGGTGATTAAGTCCGCTATTGACGCGGTATCCGCAGACTATTCGGTCCAGGCCTATTTTGGAAAGCGTTGGTTTTCCAACATCATCCGCAACCTGCCCCGTGCGGAACAAAGCCAGCCGGCCCTCCCCCCTATCCGCAGCGCCGCCATATGCGCCGCAGGTCCCAGCCTGGATTCCCAGATACCCCGGCTCTGCGAAATTTCGCGTAAGAAAAAAGAGCGCCCCTTCATCATTGCGGTGGATACTGCCCTGCCCAGTCTGCTCGGCGCCGGACTGGAACCGGACGCGGTGGTTTCAATTGACTGCCAACACATCAGCTACTACCACTTCATGGCGGGACTCCCGGAGCGTACCCTGCTCTTTCTGGATCTGGCCAGTCCGCCCCTGGTAGCTTCCCGTTCCGCCCGCCCCTATTTCTTCTCCGGGGGCCATCCGCTAACCCGGTACCTCTCCCGGTACTGGCGGCCCATTCCGGAACTGGACACCTCCGGGGCAAACGTCAGCTACGCGGCCTTATCCCTGGCGGAACACCTGGGCGCCCGGAGCATTGAATTATACGGCGCTGATTTTTCGTATCCCCTGGGGGTCACCTATGCCCGGGGAAGCTATATCCGTTCCCTCTTTGAAAACCGCCAGAATCGCTGCGCGTCCCTGGAAACCCATCATTCGGCATTTCTCTACCGGACTCCCCTTTTCAAACAAATTGCGGGGGATTTCTGGTATTACGAAACGAAGGCCCTGACCATGTACCGCACGCGGCTTGAAGACAAGGTCCACCGTATTACGGCGAGCACTGCTGTGCAGGTATCCGCCGCTCCCGGAATGGGTGCGCCGGAAATAAAGACCGCAGCATTTCCCGGACCTATCAGGCTTTTTGCATCCGGCAAGGCGCTCATGGGCGCCGGGGAATTCCTCCGTCAATACCGGGACAAGATAGAAGCCCTGCCGGCCTTATCAGGGCCGGTACAAGTTTACCTTGCCGCCCTGTCCCGGGAAGAAAACACTATTTTTACTACCCTGCTCCCCTCTATGGCGGCCATAAAACACCAGGCGCCGGACTTAAACATCCCCTCGGTGGTTCAGGCGGTACGGGAATACGCTATTGGGGAACTGGACAAGGTTTTATTTTGAAAGCAAAATATCGTTAAGAATATTCTCAAGATATTCCTGCTTCCCGCTTGTCAAGCCGGCCTTGCCGTAATCGGCGCCGGCAAGAGCCGCCAGGGCATCCAGGGTAAATCCGCCCTTTTCAAACTTTGCGCCATCCCCGGAATCATAGGAGGCGTAACGTTTTTTGAGCATATCCGGGATACGGCCGTCATCCAGGATCGCCGCCGCCTTTTCAAGACCGTAGGCAAAGGTATCCATGCCGCCGATGTGAGCGATAAACAAATCTTCCGGATCGATGGAATTACGGCGTATCTTCGCGTCAAAGTTCAGGCCGCCGGTTTTGAAGCCCCCCATGCGGAGAACCGCCGACATGGCAAGGGTGGTTTCGTAGACGCTGTTGGGGAACTGATCCGTATCCCAGCCGTTCCTGGGTTCCCCCCGGTTTGCGTCCACCGAACCGAGCATATCGTTATCGACACATACGGAAAGCTCATGGTGAAAATCATGGCCCGCAAGTTCCGCATGGTTCGCCTCGATGTTCAGTTTAAAGTCCTTCTCTAATCCGTGGGCTTTGAGGAAGCCGATAACGGTTTCCGCATCAAAATCGTATTGATGTTTCGTGGGTTCCATAGGTTTCGGTTCGATATAGAAACAGCCCTTAAATCCCTGTTTGCGGGCGTAATCCCGGGCGATAGTCAGGAGCATGGCCAGGTGTTCCTTTTCCCGTTTCATATCGGTGTTTAAGAGGGACATATAGCCTTCCCGGCCGCCCCAGAAGGTATAGCCTTCGCCGCCGAGTTTGATGGTTGCGTCAAGGGCGTTTTTTACCTGGTTGGCCGCCTGAACGAGTACGCCGAACTCGGGGTTGGTGGCGGCGCCGTTCATAAAGCGGGGATTGGTAAATAGGTTTGCTGTTCCCCAGAGCAGTTTAATCCCCGTGGCGTCCTGCCGCTTTTTAAGCTCATCCGCAATGATGCCGAGGTTTTTTGCCGATTCATCGGGGGTCTTTCCTTCGGGGGCAGCGTCCCGGTCATGGAAGCAGTAATAGGGGGCGCCAATTTTGCTTACAAATTCAAAGGCCGCGTCGGCCTTGTTTTTTGCGTTCTCCATCGGGTCGTTGGTACTATTCCAGGGGAAAATGTGGGTTCCCACGCCAAAAGGGTCGGCGCCGTCGGCACAGAAACTGTGCCAGTAGGCAATTGCGAAACGCAGCCAGTCCCGCATCTTTTTGCCGCAGATTGTTTTTTCCGCATCGTAATACTTAAATGAAAGGGGATTCTTTGATCCGCTTCCTTCAAAGGGTATCTGCCCGATCCCGGGGAAATATTCCTTGTTGCCGGTAAAATAATTTGCCATTTCTTACTCCTGTTATATATAAAGCGGAGTTAACGCTTTAAGATACTTATTATATTCCGCATAGGCCGTATTGTATAAGGCCGCCGTTTTACTATCCGGTTTTATGCTCTCGGTATCACTGATATCGACATGCTCATCGGTCAGGGCCGCTATGTCTACCGGTGTTCCCTGTTGTTTGAGGAGGCACCAAAGCGCCTGGATTGCCCCGCCCATAGCGGCGGACTCGGCGTTCACCGGCCGTTTGACGGGGGTATTCAGGATGTCCGCCGCCATCTGCCGCCAAATGGCACTATTACTGCCGCCGCCGGTTATCCGTATCTCACGGGCCATGAAGCCAAGGGCCTGGAATGCCTCCAGCCCACAGCGCATACCAAAGATGGCGGACTCCAACGCGGCCCGCGCAACATTTTCCCGGCTAAAGTTTGCGGCGGTGATACCGATTATGCTCGCCCTGCCGTTGGGGAGATTCGGGGTACGTTCGCCGTTAAAGAAGGGCAGGAACACGATGCCGTCCGCGCCGGGCTTGGCTTTAGCCGCCAGGTCATCCAATTCCTTTACACCCAGATCAAAAATACGCCTGGTTTCTTCGGTAGCAACGGTGCAGTTCATCGTGCAAAGGAGGGGAAGGTATCCCCCGGTGGAGGAATTAAAGCCGGAAAGCCCGTTCTTGGGATCAGAGAGGGGCGTGTCCGAATAGCCGTAGAGGGTACCCGATGTGCCAAGGCTCATGGAGAGGACCCCGTCCCGAACCGTGCCGGTACCGATGGCGCTCATCATGTTATCCCCGCCGCCGGAGGAAACGGGGATGCCCACCGGAATACCGTAGCGGCTTGCCGCAGCATCAGTAACGAAGCCGTTGGGGTCATCCGAATTGATAAGCGGGGGCAGTAAACTAAGAAGTTTTTCGTCAATGATGGCGCAGATTTTCCTTGACCAGGACCGGGTCTTGCCGTTAAAGACAGCCATACCCGACGCATCCCCACACTCGGCCTTATATTCACCGGTAAAGCGGTAGTTAAGGTAATCGTGGGGAAGCATGATGTAGCGCAGCTTTGCAAAGGCTTCCGGTTTGTGCCGTTTAAGCCACAGTATCTTGGGGGCGGTAAAGCCGGGCAACATGAGATTGCAGACCTCCGCAATCACCGCGTCATCCCCACCGGCCGCTTCGGTAATGATACGGCACTCTTCAGCGGTAGAGGTATCGTTCCACAGTTTTACGTTGTAGAGGGCCTTGCCCTCCGCATCCAGGGGTACAAACCCGTGCTGGTGGCCGGAAATACCGATGGCAGCGATAGTGTTTTTTTGTTCCGGTGAAAATGCGGCAAAGCATTTCTCAAGCGCCGCATCGTACCATTCCGTTTTCTGTTCCCTGGTCCCGTCGTTTTCCGCAATAAGCTCCACCGGCTCCTGGGCCTGTGCAAGGATATGGCGGGCTTTCCAGTCGTACAGAACCACCTTGATACTTTGGGTACCCATGTCGATACCGGCTACTGTTTTTTCCATCCAACGTCCTCCAATACACCCTTATTCCGGCAGGGGCATATACATAAAGCACCTGAAATCAGTATATACCGCATAGTTTGCAGTGTCAATACAGAACATACCGGTGAATGCGCCGGTAAAACCTTTGAAAATATCGCAAACAGCGGCGGCGGCATCGGCCTGAAACTTTTGATGCTTGAACTGGATTTTCATTTTTTATCTTCCTCTACCTGTTGCTCCAGTTCCTCCAGATGTCTGTCAAAATCAGACAGGTATAGGCGGTCCTGAATCGGGCGGAACATTTCAAACTCGTTTTCCGCATGTGCTTTAGCAATCGCCGCCGATATTTTTCCGGCATCCTGCAGCAGTTCTTTTCCATTCGCCTGTAATATCATATCTAAATGTTTCGCCCAATCCGTCATGGTAAGCGGTATTTTCCGTTTGGCATATTCTTCCGCAAAATCCAAATAACCATTGACTATCCGCCCCAGCGAATCCAATTCTTCTTCGGTCAGATAATTTTTAGCAATGGTAACATCGCTTTTCAGTATCTTCCCTTGGGGGGCCTTTTCCCAATTTGTTAATCCCATTCGCTCTTTGGTATGATCGGCGCGATGATAAATCAACTCTGCCGCCGTCTGTCCGTGAATTGCCCAGTGAAGTTTGTTTTGCACTTTTGCAAAGAAAGTTTTTGTTACCGGGGATTCAATGTTATAGTCCATTGCGGTGGAATAAATATCCGTAATTTTTTGATAAAACCGCCGTTCGGAAAGCCTGATTTCGCGGATCTCTTCCAGAAGCCGTTCAAAATAATCATCGTCCAGAAACGCGCCGTTTTCCATTCTTTTGCGGTCGAGTAGGTAACCACGCAAAGTAAAATCGCGCAGAACTGCGGTTGCCCATTGCCGGAAAGCAGTCGCCCGTTTGGAATTGACGCGGTATCCCACGGCAATGATGGCATCAAGGTTGTAATGTTTTATGTGGTAGTTTTTCCCATCGGCGGCAGTTGCTAAATAATCCTTAGCAACTGAATTCTCCTTCAATTCCTCGGATTTGAATATGTTTTTTAAGTGAATAAGTATGTTCTCCGGGGTTGTCTCAAACAACCCGCCCATGTTTTTCTGTGAAAGCCATATCGTACCGTCCTGAACGCGAACTTCCACACCATCGCCCTTCGATTGATAGGCAAAGGTAAGAAATTCCGCCGTGCTGTTGCGAATTTTCAAAGGTTTATCATCGCTCTCAGTTCAGCCCTGCCTTCCGCCGGGTATACACATCGTAGAACACCGCCAGCAGCACGATAATCGCCTTGACCACCTGCTGCCACGCCGCGCCCATGTTCATCAGCAACATCCCGTTATTGATGACGGACATAATCAGGCCGCCGATGATGACACCGACAACCGTGCCGATACCGCCCGACGCGGATACTCCGCCGATATAACAGGCGGCGATGGCGTCCATCTCAAACTGGTTACCGGCCTGGGGCAGGGCGGTGTTCATGTAGCCCGTTGACACCACCGCCGCGAGTCCCGTCAGCATACCCATGATGCAAAACACGAGGAAGATAACGAAATCCGAGTTGATACCGGACAGTTTCGCCGACCGCGCATTACCGCCGACCGCGTAAATATAGCGTCCGAGAATCGTATTGCGCATCATAAAGTTAAAGATAAATACGGTGATTCCCAGCACCGCCACGATAACCGGCAGTCCCCGGTACGCCGAAAACCGCTGGGCAAGGGCCATTACCAGCACGCACACAAGCGCCAGTTTGCCGATAAAAAGCGGCGCGGGGGGCACTTCAAACTTGTTTTCGATTTTGCTTTTTCGCCCGATACAATCGGCAACAACAAAGATAACACAAATTACCGCGCCGACAATCAGCGGCGTTAGGTCGGTATCGCCCACCATCAGGTTGGGGAAAAAACCTGATGCCAGTTGCTTGTAGCCATCGCCTTTGAGCGCGATAGGGCTGATGTTCGTTACAATGTAGCTCAAGCCGCGGAACAGCATCATGCCCGCCAGGGTCACGATAAACGCCGGAATCTGCAAATAGGCAATCCAGAAACCCTGAAACGCGCCGACCCCCAGCCCGACCAGCAGGGCTACTATCAATGACGGCCCCATTCCGATACCGGTGTTATACACCAGCGCGCTGATCGCCCCGATAAACGCACAGACCGAGCCGACCGACAGGTCTATGCCCAGCACGATAATAACCTGCACCATGCCGACCGCGAGGATCAGCACATAGGAGTATTGGATAAAAATGTTGGTGAAATTACGCGGCGTCAGGTTTATCCCGCCGGTAAGCACGGCAAAGATAATCAGAATCACCGCCAGCATCAGGAACATTGAATAGCTCTTGATATTCGATTTGAAAAACTCACCGATATTGACTTTTTTCGTCAGCGCTGTATCGCTCATATACGTCCCCTTTTATTTACCCAAGAGGGCAATTTGCATAATTTTTTCCTGGGTAGCTTCGTCGTGAGTCAGCTCGCCCTTGATTTTACCTTCGTTCATCACATAGAGGCGGTCGGCCATACCCAAGGCTTCGGGCAGTTCGGAACTGACCATGATAACACTCTTTCCCTGGGCCACCAACTCATTCAGGATGTCATAGATTTCCGTCTTTGCGCCTACGTCGATACCCCTGGTCGGTTCATCGACGATAAAAATATCAGGGTCGGCCAGCAGGGTGCGGCTCAATACCACCTTTTGCTGATTGCCCCCGGAAAGGTTCCGCGTAAGCTGGTTAATAGTCGGCGTTTTAATCCGCAGATTCTTACGGTATTTTTCGGCTTCCTCAATTTCCCTCTGGTTCAGCACAATGCCGAACCGGGACAATTTTTGCAGTGATGATGATGAGATGTTGTTCTTGATACTTTGTATTAATATGAGCCCCAGGGTTTTCCGGTCCTCCGACACATACCCCATACCGGTTTCAAGCGCTTCCTTCGCCGAACGGGGAGTTGCTTTCTTCCCTTTGAGAAAGAGCTCACCTTCACTGCGGGAACCGTAGGACAGCCCGTAAAGGCTCATCATAAGCTCGGTCCTCCCTGCGCCCATGGGCCCGCAAAACGCGACAATTTCCCCCCTCCGCACATAAAACGAGGCATTGTCCACCACTTTAATCGAGTGATAGTCGGGGTGGTACACCGACCAGTTTTTCACTTCCATGATAGTTTCGCCGGGCTTCGATTTCCGGGTGGGGAAACGATGGGTCAGGTCACGCCCCACCATGTCCTTGATAATCATCTCTTCGGTCAGGTGATCCGCTTTTACGTCAAACGAGCGGATCGACTTACCATCCCGCAGAATCGTTACCGTGTCGGCAACCTTGAGCACTTCCCCCAGTTTATGGGAAATGATAACCGAAGTCATACCCTGGTTTTTAAATTCGAGGATCAGATTTAAGAGGTGGTCGCTTTCATCGTCGTTCAACGATGATGTCGGCTCATCGAGTATCAGGAGGTCAACCTGCTTTGAAAGCGCCCGGGCAATCTCCACCAGCTGCTGTTTGCCGACACCTGTCTTGCTCACCACGGTGGCGGGGTTTTCGTGCAGGCCCACGCGGTCAAGATACTTTTTCGATTCCCTTATATAAAAATTCCAGTTTATAATGCCAAGCCTGGTTTTCATGTGTCCCAGGAATATGTTTTCGTAAATTGAAAGATAGGGACTGAGGGCCAGTTCCTGATGGATGATGGCAAGCCCCTCTTTTTCACTGTCCTTTACGCTGTGGTAATTTGTCTCGTGTCCCTTATAAAAAACCTTCCCCCCGTAGCTGTCTTTGGGATACACCCCGCTGACGACGCTCATCAAGGTGGACTTTCCGGCGCCGTTTTCGCCGCATAGGGAATGGATTTCGCCTTTTTTTACTTTAAAAGAGACATGGTCTAATGCCCGCACCCCGGGGAATTCCTTTGTCACATCGTCAATCTGCAGAATATATTCATCAGCCATGATACGCCCCCCTTACACAAAAACAAGAAGCGCATCCGTAGTAACAGAAGCGCTTCTTGTGTGATCAGATTACTTCAAACTGTTCGTGTCAATTTCCTGCTGCGAATAGAATCCTGCGTCAACAGGAACTTTCCAGTTGTCTTTGGTAATCAGAATCGGGTCGAGCAAGTACGCCTTGACCGTCTTTTTACCCGTGTCGCCGATGCTCCCAAGCCCGATGTCGGAAGCGAGAACCGAACCCGGAATGCTGACGGCCTGGCCCTTGATAACCTGGCTGGCAAGCAAAATCGCGGCTGCCGCAAGTTTGTTGGTGTCCTTGAATATGGTCGCATACTGCTCGCCGTTTTTGATGGAGGCAAGGGAAACCGGCTCCGCATCCTGGCCGGTAACCACCGGCAGTTTGCCGGCATACTTGGCGTCCGCTTTTAACGCTTCGATGATGGCGCGCCCCAGGGTATCGTTCGGCGCGAGCACCGCGTCAAGGGTCACGTTCCGGGCATCGCCGCCCAGCAGGTTTTCCATGCGCGCTTTGGCGATGGGGCCCGACCAGTTTTCGGTGGCGATACGCTGGAAGTTCCCGGTGTCCTTGGAAGTCGGGGGATAGGGGCCGACAACCTTCAAAACGCCGCTTGAAATATAGGGCGTAAGAACGTCCATGGCGCCGTCATAGAAGAAGAAGGCGTTGCCGTCCGTGGGGGAACCCGCAAACAGGGTGATGTTCTTGGGGCTGGCGGCGGTGGCTGCTTTGAGGTTCAAGCCCTGCTCAATGGCCTGTCCCTGCAACTGCCCGACCTTGAAGTTGTTGAAGGTGATGTAATAGTCGTAGTCGGCGGAGTTTGCGATAATCCGGTCATAGGCGATAACCTGCACCTTTGAGGCTGCGGCATCGGCCACTGCGGAGGCAACGCCGTCATTCACGTTACCGACAACCAGGAACTTCGCGCCGTTGGTCACGAAACCCGCAATCTGGGTGTTTTGCCGGGCCTGGTCGGCATCACCAAAGGCCACTTCCGCCTTGTAACCGAGTTTTTCAGCTTCGGCTTTGAGGGTGGCCCCGTCCTTTACCCAGCGTTCAACGTGGGTTTCGGGCATCGCAATACCGATGTCGAGTTTCGCCTTTTTACTGCAACCAACAAAGGCGAAGGTTCCAATGCAAAGGGCCATCATCACTGCTACAATTCTTTTCATTATAAATCCTCCATAAAACTTGAACAAACACAACGTGTTTGAATAATATACTATCCTAAATATCCCGCTTTTCATATCGTAAAATTTTGATAAAAACAAGGAATTATCCCCATCGCCTCTGTTCTAACCGGTCAAAGAAGAATATTTTAATGTCAATAAAATGCTATAATCCGCTATAGACTAGTCTCACAGAACGAAAGACTAGTCTCCGGTTCTATCGCTTGAATTGGGTAAACGCGGGCATCTCCAGCGCCGGTCCGCCCTTCATCGCCGACTCATGGCCCAGAAGCCCCGCTACGGTCCAATTTGCGGCAACCTTGGCGCTGACATGGGACTTCCTTCCTTCCCGGATGGCGCTGACGAATTCATGGACCAGGTGGGGGTGTGAACCGCCGTGACCGCTTCCCTGAATAAAGGACACATGCTCGGCATCCAGGATCTGGTCTTTTAAGGAAAAAGAAGCGATATCGGCAGGAAGCATACCGTCGGTATCCGGTATGTTCACATGTTCCGCATCCTCAAAACCGGAGTAAATTACGGGATTTTCCCCTACGCATTGCTCCCACTCAAATGATTTTTTCGTACCATAGAAATCGAAGCTCTCCCGGTATTGACGAATGGTATCAAAGAGGGTTCTGGTCACCTCTCCGGCTATATCGCTATCCGCAAAAGTCAGGTGGACAGATTCAGCCGCAAAGGGTGAATGGTAATTCTTGATATATTCCTCGCTGATACGGCCGGAACCAAGACCCCGGACCGTTTTAATGGGCCGGTTAATGATGTCCGACAGGGGCGATACTGCATGGGTTGGATAATGCATGGGGGGCAAGCCATACCAATAAGCGGGCCACCCCGGAAGGGACATGTTTTGCTGATGGGATCCCCGCAGGAACTGGATGCGGCCGATTTCACCCGCCTCATAGAGCTTTTTAAAATACAAATATTCCCGGGTGTACACCGCAGTTTCCATCATCATATACACCTTGCCGGTCTTCTCTTCCAGATTTACGATTTCTTCGCATTCCTCAATGGTCAGCGCCATAGAAACGGTGGAAGCCGCATGCTTTCCCGCCTTAAGGGCTTCAATCGCCATCCAGCCATGGGAGTTGAGATCCGAAGTGATGTGTACCGCGTCGATATCCGGATCCTTCAACAATGCTTTATAGTCGGTATATTTCTTTGGAATACCGAAGGTTTTTGCAGATTCATCCAGCTTCTTCTGGTCCCGGCGGCAAATCGCAACACACTCGGATGCACCGTACTTTTGATAGATCGGAATAAATTCCGCACCGAACCCCAGCCCGACCACCGCAACTCTTACTTTACCCATTTTCTACACTCCTTCGTATAAAATACAAATTTCCTTATCGCTTAAACAGCGGTAATTGAATCGTGAATGAACCTATACCCCTTGCGGGCAATCTCCTCCGCACTATCCGCCGGGTTACGCCAGAGACAAAGGGCGGGGATCATGGAAGGGGTCGTTCCGCCGCTGAACGCCTCAATGGTTAAATAACCGTCATAGCCGCCCTCTTTCAGTTTTTTGAACAACGCCGGAGGGACGCCGTGGCCGCTTCCGGGGGTTCCCCTGGTGCTTTCAGAAATATGAACATGGATGAGTTCAGGGAGCGCATCATAATAGGCTTGGGCTACATCCAGTTCTTCTATATTACTATGCATGGTGTCACCCAGAAGCCCCACATTCGGCAGGCCCAGTTCCTTGACAAACCGTTTTGCGTCCCCCAGGGTATTGGCAAAATACATCTCAAAGCGGTTAAGGGGCTCCAGGGCTATTTTTACCCCCCGTTTACCGGCGGCGGTACAGGCTTCATGCAGCGTATCCAGAGACCATTTCCATTCTTCGGCGGTTACCGGAGCGCCGGAAAAGCGTCCCAGACCCTGAAAAAACGGGCCGGACAGAAGATTCGCCCCCAGATCAATAGTCTTTGCGCTCCATTCATCAATGGCTTTGACGGCGGCCTGACGCAGCGCTTTATCGGGGCTGGCAGGATCGTATTTAGCGGGCTGCAGAACCGCCACCGCAGTACGATCCAACCCTAGGGCGGCGCATTTTTTAGCGAACTTACCGATAGAATCACCGCTCATCGGCTCCACCGGGAATTCCACGCCGTTAAACCCAATTTTGCCGATCAGGTCAATAAGCCCTTCATGCTTTCCAAATTCAGGCGCGTCTGTCCAGAGGAACAGGTTCATGCCGATTTTCATTGTTTCACCCTCCTTCAACTCGCACGCAGTCGATTCTTGGACATCATAAAGGAAATGCAGACAAAGAAAAGCAATACAATTCCTTTAACGATATCCTGGGAATATACATTTACGTTGCAAAGATTCATGATATTATCCAGGGAGGCCATGATAAAGGCCCCCACAAAGGTTCCGTACACATTACCCTCGCCGCCTAAAAGGCTTGTCCCCCCGATGATTACCGCCGCGATTGACGCAATCTGAAAACTGGAGGTAGAAGTGACATTAAGAAAATTGATCCGGAACTCCACCGTCAAGGCCGCAATACCGCACAGCAGTCCGCAGATGGTATAGACAAGGAATTTAATTTGATCGGTCTTTATCCCCGACATTTTGGCAGCCATTTCTTTACCCCCGGTTTGATAAATGTTTTTCCCAAACCGGGCATAGGCCAGAATTATGATGATGAGGGCGGAAACCACCACCCAGGTGATACTGGGAAACAGCCGTCCGATAGTTCCTCTAAGGCCAAGGGTATTGACCATCCAGCCCGCCTGTGTGTTGAAATACAAGGTAGCGGCTTTACTCAAAACCAGGGAGAGGGACTGAAAAAACAGGAAGGTCCCCAGGGTCAGCATAAACGGCGGGACCCTGGTTTTAGAAACAAGAAAGCCGTTCAGGGCTCCGCAGGCGGTGGTTCCCAAAAGCATAAAAAGAATGACCAGGGGGACCGGCAGGGATGTATGCGCCAAAAGCAGGGAGGTAATGCAGTATCCGACGGCGACGATGCCGCTGACGCTGAGATCCAAGCCCCCGGTCAGGATGACCAGCATTTGTCCCAGAGAAATGATGCCGATGGCCGAAGCCCGCTCCCCCACATTAAGCATATTGCCGGCGGTCAGATATTTTCCCCCCGTGGCTATGGTTGCTATCACAATCAGGACAACCGCCGTCGCGATCACCGAATATTTCTTGACAATCTCAATCGGAGAAGCTATTACCTTATCGTTCCCTTTCATAACTACCGGGCTTCCTCCCTTTTCATAAAACTGAAAAACAACACCAATACTAATATGGAACCGACTATCATCCCCTCCATATAACCGGAAATTTTCGAAAGCCCCGTAAATACCACGATCTTTTTTACCAGCCGCAGAAAAATGACGCCATAAAAAGCGTTAATCAATTTGCCTTCTCCGCCGGTCAGGGATATCCCGCCCATTACCACCGCCGCAATGGTGTACAGTTCATAGTCAACAGCCGCCGAGGCATAACCGGAACTTAAATTCGCCGCGATAAGCAGACCGGTAAGTCCGGCGAACAACCCGGAGAGTGTATAGGCCCGCAGCAATACGTTCTTTACCTTCATACCGGAAATAAACGCGGCGTATTTACTGGAACCAACCGCATAAATTTCCCGGCCAAAACGCAGTTTCGCAAAGATATAACTGAGCAAAATCAATACCAAAATCGTAAGGATAAATAATACCGGAACCCAGTTCATAATTCTGAACATCAGGATCCTTCTAAAAGCAGGAACGGCCAATAAAAGGGGCGTTCCTTTAACCAGGGTATTGGCAACCCCGGCAGCTATCCAGGTAACGCTGAGGGTAACGATAAGCGGCGGCAGATCGAAAAAGGTTACCATCGCTCCGTTAAGAAACCCGACGGCCGTACAGCACAGGAGGGCCAAAAAGACCGCCAAAAGGATGGTCACCGAATCATTTACCAGATAGGCGTTTTTCATGGTATAGGCCACAATGACCGTTGATAAACCGGCGACGGCCCCCACGGAAAGGTCGATTCCTCCCGTAAGAATTACAAAGGTCATTCCGATTGCCAGAAAGGTCATATAGGATATTTCTACAAACAGACCGGATACGTTTATCCTGGATAAAAAAGATTGGTTGTAAATACAACAAAATACAAACATGATGACCACGCACCATAAAAGTTTGTTTTTTGCTATAAAGTCCCTGATTAATGTGGTTTTCATCGACCTTTTATCCTCTGTCAGACCGCTTTCGAAGAAGAGAGTATGTCCGAAAGTATGGTTTGTTTATCCGCCTCTTCAAAACGATATTCATTGATTATCCTTCCTTCGGCCATCGTAATGATTCGATCCGATAATTCCATTAATTCATCTATATCACTGGTAGCAATGATAATTGCCTTCCCGTCTTCACGGGCGCATTTCCGGAAAATCCCGTAAAGATCCGCCCGGGCGCCCACGTCAATACCCTCGGTGGGCTCAATCATAAAAAGAACATCCACCTCAGCCTTCAGCCATTTCGCCACCAGTACTTTCTGCTGATTGCCCCCCGAAAGGAACTGTACAATCTGAGATGCGTCGACACATTTTATACGCAGGCCTTCAATATAGTCCTTTGCGATTTTAAGCGCCCATTGGCGGGTAGCAAATTTTCTTTTGTATTTATTGATGTGGGTAATGATGATGTTATCCGCAATATCCCTACAGAGCACCAATCCTGCTTCCTTACGGTTGTTCGGTACCAGTCCGATATTATGCTGAATGGCGTCAATGGGATACCGGAATTTCAGCTCCCTGCCCTTCTGCCGAATCACCCCCCGGGCCGCCCGGTAAAACCCAAAACAAACCTGGGCAATCATCGCTTTCCCGGAACCCTCCAGGCCCGCGATCCCGAGGATCTCCCCTTGGCGCACAAAAAGATTAATATCCTCAAGCCCCTCTGCAAAGAGGTGTTCAACTTCCAGGGCCTTATCACCGATCATGGCTTTATTTTCATCCTTTTCCCTGGAGTAGATACGGGCGTTACCGGTCATGCTGGCAATCAGTTTTTGTTTATCCAGTTCGGCAATGGGGAACTTATTAACATTATACCCATCCCGAAATACCGTAACCGTATGACCGATGCGGAACACCTCATCCAAATGATGGGTAATATAAACGATACCCTTCCCTTCTTCGGCAAGTCTTTGCAGAGATTTGTAAAGGGTCAGCCGTTCCGCATCGTCCAGGGGCGCGGATGCCTCGTCGATTAAAAGAATTTTACTGTTTGTTACCAGGGCTTTGCATATGGCGATAATACCCTGTTCGGAGACCTTAAGGTTCTGTACCGGAATATCAACATCAATCTCAACCCTGAATTTCGAAATGTATTCCAGGGTAAGGGCCCGCATCCGTGGAAAGTCAAAACGCTGCCGGCTTTTTCCGATACATATTTCATTAGAGAGGAACATATTTTCCACCGCATTAAGGGTCGGCGCCAGATCCCGGTGCTGCTGCACGGCGTATATTCCATGCCGTACCGCTTCAACCGGGGAATTAATGCGTATGCTTTTTCCATCTATAAATATGTCCCCTGAATAATTGGAATTGATACCGGAAAATACCTTTACCAGGGTGCTTTTACCGGCGCCGTTTTCACCGCAAAGACAATTGATTTCGCCGGCGTTGATCTCAAAATCAACATCATGCAGTATTTGTATCCCCGAAAAGGATATATTTATCTTTTTTGCTTCCAACAACGGCATGATTTTAATTTCCCTGCTGCGAAAGAGGATACGCAGGCGGCAATTACACCGCCCGCATCTTCCTGTATGTTACTATTTTACGTTCCAACGGGCATAGGGATCACGGGGATTCACCTTGTCAAGCCAAGCCTGACCGCCCGCTTCAATGTAATTTACCGGATAGTACTTATCCCAGAGGGGACCGGTGGTGGTAAATACATCGTAGTATCCATAAGCGCCGGGAACATAGGGATCGTTGTTCTTCACACAAAGGTCAACGATCTTTTGTAGCGCCTCTTTTTTTGCCGGTGTCTCAATAGAGAACTGGCGTTGGGGCTGAAGAATGTTCTTGGGGATGTCGTTCCCATTGAGGTAATGAATCGCGTATTCCAGGCCGATTACACCAAAGTAGGGCGGATTCTCAATAACGCTGTAGGACTTACCGGGCAAGAGATAATCCTTGAGGTAGCCCGAGTTGCCGTTACTGGCAACATAAATAACATTATTGTAACCCATCACCGAGGCAACCTGGCTGGCTTGGCCGGCGCCGGTATCAAAAGAACAGAACAACAGATCAAGCCGGGAACCGTTGGTGGTAAAGATATCCTGAGCGGCGGTATAAGCCATGGCGTCATCATAGCCGCCGTCCAATACCTGTACAATCTGGATATTCGGATAATCCTTCAGGACATTGCGGGCGCCGCCGGAGCGGTAAACACTTACACTGGCGCCGACCGCGCCGGTAATTTCAGCAACAATCCCCCTGGGTTCGCCATATTTCTTCGTTAACGCTTCAACGATGCTGATACCCATTCCAACGCCAATCTTATAGTTATCGCTCTCTATGTTGGCAATATACTTTCCTGCCCCGATGGTCGCGTTGATGGAACGGTCCACGGTAATAAAGGGTACGCCCACATCTTCGCAGAGTTCGGCAACCACCGACAGGGGCGCCGCTTCATTGGGACTAAAAATCAGAATATCCGGCTCCTGAGCCAGCAAGGAACGGATGTCTTCGATCTGCTTTGCGCTGTCCGCTCCGGAGTTGGCGGTCAAGTATTCAATTCCAAAGGTTTTCTCCAAATATTGGAGGGAACTAATCATGTCGTTATAGAAGGCGGCTCTCCAACTATCCGCCATATCGCCGTTGGAAAAGGCGATCTTATACCGCTTGAGGGGAATGGCGCCAACGCTGGGAACACCGGGTAATTGTTCCGCCGTAAAAGACGACGGGGTAAGAGAAGCGCCTCCCTTAATGGCATCCTGCCGATTCTTCACGGTTCTTACCGAACCGGAGGCGGAGGATCCCTGCTTTGACCCTGAACCCGAACAGGACGCAATGAGCCCCATCATGGATAAGGCCGCCAGACACACGAACAGTTTTTTTACCGTTTTCATTTTTTCTCCTCTTTCGCATGGTTATCGTACAGCCCACAAGAGCTATACCACCCGAAAAATAAGCTATGTCATTATACTGAAATAACGTTGCTTATTATCGGATCATTCTACCTATTATAGCCTGCTTTTTGGAAATCTGTCAATAATAATTAGTAGGGGCACACAACAAACGTATGAAGTTTGCTAATTCCTTACTAAATAAGGGATTAGCAAATCGAATACTATAATCCGGTATTCCGGTATACATCTTCATAGGAATGAAACCCATCCTTGATAACGGCGTCCATATTGTGCTTATAAATCGCCAGCGGTTTTTCGATATAGGCGGGTACCGGTACGCCGCTGCCGTTTTCCAGACGGGTGTCCGGGGGAAACGGCTCCTTTGCGGCGATGGCCATGGCAAGCCGGGCCGCCCGGGAGGCCAATTTGCCGATGGGTTTATAGACCGTCATGAGCTGCAGCCCTTCGATCACATGCTGGCAGCTGATCAGTTCCGCATCCTGCCCGACCACCGCCACCTTCCCGGCAAGGCGGCGTTCGGCTAAAAGCTGAATCGCCGCGCCGGCAATGGCGTCGTTCCCGCAGACAATGGCGTCGAAGGCGGTGGTTTCCTCGAAGACGGCGCCGATCTTTTCCAGGGCCTCGTCAAAGCTCCATTCCTCAAGCCAAATCTCCCGCCCAATTTCGATGCTGCCCGCCGCAATATGGGGATCGAGTATCTCGTGCAGCCCTTCGCTGATGTCAAAGCTGTTCACATCGTGGAGGGAGCCGTTTGCCACCAGGTAGGTTCCCCGGGGAACGGCGCGGATCAGGGCCTCTCCGTATTGGCGGCCCACCTCCCGGCTGTCAAAGGAAATATAGGCATCGATGGGCGTCCCCAGGATCATCCGGTCATAGGCGATGACGGGGATTCCCGCATCCCGGACCTGCTTAACAGCCCCGGCGATCAGTTCCGAATCGTGGGTAATAACCACCAGGATATCGATGTTCTGGGTAACCATATAGTTTATCTGGGCTATCTGCTCCCGGATGCCCCCAGCGGAAAGCTGCACCAGGACATCGGCCCCTAGTTCCTTTGCCGCGCCGGAAAAGACCTTCATATCC
Source organism: Spirochaetia bacterium (assembly GCA_025997675.1). Lineage (GTDB taxonomy): Bacteria > Spirochaetota > Spirochaetia > Treponematales > Breznakiellaceae > Termitinema. The sequence continues at coordinate 12,479 of BNUX01000016.1, read as the reverse complement.
TTGTTCCACCGCTCAAGGATAAAGGTGGCGGTGGCGACGGAAATACCGATGGTAACTTTTTTTTCATTCCCCGGCTGCCGGGGCTGTACGGCGGCGGGGGATGGGGGGGGGGACGGGGCGGGGGACGGAAACGCCTGCGGGACGGGGGTTTTGGGCGAACAGGACAGGAGGGTGGTAATGAGAAAAATGACGACCAAGGGTTTCAAGAGGGGAATCTTCACCCCTTGGGTGCTTTTGTGTAGCATGGTACCCCTAGTATAGCCTGTTTAAGCAGGAATAGGAATTAGGGGCTATTTTTGATTTCAGCTTCATAATGACCATGATTCCGTCGTTCCGTCCTTGCATTGAGCCGTAAATTCCATTATCATTGAGGGAAATGAGGAAATTATGTCTAATACCGAATTGCTTTTGAAGGAAATCGAGAAGCTTCCACCCGATTATGTGGGCGAAGTTCTTGATTTTGTGGGTTATCTCAATGATAAAGTCCCCCTAGCCCAAAGTCTTGAATATAGCAGACTCAAGGACGTAAAAAAGTATCCATCTTTAGCGGCAATGCGGGGTTGTTGCAAAGGGCTTGATACGATGGATGAATACTTTGAACGTAAACGGGTGGACAAGGAAAAGGAAGAACAGCAGAAACGGCAGTACTCATGAGGGCCAATTCTGTGTATGCCCTTGACGCCTGCGCTCTGATAGCGCTTTTTAATGATGAGCCGGGGGCGGATATTGTTGAAGCTATGCTTAACGCTTGCGAGGCCCATGAAATCATCATCCGCATGAACGCTATTCAAGTGCTTGAAGTTTACTATGACAGAATAGGCAAGGTTGGACAGATAATTGCCAATAAATTTCTTGTTACCCTTTATGGATCCAACATCATTGTTGACTGCCTTATTCTCGATCCGATGATTACTCAAGCAGGGAAGTATAAAACTACCTATGATATATCGCTGGCGGACGCTGTTTGTCTTGCGAGCGCCGCAACGCTTGGCGTCACGGTAATTACTTCCGACCACACCGAATTTGACCCCGTCGAAGAAGCCGAGCATTTTCCTTTTTTGTGGATACGCCCAAAACCGGAACCAAAACCGAAGAAAAAGAAAGTGGACGTGAACGCTATAATCGCCGAGCGGGATCAGGCGGTACGCGCCCTTGCCGAAGCCAAGCTCCGTATCGCCGGGCTTGAAGCTACATTGAGTGGAACAGACTGCTAAGCAACCGGTCTTGATCCGGGAACTATCAAAGGTCTTTCTGAACAACAACGCATTTCCGCCATATCCCTCTTCCCCGCCCGGTCAACAGCCGGGTGAGCTTTGCGTTGGTTCTTCCAAGCCAATACTAGGTCGAGTATCAGTGAGGGGCTGCCCCGCTATCATCCATAGTGCTCTGCGACTCCCATAGGTACGGATGGGTCATCTGTAGGTACGGATGGGTCATCTATAGGTGCGGATGAGTCATCCATAGGTGCGGATGAGTCATCCATAGGTGCGGATGGGTCATCCGTAGGTGCGGATGAGTCATCCATAGGTGCGGATAGGTCATCCGTAGATGCGGATGGGTCATCCATAGGTGCGGATGAGTCATCCATAGGTGCGGATCAGACACGGACGTATGTCCGTGACCTGCGGACGCATACCCGCGACCCGCATAGACCTGTAGGTGAAGGAATTAAGGGGAAGGCTCGCTTCATTCCGCAGCAGAAGGATTATGTTTGCCCAGTAAAAACAACGACCTGAAAAATTAGATCCGACCCTGCTGCATCCCGGCAGGGTTGATCTCCGGGTCAATGTGGGCTATGTTACCAAGACGGCGTTTATCAGCTTCATTGAGTGCTTTTATGAAACTACCCTAACCGATAAAGGTTCTGATTTTACCGGCGCCAATGTTACGGTAGCCACTTTACAGAATGATTTTCTGGTCAATAAGTTGACAAAATAAGTAGCGAGTGTAATCCAGATAAATTCATACCATTTTCCTTTCTCTAAAAGAGTTGCAATTTTTTGATGTTCTTTTTAACCACATCAATAAGCCCTTGGCAATAATCTCCTTCCGAGATTGTGTAGCCACGTACACCTGGATGATAAGCGTTGAGATAGAGCTTATTATTTTTTAGCACATAATAGAGCTTGGGGTCGCCTTTCATTTCAGCATCGTCAATTTCCAAATCCACCCGAAAATGCTTAAAAGTATTACCGAAAATCAAAATCTGAGGATCATAGGATTTTAATTGCCGTAATAAAACAGGTTTCCAAAACTCATACTTTTTTTTGATGGCGGCGTCCTTTGAAGTTGATGTTGCAGGCATTTTGCTAACATTGATTGCGGCAATCTCGCGTAAAGCATCCGCCATCTCCGGTTTTTCCTTGATATTACTTAATTTGCTATAAGCTAAAAACTTATTAAGTATTGAGTAGGTAACATAGGTAATACGCCGCCAAGTTTGGGATGCCTGGAGCTGAGGAGCCAATTTATCTTTATCTTGACCAAGATAATCTTTTACGATGCTCCAACCGCCGCCTTCATAGGCGGGATAATCCGAATCATAAGGCTCTTTTAAAATCCAGCAAATTTTTGGTTTTGCGGAAAGATATTTTTCCGCATCCACAACACCGTCATATAACGGTGCAGCATTATCATTGCTCTTATCGTATTTACGGCGAATACTCTGCCGGATTAGTTTTTCCTCTTTTTCCAAAAGACTAGTGTCCATAAAAACCCCCATCCATTTAATGTAACTCTACCTGATATTATCCCATCTTTCATAAAATGTCAAGCAATTTTTTTGACCCAGTAAGGATATGTCATAATGCTCCCATAATCATTACGGAATTGGTCAATTAATCTTAAAGTGCCGGTTCATGCTTCCCCTTATTGGGATGCCTACTACAAGTAGCCCCGGTCAAACTTGAAAGGGACGGGTATTTCATCCCGCAGTGTTTGCAGACATAGGACGATTTTTCAGCCCCCTCATAAAGTACATGCTTCCCATTCCTTACCGGACTACGGCTGCACGTAGCTGCGGTTAAACTCGAAATACTGGGGTACTTCATTCCACACAATTTACAATAATAATTCTGCGCCATCTTTGGCCTCCTTAATTTCAGTTCCGGTTAGATTCTAACCCATCTGATCTGTCATATAGTGCCATACCCAACAATTTTATCAAAAATTCCGCGTATCTTAATCAATAAAATATCATTGGAACTAATCCATGATATTTGAAAGGCCTTGCTAACCATTTCCATATTTTCCTACGCCGCATCTTCCGTGCTATTTTAATACCCTCCCTTGCTTCATCAAAGCCGCAATAAAGTCTGATTGCCTGAGTGTAGTCAGCTATCGCCGAATCATAATCACCCCTATTGTAAAACGCCATACCACGGTCGTAATAGGGCAAGTAATAATGAGGATCAATGCTGATGGCTTGAGTGAAATCCGCTATCGCCGAATCATAGTCGCCCTTACTATAAAACGCCTCCCCACGATTCCAATAGGCCAATTCTTCATTAGGATATATATTGATTGCATGGGTAAAATCCCTTATTGCTGAATCAAAATCGTTCTTTTTAAGAAACGCCTTACCACGTTGGTAATAATTAGTGTACTGATCGGGATCAAGCCTGATTACATGAGTGTAGTCATCAATGGCTGAATCATAATCACCCTTTTCTTCATTCGCCTGACCACGGTGATAATAAGCGGCGGTAAAATAGGGATCAATGCTGATGGCTTGTGTCAAGTCCTCAATGGCCCGATCATATTCCTCATTGAGGATATACAAAGACCCCCGATAGTTATAGGCGCCGGCAAGTTTAGGATTAATGTTGATTGCTTGTGTAATGTCCGCCATTGCCGATGCATAATCTTTTTTATTCTCCCAATACGCATCACCACGATCATAATAGGCGCCAGCATAAGCAGGATCAATACTGACAACCTGCGTATAGTCCGCAATGGCTTGTTTATAATCGTCCTTGATACAATACACAATACCACGATAGTGATAGGCAACGGCATAATTGGGATCAATATTGATTGCCTGGGTAAAGTCCTCAATTGCCTGGTCATAATCACCCTTTAAGCCATACGCAAAACCACGTTGCTTATAGACAACTGCATATCTACGCCATTTATCCACAAGGCAAGTAGGAACCGGTGTATCACGGCTCAAATAATTTTTGATACATGGACTAAATCTAATTGCCTTTGTATAGTCCGCTATAGCTGAATCATAATCGCCCATATCGGCAAAGAAATCTCCCCGGGATATAAATTTCCCAGCAGAAATCGGCTGCCCTTGATTATTCATTTTCTTTATTCTCCAAACTCATTGCTATAGTTATAAGCCGTTTCTTCTGTGCCGTTTCAAGGCCCTCTTTTGCTTCATCACATTCGGGATCAATGCCGACCGCTTTGGTAAAGTCTGCTATAGCCGAATCATAATCGCCCGTTTCTTCATACGCACGACCACGAAATAAATAGGCATTGGTAAGATTGGGATCAAGCCTGATCGCTTGGGTATAGTCCGTAATCGCCAAACCATGTTCGCCTTTTTCATTATGCGCAAAGCCGCGGTTGTTATGGGCTTTGGCATATTCAGGATCAATGTTGATTGCCTTGGTAAAGTCCGCTATGGCGAAATCATAATCGCCTTTTATGCCATACGCAAGCCCGCGACTGTTATAAGCTTTAGCATACTTGGGATCAATGTTGATTGCCTTGGTAAAGTCCACTATCGCCGAATCATAGTCATCTTTGTCGAAATAAGCATGACCACGATGTCTATAGACAATAGCATCACCAGGATCAATACTGATTGCTCTGGAATAATCCGCTATTGCCGAATTATAATCGCCTTTATTGTAATACGCAAAACCACGGCAATCCAAAAAATCCGCGTCATTCGGATTAATTTGCAACGCGATATTTAAGTCCGCAATGGCTTTATCATACTCCCTTTTTTGGGTATACGCCTCACCGCGATTGTTATAGGCATAAGTATCATCAGGATCAATATCGATTGCTTTTGTGCAATCCGCTATCGCTTGGTCATATTCGCCTTTAATATTATACAAAAGACCGCGATTACAATAAGTAGTTCCATTATTTGGATCAATGCTGATTACCTGTGTAAGATCCGCTAGTGCCGAATTATAATCCCCTTTATTGTAATACGGCTGGCTGCGATCTTCATAGGCAAGAACATGCGTAGGATCAATACTTATTACCTTGGTAAGGTCCGCTATTTCCGAATCATAATCGCCCTTATCATCTAAGGAATTGCCCCGTTCAACAAACGCCTCAGCAGTTTCCGGTAGTTCCTGATTTTCCATCATATTATTATCCATTTCTTGCCAACTTCCTCATTTCGTTAATATGCCATTTCCAGTCCTCCACCAAATTTTGCGGCTCCATAGGCTGAGCGGTACAACCACGGGACAAGACCCATTCAAGGACTTTATCGTATTGGGTACTGGTAAAAGTGATAACCGTTCCATCTTCGGTTTCTTCAATAACCTGATCCCCAGCCCAACGCCGTTCACGCACCCACCGTGCTGACGCTTCATAAAAGGCAACGGAAAACCGGTACTTTTTCTCCCCCGCAAAAATCCCAAAGTTGCTGCCATCGGATCGGGAACAGTAATCATAATCAGGCGGCAGGGTAAAGACGCTTGCCGTGATGGCGGCGTTTTGTATCCGGGTAAGAGCAAAAACACGGATTGCTTTACGTTCTTCCGCATAGCCGTAGAGATACCACACCCCGGTATCAAACAGGAGTTGGTAGGGCCGTACCCGGCGGGGTTTGAAATCATCGTCCCAGGTTCCCTGATATTCAAAGGCGATAACCTTGTTTTCCTTAAGCCCCAGCGTGATGGTGTTCCAGATGTCAGGGTTTACATTGGAGGAGGCTACCGGAGGTACGACAATCCGGTTTTCATACAAGCCGGGATTGTTCCGGTCAACCAGGGGGGCGGTAATGCTCTCCAAAAGATTTCTGGCGGCTTCATAGAGGGGCGTATCCTGGTACAGGGAAAGCAGGGTCTTTGCCATACCCAGAGCTTGTATGTTTTCTGTGGTGGTAAAACTTCCCGGTAGGCGAAAAGTCTTTTTTGAGTAGTAATAGCCCCGGCGCTGGGTATCGTATTCTATGGGTGCTCCCAGGTCCTTCAAATAATCAATGTCCCGGCTTATGCTGGACATACTGGTATCGTATTCTATCGCCAACTTTTTAGTGCTGGGGTATGTGCCCGAGGCGATCTGCTCATCAATATAGTAAATCCGGGGCAGGGCGGTTTTTGGCAGTCTTTTTCTGGTTTCCATGCTATGAGTATATCACCTATATCTGTCATAGAGTGATAGACCCGTAAAAAAGTGATTATTTCGAGGATGGTATCATATTTGACAAAGTTTTTAGCTGGTTATCGTTAGAGCCTTCTTTTGTTTCTCCAAATAGCAACCCACGGCAGTTTTCATGTTTGCCATGCGCTGCTGTATGACGGCCTTTTCAATCATGTTGATCCCAGGGGTGCGGAGGGAATTACTGAGACGGGTGTGATGGCCGGCACATGCTTGGTGAAAAATGTCCTTGGGGCAGCCCTGTATACGGTTTTTTGTTGTGGCATAGGTAGCTTCGGCGGCCTGATAGAGCTCTGAATGGCCTGAGTGAGGCTGTTCCGGGTGATGGTATCGGCAGGATGGCAAAAGTGAAGTTCCTGCCGTAAAAAAGTTTCTTCGGAAAGTATTAAAATCTCGCAGTCCGCTGATGTTTGGGCTTCCTGAAAACTCGTCAGGGCTATGGATATGCCGACTTCATAGGATATCCTTCCCTCATGTTCATTTCCGTCAGTAGCAATTCCTTTACGGCCTACATCAATAGAATTGACACTCGAAAAAATTTTATTTACTAAGCCAATTTTCGCCAAATTCAGCCTCCGCTTCTGATAGGTTAAAACCACCATTGATAAGGAAGTCCGGGCCAAGACGATTTTTGGCGAATTCTGCCAGATAGGGCGCTAAGGGTATCTCCTCCCTCATTATCCGCTCACATTCCTCCATATTACCGGCAATTTTATAATTATGGGCTTTTACCCCTATGGCTAACTTCTCATCTAAGGTCATGGTTTGGGGCATGGAATTCTCCTTATGTTGAGTATACCCCCGCCGAATAAAATCATCAAGAGGCCCGCAACGTTCCTCATTCCACCCGCGCCCCAAAAGCCCGGGGGGACAACCCGGTGATCTTCTTGAAAATTTTACTGAAATAATTGGGGTCCTGATAGCCCACCGCGAAGGCAACTTCCTTGATATTCATCCGGGATTCCCGGATAAGTTTTTCCGCCTGGCCTATCCGCAGCTCCGTAACATAGTCGATAAAATTAGTTTTAAGGTGTTCCGAAAAAAGGCGGCTTAAATAGGCGGCGGAAACCTGGGCTGCCCCGGCGGCATTCGGCAGTTGGATACTTTCAGCGTAATGGTCATGGATATATTCGATGGCCTTTACCAGGGGCAGGGGGAAGCTTCCGGAACGGCGGAGATTTGCATGGCGCTGAATGTGCTCAAAGGCGGAAGCGGCCCAGGCTTCCCATGCGGCAAGGTCCGGCAGCGCCATGATCTCCTCCGCCGCATTGAAGGGCGGCAAAACTTCCGGGTGGCCGCTGTAACAGCCCGTGCAATCATCCATGAGGAACATGAAGACCGCCGCCATCTTTGCCTTGGCCGCCGGAAAATCATGGGAACTAAAAACATCCTTCCAGAGATCGTTAAATAGCTTTGCTGTTTCTTCGGGAGGGGCTATGCCGGTTTTCCGGCGAAGCATTTTGATTCGCTGCTGTTCCCGGTTTTGCGCGCCCCCATCCCCGTTCCGTTTCCGGTGCAGGTCCGTTAAAGCTTCGCCGCAGGATTGGTACAGTTCGCTTCCATAATATACGCCGCCGATCCCACAGGCATATTCCTTTCCGGGAAGGGTTTCCCGGAGTACCTTTTCTACCTGGGCTTCAAGTTCCTCCCGGTCGATGTCCCCCAGGATAAGGCAGATCCCCTGGTTCATGCTGAAATCGTACCGGCAATGGTAACGCAGTGAAAGTTTCTCCATGATCGTATTGTTCCACTTCTCCGCATCCCCCCCCAATTCCAGCAGGCAGACAATCCCCTTATCCGAAGGAAAGGCAAACCGCTCCCGGTACTGTTCCCATTCCTCAGGGCTTACCGCCTTCCAAATAGTTTTCCGTAAATAGTGCTGTATACCCGCTTCACCCGGAGGCTCCTGTCCCAGGTGCTTCTGCACTTTTTCCAGGGCGGCGAAAAAGGTTTTTTTTGATACCGGCTTTACCAGATAGTCAAACACCCCCAGGGGGATGGCTCTTTGGGCAAGGTCGAACCGCTCGTAGGCGGTGGACAGGATAAAAACCATGGAAGCAAATTTTTTATGGACCTCGGCGATTACCGCAAGCCCGTCCATGCCGGGGATATTGATGTCCATGAACACCAAATCCGGCGGTGATTCATAGATTAGTTTTAGTGCGTCATATCCGGTACGGGCCTTTCCGGCGAGAATAAAACTGCCGGTGCTTTTCAGCATAAATTCATAACTGTCCAGGACCGGCTCCTCATCATCCACAATCAGAACGCGATACATGGTGTTCTCCCGGTATCAATACTGATGATGACGGCGGTTCCCGGCAGGGCCGCCTGGCCGCTTTGAATGGAGATGACCTCCGGGTCATCGGGGTAGAAAAAGTAAAGCCGCTGGATAACGTTTTCAAGCCCCATGACCCGGGAGGCGGATGATTCGTCAATGTGCTGGGGGTGGAGCAGTTTCTCTACCGTTTCCTTTTCCATGCCCTGACCGTTATCCCGGACCGAGAGGATGAGCCTCCTCCCCTGCTGCTCCGCCCTGACCATGATGAGCGAACGGCGGGCGCCGGCATCCTTAAACCCGTGGATGATACAGTTTTCCACCAGGGGCTGTAGGATGGAAACCGGAACTTTGCAGGCGTCAAGGAGGGCCTCGTCGTAGTCCAGCACTAAATCCAGGTTTTTGGGGAACCGTACTTTTAAAATAGAGAAGTAATAGTTGAGCCCCTCAATCTCGTGCCGCAGGGGCACGATGATTTCCTTGTTGCGGATGATATGCCGGAATAGTTTTGCCAGGTATTCCATGTATTCGCCGGTCCGGTCGGCCCCCTCCACAATGGCAAGCTGCATCCCCGTATTCAGGGTGTTGAAAAGAAAGTGGGGATTCATCTGGGCCTGGAGGGCATATATTTCCATGCGCCGCACCAATCCTTCCATCTTCATGTTCCGCATCCGCTCCCGCATATATTCCCCCTTGACGTTTTCCTGCAGACGGATCTCTTCAATGTAATTACGGATTTCGTTTTTCATCCGGTTAAAGGCGTCCACCACCTGCTGCGTTTCCCGCACGCCGTCGGTGGTGATATCTTCAATATCGAAATGCCCCGCCGATAGTTCCGCCGCCATGGCCGAAAGCCGTACCAGGGGGTCCGTAACCCGCCCGACGGATATGAGGAGCAGTAACACTGCTACAATCGAAACAAAGATGATAAACAGGAGGTTCCAAAACTGCACGGCCCCCGCCCCAAGGATGAACAGGCCGTAGGAATCGGTCTGATTGCGGAAGCGCTCAATGCTTATTGCTTCAATTTCCGCGTTGATATAGGACAGTAATCCTGCCATTTCGTCGTACATCCGGGTATAGGCGGCAATGTTTCTGCCCCGTTTTGCCTCCATCGCTTCATCCGCCAGATTCAGGTAGGAATGGATCAGCGCGTAGAGTTCCCGTTCTTTTAACAGCACCCGGTTCCCGGTAACAGGGGTAACGGAAGGAATCTTCCGCCGCAGGGTTTGTGAGTCAATGAGTATCCGCGAAAGGGCATTGGAAGACCGGGTGGAAAGGTAATCCAAGAGCGGCGCCTGATAAGCCGCGAGGTCTTCCTGTATGGATTTGATAAACCGTTCCTGTTCAAAACTATTGTCAAGAATGGTCTGCAGATTTTTTGCGGAGATCATGGTATAGCCGGTGGAGAGTACCAACAATAAAAAGGCGCCGAATATGCTGAACAGCATTTGTGCCCGAAAGGACCGGAAAATGCGGCGGGGAATCCTCATTCCAGGCTCCGCTGATCGATAATCTCGATGCCCGTATCAATGGAGGTGGAGGTATATCCCGTAGTCCGCAGGGCCGAAAGGGATCGTACCGCCTCGTAGCCAATCCGTTCGGGGTTGGTTACCACAGTGCTTGCGATAACCCCCTTCCTGATATTTTCCAGAATCCCCGGATCATCCCCGAACCCGATAACCTGAACCCGTCCCACCAGGTTCATGTCGATGAGGGTTTGGGCGGCGGCAAGGGTATCGTTGGCATCGGTAAAGATGATGGTATTGATATCCGCCCGGGGCAAAAGCCTGCCAAGCAGGGCCTCTGCGTCCAGGGGATTCAGGTTGGTGCGGAATTCCAGGATGGGCGAGGCAAGCCTATCCGTCAAAGCGTCGGCAATGCCCATTTCCACCAGTTCCCGTTCCCCGTAGATACCCGGCGACTTATCGCTGTACACCAGGGCAAGCCGTATGGGGCCGCCTGAGATCCTCCCCGTTTCGGCCCCCAGCCTGCGGCCCATATCAAAGTTATTGGCGCCGATAAAGGGCCAGGGCTGATCGTTGGGGACATTATGGTTGATGATGACCACCGGAATCTGGGCGGCCCCCAGTTTTTCAAGCTGCCGGCGGGCCAGGGCATCCTCCAGATAGGGACAGACGATAACCCCGTCCACGGCGGTATAGGCGGCCATTTCCAGTTCATTCTTCACGGGATCGATGGAATGGATTGAAATCGCCGCGTTTACCTCCGCCGCCGCCCGTTCCGCCCCCCGGATAATCTCCGTAAAAAAAGCGTTCCGGTTATCCGGCAGGTACAGGGAAAAATGATAACTCAGCGGGCTGTTCCCTTCCGCGGCATGGCGTATGTAGAGATTCCGCACCATATAGAAGGAAACGAGAAACGCCCCCAGGGAGAGGATACTAAAGACGATGATAATGAGCCGGAAATGGCGTTTCACGGGTTAAGTATACCGCAATTCCGGCAGTTTGCCACCGGGATACGCGGCCGATAGGTTTCCATCATTTTTACCCTTCTACTGAGCCAATTTATGCCTTTCTACTGAGCTAATTATAGGGCTTTTACCGGTCTATTTCAAGGTCACGGGTAAGAGTTAAAAATTTTTGAAGTTTTAGTCGATTTTCTGATCTTTTTGGCCGTTCAGCTTGCCGGCCTCCTCGGCCAGACTGAAAGGCGTTGGAAGGGATGGAACTACAAAGCTGAACAGGGTTTTGCCGCCGGCATTGGAAATATGAAAATCCCCGAGCTGGATGATGTCCATACCAATAAGGATATTTACCGAATCCGGCAGGTCGCAAATAAAAGCCCGTTTATCAGGGATGAATAATCCATTTGGTAGTTTTATAGCCAAAACTACTAAGCCAGCCATTTGGGAGCCATTCGCGCCGACCACCGGCTGAAACTCTATAGGAATAAGATCGAGTTTTTCGCTAAAGTGGCGGTTGATAAAAGTCCGGGTCGCACCGGTGTCCCAAATAGCGGATAGTATCATGCTGTTGCCTTGTTTCACAGAAGAACGGGGGAAAATCTCAATATCTGAGCTTAATATCGGTGTACGAAACCCATAGTTTTGAGCATGAGCACGATACGTCAAAGAATTGTTCCTTCAAAATAGCTGGGAATCCAAATAGTCTCCGGGGTGGTGCGAATATGCTTTATGGTGAATGAACCGAGGGAGTGGGTTTTTTGGGTCATATCAAGGGCGGTTCCAAGGTCGTCATAAACCCCTAAAATTTCATCTCCGGCGATTACCACTTCCTTGTCCAAATATTTTTCACGTAGCATACCAATATTCGCCTCATAAAAGGCATTTTCTCGCTCGTACATAAAAACCTCTCATGAAACATTATACTACATTTGCTTATTTTAGGGTAGACCATGTTTTGGGGCACCACCGCGGTGCTCATTAAGCCCAACGCAGTGCTCGTTAGGCCCAACGCGGTGCTCGTTAGGCCCAACGCGGTGCTCGTTAGGCCCAACGCGGTGCTCGTTAAGCCCAACGCGCTGCTCGTTAGGCGCAACGCGCTGCTCGTTGCGCCTAACGCGCTACTCGTTGCGCCTAACGCGGTGCTCGTGGGGCTCCACTGAAAGGGGCGGTGTCAAGCGTTTTATCTCAAGTTTTATCTCAAATTCCCCCTGGACAGCAAAAACAGGCGTTTTGACAGCATAATTGGTATGGTTTTCCCCTTGCGTTTTTAAAAGAAAGGGGAGTATGATCGGAGAAGTGGAACAATACGATCATGGAGAAACTTTCACTGCGTTACCATTGCCGGTACGATTTCAGCATGAACCAGGGGATCTGCCTTATCCTGGGGGACATCGACCGGGAGGAACTTGAAGCCCA